>JAXJQE010000172.1:0-26596 GCA_036311305.1 Bifidobacterium sp.
CAACTGCTCGCGCATCTGAACGCTATCGTGGACCTCTCCCTGAAGTAGCCCCACAAAATCCCGCCCACCTATCTTGCTTTAGTTGGTGGGCGGGATTTTTCAATTCGTTGCTCTTTAAGTCAACCTTGGTCTAACAGAGCCAAACCTTTCAACGGTAGCCATACCTTTTAACGATTGCAGATTGAAGGTGTCGCTTTTGACTACAGCAGCCACAGCAACATATACATACAAGGGCCACAGACGCGATCCCACTCTATGCCTTGAAACGCAGAAAAGCCCAGAAACAGCATGGTTTCCGGGCTAACAGCACGTACGGGCATTGTATCAAAGATGAGGTCTTGATAGACGAGCCTAACAGCCGAAATCAGAGGTACAAGAGAAAGCAACTTGATCGGTGACCGACCAAGATAAGCGACCAAGATACCGACCAAGTTAACGGCATACTGGGTTGAGACCGTAGTCATGAGCAGAACGACTAAAGGACGGAAGATTGAGACAGTGGCTTTCTTTTGCCGCAGCATTATATAGGTAGAGAGAACACGTGGACCGGTTTCCGCAAACGGAGAGCACCTGTAAAAATGCCGCTTTTTGGCCTTGAGCAGTTCCCGCGTTTGGCCTTGAGCAGTTCCCGCGTACGGACGGAAAATGTAGACATTCAGGTGCTTGTTTCAAGCCAGGTCGTCGCGCTGGATGAAGGGTGCCTGGTAGACCATGCCGGCGTCACGCAGCAAAGGCTCATCGATGCCGTTGGACCGCAATTGCGGGGGCCAAACGGGCTGCGTCTCCATGTCGAAGGACGACAGATGGAACCCTTGCCGAATCAGCCACCGGTCAGCATGCGAGCGACGGACCGTCTGCCAGCGGGCCAGGAACCGCACGACGACCATCCCCTCCCCACGGGAGGGAACGAGGCCGACGGGTTCCGCGACGTCGAAATCATCGGCCATGGCCCTAGCTGCCCTCATGCCAGACACCAAGGCGTAATACATGGCTCCCGTGCGCACAGTCCCACCAGGCAACAGGCGGCGGCCGCCGTTGGAACCGAAATCATCCGTGAACAGGTAGGCTTTCCCAAACAAATCGTGGCCAATCGGGTCGCGCATGACGCCAACGACATCCCTCCAACGCTCGGGGACCTGCACCCGGCGGGACAGCTCGAAGTCGGGATTCACCAGTGTGATGGTGGCGCTCCGGTCCGCAAGCAGGGAAGCCAAGTCATGGGGCTCGCCGTCAACCATGATGGCCTCTTGCCCCTCCCGTAGCTCCTTCTCCAGCTCGATATTCCAACGACGCACGCGCCTTACGCCAAGCTCCAGTCGGAAGCGATCCAAGTCGCCGTCCTCGGCGTCCGCTGGGAAATCTCGCCGCAGGTACATGGGCATCGCCGGCGTCCTCGGCTGGGGATTGCCGCCGATTCTCTCCTGGTACAGGTCACATCGCTGCGATACCTCATCGTTGATGAGGTGACGGAAATGCGGCTTCTGGCCCGGGGTGCGCATGGCGCAGGGCCGCACCGGACGGTCGCAGTAGGGGCATCGGAAACACTGGGCTAATATCCCTGGATCGCCAAGGCTCCGTTTCTCTACATACGAGGCCGCCATCAATTGCGGAGGGCCATCCAGAACCTGCAATATGGCGCCATCCATGGTCATCCCCCTCGACAGTCATTCGCCATGCATCTTCGCCCGGCGGAATAGTGTGCCCATGGTAACAAAAAACCAGTCGGGGTCAGGCAATGCCACTGCCAGATGGACCATTCACTCCAGAAAAGAGTGGCCCAAGGGGTGTCAACGAAAAGCCGGTGGCAGCCTAGCGTTACGAGAAGGAAGTGCTGTCCTTGACCCATCATGGATCACGCTGGACCCGGCTGGCGGTACAAATCGTCAGCCGGGCTCACTCTTGGTCGCCGGGTTCCTCCAGACGGTCGCGCCTGTCGGTGAGCAGCTCGCCCTCGTAGGTGAAGAACGTCGGTCCGTGCAGGCTCTTTGCGCCACGCAGGCTCTGCGCCAGGGCGCTCAACGAATAGGCTTCCCCCTCGTACCGGACTTCCTTGTCGTTGAGCACGCTGACGCGCAGCGTGGGGTCGTCGACATACAGGAACTCACCGCCGCCATTCACGAGTGAAAAGGCGACGGTGCCGAATCGGTCCGGAAGGCGCAAGGCAGGCACGAGCGCCAAGGCCGGTTCCGATAAGCTGGGAGGGCCATGAAATGATTGTCGGAGATTAGGGGGAACTTACACTAACGGTTTTCTCGCGGTGTGCCGGTGGGCTCGCGCGGGAACAAAAGGGGACGCGGTTCCTGTTGTTCAAGGTGATCAAACCAAAAGCGAACAAAGGGAGCCGCGTCCTTCGTGTCATCCTATGCCCAACCCTGCCCCGCACCCCACCTGCCCAAGCGATGCCGGCTGATCAGCCGCGAACAGTACGACCTAGTCGCCCACCTGCTGCCCACGCCGCGCGGCAACGCGCGCGTGGACGCCTACACGGTGCTGTGCGCCGTGCTGTGGGTCCTCTCCACCGGATGCTACTGGGACGAGCTGGCCGCCTGCTTCGGCAAGCCCAGCACCATCTACCAGCGCTGGAGGCGTTGGGTGATCGCCGGCATTGCCGAACGGCTCTTCGAAGCGATGGCCGGGCTGCGCATCCAGGTCGACGGCATCCCCGACCGGCCCAACCTGGACTCCTCCAGCGTCAAGGTCGACCCGGCCGCCATGACGGGGCGCGGCAGCCACGGCCAGGAGCATGTGGGCCTGTCCAGGGGCGGCAAGAACACCAAGATCCATGCCGCGTGCGCCGCATGGGACTTCCCCGTGGCCGTGCACCTGTCGGCCGGCAACCGCTATGACGGCCCGCAGGCGCTGCCCCTGTTCGCCCGGCTGGGCGCGTTCATGGGCGCAGTGGTCAACATGGACCGCGCCTGGGAGGGCGAACGCACCCGATTGAGCGCCGAGGCGATGGGCCTGGTGCCCAACGTGCTGCCCAAACGCAACCGCAGGGACCCCTGGCCGGTCAATGTGGAGGTCTGCAAGGAACGCAACCACATCGAGCGCCACTTCCTGTGGGTCAAACGCTTCCGGCGCATCAACACGCGCTACGACCGGCTCGATGCGATGTACCTGGCCGGCGTACTGCTCGTCGAATCATTGCTGCACCTGCGCAAACTCGCACCAGACCAAGCACAATAGTGTAACTTCGCCCTAACCTTAATAAGCGGTTTTCTTGCCTCGACATGCGTTGTGCAGCATGTTTCCGGTCCGGTAGCATCGATCCCATCATCCACCCCAGCGGCCGCAAAGGGCCGCGAGGGGGAGCCTCGAGAAGGGAACACGGACATGGCGATCAAGCTGAACGGAATGATATGGGACTACTCGGCGATGGCGCAGCTGGCGAAGCAGCTGGGCGGCCCGGAGGCGCTCATGGTCGCGATGGAACGCCAAGGCATGGCCAAGGGAGCGGCCGGCACCCTGGGCGGTGTGGTCGTGGCGGTCGTGGCGACCTGCTGGCAGCGCCGCCGGACACGCAAGCTCATCGAACACCGCGGCGGCATCAAGGCAGCGATGCGCGCCCAGGAGGCGCGCACGGCCGCTTTCGAGATGGTCTACGGGGACGGCACGCAGGCCGGCCAGGTCGTCGAACGGACGGCCAGCGAGGCGGCCGCCCTGGGCGCGCCCCTGGGCAAGGTGAGCGTGACGGTGGACCTGGACGGCAAGCTGGACACTACGCAAGCCATGGCGCTGGACGAGGCCATGCGCGCCGGCTTCGGCGAAGCGTACGGCGACCTGCATCTGCGCCACACCAACCAGGAAGGCACCGGCAGGGTATGTGTCGTCCTCGAGACGGCGCCCGGGGAGAGCTGGGAGTACATGCCGGTCACGGACACGACCATGGAGGGACGATGAGCAGGAACGAGCGTCTCCCGGGCGTGAATTGGTACTGCGACCAGTGCGACGCGGACCTCAACGACCAGAACGGCTTCGATGACCACCACCCCATCTGGGTATGCCGTGAATGCGGCCACCTGAACACCATCAGCGAAGCGGACATCTGGCCCGGCGACCGCCCGGGCGACCAGCGCCACGCCTGACAACGTCAGGAAAAGAAACCGGGACCATCCCCGACAGGGGGACGGCCCCGGCCCCGCATGGCACGCCGCACCGGCATTGCCCACGGCGCGGCCCTCCATGCCACGACATCCCGCAAGTCCCAACCAAGCAGGATGCCGGCCACCACCCTACACGCTCCCGGCCGCCCGCTCCGGGACGCTTATCCTCCACGCGAGCACACGGGACCCGTTGGTCCTCAGGAAGCGGCAGGAATCCCGATCTGACATATGGATCGTTATCGGCTATTTTTCCAAGGCGCTTCTCACCCCGGTCGCGGGGTGGTGTCCCCTTGGGATGGGCGCAGTCCCGGACCTCCGGGCTTCACCGCCCCTCCAACTCCAACTGCATCTCCACATGCACGATCCCATCGTCCATGAACGGCTCGGACACCACTTGGAATCCCTCGCGCGTAGAACCCAATGGCGTACCGCTGCGCCTCGAGCCAGATCTGCGTGGCGTCCGGATCCATCTCCCGAGCCACCCCGACGGCGTCGTGCAGCAGCGTGCCGCCCAGCCCGGTGCCGCGCGCGGTGGTCAGCACGCGTCCGATGACCATCGTGCCCGGCTCGTCGGGCTTGGCGAACACGCGGCAGTACGCGGCCACCGGGTGCGCGTCGTCGGCGTACCACAGGTGCGTCGCCGCCTGATCCTTACCGTCGATGTCCGGGTACGCGCACTCCTGCTCGACGACGAACACGTCCTGCCGCGCCCGCAGGATCGCGTACAGCTCGTTGGCGCCCAACGCGTCGAAGGTCTTGACGAATCTCTCCATGCCCACCATGGTATGCCGAGTTTCGTCGGACCGAGAAAGGAGCCCACCATGGCGTCGCGGTCCAAAGCCTGCCATCCCAAATGCGCGAAGGGGGCACCGGCCAGTCGGCCGGTACCCCCTTCGCGCATTACAAGAGAGAAAGGAGAAGAAGGGGGAGCGTCAGAACGGCACTCCGCAGCGGAAGATGACGTTGGCGTAGGAGGTGGTTTCGCCGGTGCGGATCACGAACTTCACGCCGTGTTCCAGGTCCTTGAGGCCGCCCTCGCCGTCGTGGGGGACGAACGTGATCGGGACGTCGAAGCGGTCCTTGACCCACTGCTCGGGCTCGTGGCCCTTGGCCTCGTCGGCCATGGTGCCTTCCTCGAGGACGAGGATGGGGGCGAGGGCGTCGAGAACATCGGTGAAGCGGGGGACCCCGTAGGTGACGGCCAGGTCGATGACCTCTACGCCGTCCGGCACGGGCAGTCCGGCGTCGGAGATCACGAAGCGGTCCTTGTGGCGCAGCTTGGCCAGCGCGGCGGCCAGCTGGGCGTTGATGACTCCATTGGTCAGCATGATGGTGCTCCTTGCGCGTTCGTCATGACGGTCGCGGCGGCGACGGTCACATGAACTCCTTGACGTTGCTCTCGGTGACGGTCTTGACGTCGATGGACTGCGTCTTGTCGATCTTCTCGCCCTTGATGGCCTTCACGGCCGCCTCGACGGCGTCCTGTCCGAGGACCTTCGGCTGCTGGGCGATGGTGCCGACCATCGTGCCCGCCTCGACGGCCTTGAGGCCATCCTCGGTGCCGTCGAAGCCGACGACCTTGACATCCTTGCCGGCCTTGGAGCCGAGTGCCTGCACGGCGCCGAGGGCCATCTCGTCGTTCTCGGCGTAGATGCCGACGACGCTCGGGTTGGACTGCATGAGGTTGGTGGTCACGTCAAGGGCGTCGGAGCGGTCGAAGTTCGCGGTCTGTTCGGCCACGACCTTGATGTTCGGGTACTTCTTGATCTCCTCCTTGAAGCCGTCGCCGCGGTCGCGGGTGGACGCGGCGCCCGGGGTGCCCTCGAGGATGATGATGTCGCCCTTCTCGCCGATGGCCTTGGCGAGCAGGTCCGCGGCCTGCTTGCCGCCGGCGACGTTGTCGGAAGCGATGTGCGAGGAGACCTCGACGCCGGTGACGGAGCGGTCGACGCTGATCACGGGCAGGTTGGAGGACAGCAGCGTCTGCACGGCCGGCGCGGCGGCGTCGGAATCGACGGGGTTGATGATGACGGCCTTGACGCCCTGGGAGACGGCATTCTCGGCCTGGTTCTGCTGGGTGGCGGAATCGTTCTGCGCGTCGGAGACGACGAGGTCGACGCCGAGCTTCTTCGCCTCGGCCTGGGCGCCGTCACGCAGGTCGACGAAGAACGGGTTGTTCAGCGTGGAGACCAGCAGGGCAACCTTGTCGCCGCCCGAGGAGGACGAGGAGGAGCCGCCGCAGGCCGCGGCGCCGACGGTCAGGCCTGCTGCGCACAGCACGGCGACACCGGCACGGACGAACTTCTTCATGGATGCGGAGAACATGATGGTCTTCTTTCTTTGTGTGCTCTCGGTGGCCCCGGTCTGGTCCCGGCGTCGTTGCCGGGACCAGACTTTCCGGTCACCATTGATCGGATGGGTGGTTTGGTTGGTTTGGAAAAGAATCGAAGATGGATGGAAATGAATAGGGGATAGGTGGGCAGGGTGCCGGCGGCTTTCCTGGCGGAAGGGCCGCCGGCACCTCGAAGGAGAGGGAAGGAAGGTGTTATCGGTTCGTTGCAGGGTTCGTGGCGATCAGTGCACATCCTCCTTGCGGCGCAGGGTGTCCACGCTGACGGCGGCGGCGATCACCAGGCCGATGACGACCTGCTGCCAGAAGGAGGACACGTTGAGGATGTTGAGGCCGTTGCGGATGACGGCGAGCAGGATGGCGCCGATGAAGGTGCCGGAGATCTTGCCCTTGCCGCCCGCGAGGGAGGCGCCGCCGATGACACAGGCAGCGATGGCGTCCATCTCGTAGCCGTCCGCGGCCTGCGGCTGTGCGGAGTGCAGGCGGCCGGCGATCACGAGGCCGGCGACGGCTGCGAAGATGCCCGAGAGGATGAAGACCATGAACTGGGTCTTGTGCACGTTGATGCCGGAGAGGCGAGCGGCTTCCATGTTGCCGCCCACGGCGTACATCGAACGGCCAGTGGTGGTGAAGTTGAGGATCAGCGACGCGATGATGCCCATGATGATCATCATGAGGATCGGGACCGGCATGCCGACGATGGTGGAGCCGAAGAAGTTCACGGCGCCGGAGGTGGACACCGGGCGGCCGTCGGAGATGACGAGGGTCAGGCCACGGGCCACGGACATCATGGCGAGGGTGGCGATGAAGGACGGCAGGCGCAGCCAGGCGTTGAGCATGCCGGAGATCGCGCCGAACGCGGCACCGGCGAGCAGGCCGATGATGAGGGTCAACGCCGGCGGGAAGCCCATGTTGGCGCCGGTGTAGGCGGCCAGCATGCTGGAGAAGGCGGCGACGGCGCCGACGGACAGGTCGATGCCAGCCTCGATGATGACGAACGTCTCACCGAAGGCCAGGATGGCGGTGGTGGCTGCCTGGATGCCGACATTGAGCAGGTTGGCGCCCGTGAGGAACGCCGGCGTGCAGAACGCCAGGATGATGCACAGCAGGATCAGGCCGATGAGGGCACCGTTGTGCGAGATGAAGGTCTTGAGCGCCGCGGCGTTGTCCTTCTTGTTCTTGGGGGTGTCGAGTTGCTTGTTGTTGTTGGCGCCGCTCGTCTTGAGGCCGCCCGCCTTTGCTTCGGTCATTTTGGGTTCCGTCCTTGGGCTTCGTTGCCTGCGCTTCGTTGCGCGTAGGAAAGGGTTTGGTTTGGTGGTGGGGATAGGGGAGGGAGGATCAGGCCGCCGGGGTGCTGTCCTCGGCCATATGGGTGACGGCCAGGGCCATGACCTTCTCCTGGGTGGCTTCGGAGGCAGGCATCTCGCCGCTGATCTTGCCGTTGCTCATTACGAGGATGCGGTCGGACATACCGAGCACCTCGGGCAGGTCGGAGGAGGCCATGAGCACGGCGCCGCCGGAAGCGGTCACGTCGTTGATGAGTTCATAGATCTCGACGCGGGCACCGACATCCACGCCACGGGTGGGCTCGTCGAGGAGCAGCACCTTGACGTTGGACATGGACCACTTGCCGAAGACGATCTTCTGCTGGTTGCCCCCGGACAGGGAACCCGCGGACTGCTTGATGCCGGCCATGCGGATCCTGAGCTTCTCGGCGGTCTCGGCCTCGCGCTTGGCCTGCCCCTTGCGGTCGGTGATGCCGGCCTTGGCCGTGGGGATCATGGTGGCCAGACCGAGGTTCTCGGCGACGGACGCGTCGAGGATGAGGCCTTCGCCGCGGCGGTCCTCCGGCACGAGGCCGAGGCCGGCGGCGATGGAGGCGGCGATGTTGTGCTTGGGCAGCTTCTTGCCGCACACGTCGACTTCGCCCTTGTCGTAGTTGTCCGCGCCGAAGATCGCGCGCAACAGCTCGGTGCGGCCCGCGCCCACGAGGCCGGCGATGCCGACGACCTCGCCGGCGCGCACCTCGAGGTTGATGTCGTGCAGCACATCGCCCTCGGACAGGTCCTTGACCTTGAGCATCGTCTCGCCGGGCTCCTGGGCCACGCGCGGGTACTGGTTCTCGATGTCGCGGCCGACCATGAGCTTGACGAGCTCGTCCTCGGGGGCATGGGCGTCGATGGTGTCGACGTACTGGCCATCGCGCAGGACTGTGACGACGTCGCCGACGCGGTCGATCTCGTCGAGGTGGTGGGAGATGAACACCATACCGATGCCCTTGGCCTTGAGGTCGTCCATGATCTTGAAGAGCTGTTCGCATTCCTTGCGCGTGAGCGCGGCGGTGGGCTCGTCGAGGATGAGGATGGAGGAGTTCTGCATGAGGGCCTTGGCGATCATGACCATCTGCTGGCGGGCGGCGCCCAATTCGCGCATGGGCTTGGTGACGTCCTCCTCCAGGCCGATGACCTTGAGGGCCTCCTGCGCCTGCTTCTTCATGGCGCGGCGATTGACGATGCCGCCCTTGCCGGGCAGCTCGCCCAGGAACAGGTTCTCCATGATGGACAGCTCGGGCACGATGTTGAGCTCCTGATGGATCACCGAGATGCCGTACTTGCGGGCCGCGTCCACGTTTGGGATCGTGACGGTCTTGCCGTCAATCTCGATGTGGCCCTCGTCGGGCTGATAGATGCCGCACATCATCTTGATGATGGTCGATTTGCCCGCACCGTTCTCGCCGAGCAGGACATGCACCTTGCCCGGGTCGACGGTGATGGACACGTTGTTCACCACCGTCGTGGGCCCGAAGATCTTCGAGACCCCTACGAGCGATAGTTGGGTCATAATTGCTCACCTCCCGTGGCCGGCCGGCGTCTTCGCCGTCCTTGGCGCGCCTCCTTTGGCGCGTCCCAGAGTCTCATCACCGGTGTCGTCCCGGTCCCTCACGGTGACGGGCCTTCCTACCAGTAAATTGAATATCCTATTATTCTCTTCTTTGATAAGCGTTTTACCAGCGGAAACTGGTTAAAACGTTTTATCAACGTCGATGGCATCCATGATAAACGGCTAAAAAGTGCTAAAAATACCAAATTCACTCAAGGTAAATACTTACGCCCACAGAAATAACCGACTCATTTTAGCGTGCTATAGGTGCGTCGTCCGCCCCGGGGGATGAATAGGCTTTTCCATTGTGTCGTAAGGGCTGCCGGTACAGCGTCGGTATGTTCCCAATGGGGACGGTTTACGGGTATTGGTCAACGCGCCGAGGTGTGTCCAACACCATCGTTTTTTCCACGGGGCGTCCAGCTTGCGTGGCGTGGATGGTGGTAAGGGGCCGCTAAAACCCATTACCTGCCAAAGGCCCCTCCCGCACGGGCGGGAGGGGCCTTTGGCAGGTGCTTTGGGGTGCCTATTGGCGTTCGAACATGGCGCGCACCTGCTCCGGGGTGCCGTAGCTGGCCTGAACGCCACCGGGTTCACTGTTCACCGGAGGGTGCCTATACGGTGAGTGCGTCCGCCAACGCCGCCCCCGCGGGGACAGTGCCCACGGGCACGTTACGCACGGGGGAGGCCCATTCGCCGTCGGCGTCCATCGCAGGTACTGGCCGCATGGTGCGCACGGTGCTGCGGGTGATCAGCTTGGGCTCTAGCAGCTCGGAACGCGGCTCGGACAGCCAGGGCTGCTCGTCGCCCGATGCGTCACGGCCCTCGATGCGCGACAGCAGCATGCGCCAGCCCTCCGCGGCCAGCGTCTCAATGCGCTGCTCCACGGTCGTCACGTCCGTGGGCAGCCCGAAGCGGCCCAGGATGTTGTCGTAGCCGATCAGGGAAATGTCATCGGGCACCCTCAGCCCCATCTCCTGGAAGCGGCGCAGCATGCCCGACGCCATGAGGTCGTTGCAGCAGAACACCGCCGTCACGCCATGCTCCGCCATGACCGGTGCGGCCTGATAGCCGCTGTCGAACCGGTAGTTGCCGGTCAGGTCCAGCTCGGGATCGACCTCGATGGCCGCCTCGGCCAACGTGCCCAGGAAACCGCGGCGCCGGCCGTTGGCGTTGCCGATGCCCGACAGGCAGCCCACGCGCGTGTGGCCCGCCTCCAACAGGCACTGCGCGGCATGGCTGCCGCCATGCAGGTTGTCGAAGCCCACACCATCGCACCAACCGCCCGTGACCATACGGTCCAGCAGCGTCACCGGGCAAGGAACATTGGCCACATCGGCCCGCAACTCCTCGGAACGTTCGAAGGAACCCAATGCGGGAATAAGGAACACGCCATCGACCCCGCGCGCCACCAACTGGCCGATCAGCGCGTGCTCCCGGTCGCGCGAATCGTCCGAATTGGCGATGATCAGCCCGTAACCCTGCCGCTGGCACTCCTGCTCCAACGCGTTGGCCAGGGACGCGAAGAACAGGTTCTCGATGTTGGGCACGATCAGGGTGACCAGGTTGGACCGCTTGGTGATCAGGCTGCGCGCGCTCTGGTTGGGCACGTAACGCAGCATCGTGGCCGCGTCCGCCACACGCTGGCGCGTCTCCTTGGTAAGACGGCACGCACGGTTGTTGAGCACCAGCGAAGCCGTGGTGAGCGATACGCCCGCAGCCTCCGTCACATCGCGGAGGGTGACCCGTCGAGTCATGGTAAGCCTCCTGTCGTAAGGGCCCCCGTCGCGTGCATCCCCATTGGTGCCGAACCGGTCGCCTCCGACGCGGCCAGTATAACGCTCTCAATAATTGCTAAAATATTTAGCAACACCCAAAGCGTAAAACGTTTCAGCATCACCACCCACGAAATTCCAATTGAATCCTTTTCGCTACCATCGATTGTGAAAACAAGACCAATCGCAATAACAATAATTAAGCCACAATCAAAAACGGACATAAACCCCCAACCTCACTTGCGGGACAAGCCCGGCATCCCGGATAAGGCATGAACAAGGCCGCCATGGGGTACGGGGGCGTCCTCATGGCGGCCTTCAACGAGGGCTGCCTGCCTACTCGGTCAGCAAGGTGTCCAATCGGTGCGGGAACGCGGCCATGCCCGCGCCGTGTCGCCTCAGCTGGATCCTCGGGGCACAGCGCCGATGTCCCAAGAGCGTTCGCCGGCGCCGTGTTCGCCATCGGAGTGCACCCCCACCACCCGTGCCATGGCCGTATCATGCCGTCCGGTGGCCATGTACCGTGCATGGCCCAAGGAGGGACCGGAGGGACCATGGACGCGAACGGCGACGAGTGGATGGTCGACCTGGACCTGGTCAAGCACTACCGCAACACCCTCGAGGCCCACGTGCGCCCCAACCCGGACACCGCCTGGCTCGTCCTGACCGACCCCGAACCCATCCTGGCCGACGACGGCACCATGGTGTGCACGATCATGCGCGCCGAACGCCTCCGTCGCAACGGCAGGGACCGTTGGCGCACGACCGGCTCCGTGGGCGTCGACCTGACCCCGGAGGAACTCGACCGCGGCGACTGGATCCTCGCCGCCCGCGACCAATGGTCCGACGACCTCGACTCGAGCGGCCCGACCGAAGTGAACTCGGACGACCGCCTCATGTGGCGCGACTGGCGCTGGAGCGTGCAGTCATGCGACTGGATCGACGCGAGCATCGACCTCGACGACGAGACCGGCATGATCGCCTGGGCCCTCATGAAGGACGCGGACACCGGCTGGCTGTACGCGCACCTGATGCGCTACGACTCCTCGCTGGACCGCTGGCGCGCCGAATGGGGTACCCCGCTGCCCGTCGACCGCGACTACTGGCTCGCCGAGGCCAAGGCCATCTACGAGACCTGCTGGAAGGAAGCCTTCGACAACGCCGAGGCCCACGGCATCGCCGGCGCCGCGCGCTGAGCGGCATGCCGGGTCCCGGGCTCCCGGCGGCCGCGCTCACAACCCCGGCAGCGGCGGCTGGTGCGGGTTCTCGCGCACCTCGTGGTAGGGAATCGCCACCATCGGGCCGTCCTTGAACCTGAACTCGACGGTGCCGTTGTTGATCCACGGCACCGTCGGCTTCGCGTACCGGCCGTCGGGCGACCTGAGCCACTTGACGCCGCGCAGGTCCTTGACCACCTCGTAGCCGTCGGGCAGGTCGATCTGCGCGCGCACGTACCGCCACCGCTCGTGGGGCGCGTACTCCAGGCACGCGCAGACGTACACGTCGAGGTTGCGGTACAGGTACACGTCCGCCACGTTCCAGTCCCAGCGGCCCATCGCGCGGCCTCCCTCACCAGCCGGCGGCCGCCGCGGTCCGCGGCGCCGCCGTCGTGGGCCGCAGCTCGCGGCACGGTATCTCCACCGTGCGGTTCACGTAGTTGAAGCGGATGCCGGTGGCGCCGTCGCCGCTGCGCATCAGCTCGGGCTTGGAGACCGCGCCGTCGGGGGAGACCAGCCAGCGCACGCCGTTGAACGTGCCGATGCGGAATCCCGCGGGCAGCTGCACGCGCAGGTGCGTGACGTGCTCGTCGTAGCCGCGCGGCACGTCCAGCGTGGCGCGCAGCGGACGGCCGCGGCCGTCGCAGCGCACGAACACGTCGGTCACATTGGGCACGATCATCCTCAAGCTCATGGGTCCCTCCACGCCGGTCAGTCGAACATTTGTTCGAATACCATGGTAGCGCAGATGCGCGCGCGACACGTTCCGCGGCGGGCGGACAGCGCGCGGAAAACACACCGTCCGCGCCGCGTTGTCGGTCGCGCTCCCTGTGCGGCGAAACGGGCGCGCGGCCCGCGCCCCGCGCCTACGATGGTGCCCGATCGCACTTCCCGAAAGGACCCACCATGACCACGACCACCACCTACCAGGGCCTGCAAGGCTCCACCGGCTTCCCCGTCACGCTGACCGTGACGCCGCAGGACGGCCCCAAGGGTCTGGCGGCCATCGACGCCGACGCCCACGAGGAGGCCGTCCCCGTGCACCACACCGGCGTCGACTCCGGCACGCTGAAGGCCCTCGGCGAGCTCGACAGGCTGCTCGAAGGCACCGGCCACCTCATGCTGCAGGCCGAGGACGCGCGCGTCGACATCTGGCCGAAGGCCGCGCTCGCCGTCCTCGGCTGGAGCGACGGCACGCGCGTCATCATCGCGCTCGCCACGCTGCGCGCGATGGCGGCGGCGATGGGGGCGGAGGGCTAGAACTGCGCCTCGTTGTGGTCGTCGGGCGCGTGCGGGGTGGCGACGACGTCGAAGTCGTCGTCGGCCGGCGCGGCCGTGTCGTTGATCGCGCGGTCGGACCTGACGAGCGTGACGGTGCCGTACGCGGGCACGGTCGCGCGCTGCCAGCGCGCGCCCTGCCCATTGACGGTGACGGCCGCGTCGATGTCCTCGCCGGTCGGGTTGTACAGGACCGCGCTGAGCGTGCCGTCGGGCGCGGCGAAGGCGACCGAGCCGAGGCCGCCGTGCCGCCCGTCGGGCGTGCGGTTCGTGCTCGCCACGCGGCGCGCGCCGACGGGCACGCCCTGGCCGAAGTTGCGCAGCATGAAGTACTCGAGGTTGCGCTTGACGCCGCCGGTCGCCGAGTCGACGGTGATCACGCCGCGCCGGCCGGTGGTCCCCGCCCAGCTGGGCAGGCCCCGTTCGTCGAGCGCCAGGTTCCATAGGTTGACCAGGCCCATGCCGTTGCGCACCAGCCAGGTGCCGATCTCGCCGAACATGACATGGCTGGCCTCGTCGACGGTCTCGTCGAGCATGCAGCGGCGCTCGGTCATGGCGACCTTCCAGCCGGGGAACTGGCGTGCGCCGTGGTGGACCCACTCGGGCAGCCCGGAGTAGGTGTGGAACGCGGCGCCCGCGAAGCACTGCGCCTGCGCGGGGGTCATGTAGTCGCTGGCGGGGCGCTGCCAGAAGCGCAACGAGTCGTCGCCGAACCAGATCTCCACGTCCGGGAACGTGCGGTCCAGCGCCGGGCACAGGTAGTCGGCGCCCCAGGCGGCCAGTTCCTCGGGGGTCCATACGGTGATGGGCCACGGGCAGCCGTTGCTGGGCTCGTTCTGCATGCTCACCGAGTGGATCGGGATGCCCAGGCGCGCGTACGCCTCGATGAACTTGACGAAGTACTGCGCGTACACGTAGTCGACGGTGTCGCGCGGGCGGTAGCCGTTGCCCACGTACTCGCCGAGGCGCAGGCGGCCCGCGCCGGTGAGCACGGCCGGCGTCTTCATCCACGCCGGCGCGCTCCACGGAGAGGCCATGACCTTGACGGCCGGGTTGATCGCCAGGATCTCCTGCAGCACTAGCACGACGTACTTGAGGTCGCGCGTGGCGCCGGGCGCGCCGGGCTCGCCCTCGCCGATGGAGAAGTGGTCCAGGCCGGCGTCGGCGGTCACGCCGGCCGGCAGGTCGTCGTACGTGTAGAACGGCTGGCTGGAGAAGTCGCACGAGCCGATGGAGATGCGCACCGAGGAGAAGCCGGCCTGCGCGGGGTCGAACAGCTCGGTGAGGATGGCGTGGCGCTGCGCGGGCGTCATGCGCGTCATGAGCACGTTCGCCGTGGAGTCGGTCACCGCCGCGCCGACGCCCTCCCACAGCTGGTACTGCTCGGTGGGGTCGATGACGACGGGCACGGCTTTGCCGGGGGTGGCGGTGACGGGCGGCGTGGGCAGCGGCGTACCGCGGTCCGCCAGGTCGCCGCTGGTGCGTGTCCAGTATTCGTGCGCGGGGGTGGGAATGGTCGGTGGCATCGTTGCTCGCTTTCCTCGGGGGCGTCATTGGTCCTTGGTGGGGATCTGCGTTCAGCTTAGCGGGGTGCGACGGTCCGCGGTTCGCGGGCAGCGGTTACGCCCACGGAGGTGCGCGCGTGTCCGCTTGGCAAGCCGTGCGCGCGACATTACGATACGGCTTAGTGGCCATGTGGACGCCCGTGCGGGGGCGGCGGCCGGAGGAGGATCATGGACGAGGACGATGAGTTCGTCGACCTGGAACTGGTCAATCTGTACCGCGATACCCTCGAGGCACACGTGCGCCCGAACCCCGACGTCGCGTGGCTCGTGCACGCCGACGCCGAGCGCATCCTCTCCGACGGCGGCACGCTCGTGTGCACGCTCATGCGCGCCGAGCGCGTGCGCCGCGACGGCGCCGCGCACTGGCGCACGACCGCCGTCACCAGCGTCGAGCTGACCCCCGCGCAGCTCGACAAGGGCCACTGGATCCTCGCCGCGCGCGAGGCGTGGCCCGACGACCTGACCTCCACCGGCCCGGCGGCCGTGAGCTCCGACGACCCCCTCATGTGGCGCGACTGGCGCTGGAGCGTGCAGTCCGGCGACTGGGTCGACTCGAGCATCGACATGGACGACGAGTACGGCATGATCGGCTGGGCCCTGCTCTCCGACCCGGACACCGGCTGGCTCTACGCCCACCTCGTGTGGTTCGACGCCTCCCTCGACCGCTGGCGTACCGAGTGGAGTACCCCGCTGCCCGTGGACCGCGACCGCTGGCTCGCCGAGGCCAAGATGGCCTACGAGACCAGCTGGCAGCAAGCCTTCGACGACGCCGAATCCCGCGGCCTCACCGGCCTCACCTGCTGAGCCGCCGTTCTCTTCTACAATGGTCCACCATGACCACTGACGCTCGTTCCCTCATTGCCCCCGTCGACGGGCTCGCGCTCGCCGACGACCGCCGCGGCCCGGGCATGGAGAAGATGGTGGTCGGCACCTCGCGCCGTTGAGGCTCAGTCGGTCAGCTGCTCCGCCGCGCTTACCCGTATGGGCTTGTGGGAATCGAAGTGCACCAGGTCGTGTCGCTCAAGCTCGTCGATGTATCCGCGCACGCTTTGCCATGAACGGTCCAATAGCCGGACGAGGTCATTGATGGTGACGGAAGGACGTGTGTCGAACTGGCGTTCCTGGAGCAATGCCCACAAGGTGGCGCTTGCGCCTTCGGAGAGCCCGAAGCGCTCCGATGTCCCGTCGCAGAGATGCCGGAGCCTCGCCATGGATTCGTTGCGGGACTCGAGGTCCTTAACCAGATGTTCCTGGCCCGTGGCGATGAGCTCCAGCATGGTGGCGATGAAATAGGTGAGTTCCCCGTTGTTGAGGGGGTCCTGGGAGACGCTGAAGGCCTTGTAGTACCGGTCCTTGTGGGCGGCGATGGTCTGGGACAGCGACAGCAACGTGGGAAGCGTAAGGACCTGCCGTAGGCTGAGGGCCAGGAGATAGCGTCCCGTGCGGCCGTTGCCGTCGTAGAACGGATGTACGTATTCGAAGAGGTAATGCGCAGCAAGGGCACTGAGCAGTGGGGGCATCTCCTCCGAGGCGGCGAGCGCCAGCATCCGCTCCAGCAGCCGTTCGATGTGTTCCTCCCCATGCGTGCCGGAATGGAGGATGCGCGTGCCCGTGGTGATGTCCACGTCCTTGGTGCGGAACAGCTTGCCGTCCGGCTTGTCGGCGTCCGCGATCTCGCCGTCGGTCGCTTGGTCGTAGATGGCGCGGATCTCCTCCAAGGTGGTCGGCATATGCGCGTCGGTGCCGGTCAGCGAGAGGTACAGGCGGGCGAATTCGCTGAAACGGGTGTGACGTTGGTCCTCCGCGGCCTCCACGGCCTGGGCCATCTCCCTGCGGGTGCTGCGCACGCCCTCCATCTCGTTCGTGGCGAGCATGTCCTCGCGGATGGATTGGGTGATGTAGTTCCAACGCATCACGCCCGGCATGGGGTTCCACAGGTCGGCAATCGCCTGTTCGGTGAGCTGTACGCGTGCCATGGCTGTGGTGAGCGGGCGTGGCATGGCGATGAACAGTTCGCCTTCCTTCACGTTGATGTGCGTGCGGTAGGTCGAGTCGGCGGTGAGGCGCGTCCGTACCAGCGCTTTGAGGTTGCGCTCGGCGTCTGTGGTGCGGTCGGCGTGGAACAGCTGCGCGGGCATCTTGTAGTTGGGTGTGCGTGCCATGTGCCAGTGCGCCTCCTTCTGCCTCGTGAATGTGGTCTATCTTATAGCTTCTATCAGATAGCACCCTGAAAACGGCGGAATTCCGTCAGTGGGCTCTGGTCTCTGGCGCCGGAAGCGGGCGCCTATCTCATAGGGATTACCGGATGGCGTCCTCATCCGCAGGGGATCAGCGCGGCGCCGACGTGCTTGCAGTACGACTCGGTCTGCAGGGAGTATGGGCAGTCGCAGTCGATCTCCTCGACGTAGCCGTCCTCCAGCTGGACGGTCACGTTGTAGTCGTCCGTGCCCTCGACGGTGGCGTGCCACTCGCCGGGCCCCTCCCCGCGGTGCAGGTCGTGCACGCGTCCCTCGCGCCAGTAGCGGAGCGCGCGCTGGCGGATGCGCGGATCGAAGTAGTCCGCGAAGTCCTCGAGGTGGTCCGCGGGGTTAAGTGGTTGGTGGGGGTCGCCGGTGTGCATGGGTGCCTTAGCTGTTGGTGACGAAACGTGTCTCTTTTAGTCCCAGCTCATGGGCCTTGGTGAAGCGCAAGCGGTCGCCAGGAGTATGGTCACCGTCAACGAATGGGATGAAACCATTCTGGAGTTTGCTGAGCTTGCTTTGGGAAAATGCCGGACATCTCCAACAATTGGCGTTGCGTCACCCCTTCCAGGCATCGGGCATAGGCGATTCTGGAAGGGTGCAATTGGGTATCGCCGTAGGGCGCATCCTCTGCGCGACCGCTGCCTGACGTTGCGGGCTCATAGGCTTCGCTGGGAGCCATGATCATTCCGCCCTTCTCGGCTTATGCATAAGACTCTTCATTGCTTGGTTGCTGATTGGTTACTGGTTATTCATTGGGCGGCATTCAAATAAACATATTATTTTTAATAGTTTATTCAGTGTTTGTTCGCCGCTCTGCTGACATGTCGGTGTCAGGGCGGTTTTCGGTTTCGGAATTGTCAGTCGAAACGATTGTATTGAGCATATTGGCCAGCCTCCAAGATGACTGCTCGCCTGGCCGCTGTTGACGAATGATCGCGTTATCCCTATCGAATTATCATGGGACAAGTGGGCCATGGCCGTTCCAAATTCACGGCCCGATTCGCGGCCCGGAAGGAGTATTGATGGTGCGCGATGACAGTTCCCTGAAGTCCCGGAAGATGAGCGAGGTCGAGAAGCTCGACGCCGGCCTCGAGTACGACTTCCACGACCCGGAGGTCAACGCGCGCAAGCTGCACGCCATCGCCGGCTGCCGCGAGCTCAACGCCGTCGACCCGGCCGACCCGCGCGCCATGGAGGAGGCCGTGCGCAACCTGTTCGGCTCCGTGGGCGCCGCGCCCACGGTGCTGGCCCGCTTCAGCTGCGACAACGGCCGCAACATCCACGTCGGCGACGACTTCCTGGCCAACTACAACGTGACGATCCTCGACATCGCGCCGGTGCGGATCGGCGACCACGTGATGATCGGCCCTGGCTCGTCCATCATCACCGTCAACCACCCCCTCTCGCCGGCCGGGCGTCGCCGCCACCTCGGGCAGGCGAAGCCGGTGACCATCGGCGACGATGTGTGGATCGGCGCGAACTGCACGATCCTGCCCGGCGTCACCCTCGGCGACAACGTGGTCGTGGCCGCGGGCGCCGTGGTCACCAAGGACGTGCCGTCCAACACCGTGGTCGGCGGCGTCCCCGCGGGTGATCAAGACGATTCCCGACGACGTGGAGCGCTGAGGGCGGCCGCGGGGCGCTATGTGGGGTGGTGCGGGATGCCTCAGGCAGTAGATACGGCGATCGGACGGGGCAATTCGCTTACGAGGGGTGCCCCATGGGGGAGGGGGCCATGTATGGGAGATGGAAAAGCCCGGAATGGCGCGGTTTTTGAAAGGGCGTACTTCATGGGAACGCCCTTGAAGTACCCCTCGTAAGCGAATTGGCCAATTGAAGGTGCCTGAGGCCGGATGAGACGGGGTTGCCCGACTGTTGGGCGCTGGGTGATTTCGTCGGCGTGGGCGTGCTATCTTGTAGCCGCTATCGGATAGCACCGCGAAAACGGCGCAATGGCGCCGGTGGCTTTCGCTTCTTTGGGCCGAATGCGATCGGCTGTCTCATGATCATTACCAGATAGGGCATTGCCGAATAGGGTTGGGTGGCGCACGTGCGCACCCTCCGGATGTTCGCCCCTGGCAGGAGTCCGCTTCCGGACATAACACCCCGATTTTTCGCTCTGAGCCTTCACGGTTTCTTCACTTTTGCTAGGCTTGCACCTCATTGCTGCGCGTCGACCATCGACGCCGTCGGTGCATTCCGCACATCCCTGACACTTACCCGAAGGAGACCCCTGTGGCACGACCGTCTTTTGACAACGTATCCATGGAATCCGTCCGTTCGCCGTTCCCGCACGAGGACCTGGCCGCCCACGCCTGCCCGTGCGACGGCGTGGTGTGGGGCCTGCGCATGGAGCGCCCGCACCATTCGACCGCCCGTCCCGCCGACGCGCGCCCGGAGGGCCGCGTCCCCTGCACGGTGACGCGCATGGCGCTCGCCGGCGACGGCCCCGACGCCACTTGGCAGGCCGCCGGCAAGCTGACAATCCACCTCGACCGCGACCTGTGGGACGAGCACGTCTGGGTGCACGCCGCCGCCTGGCAGTGGCACGACGACCTCCCCCAGGGCCTGGACTCAGACGACCTCGAAGTGATTGCCCACGCCTGATCCTCTCCCTTTCCGGGCTCTCTCCGTCCGGAGGCGATCCTAAGACACTCGGGTTTAATGACCTTCATTTGATGGATAAAAGTCATATAATGTATGACATCGAATGACAAGGAGCATATCTCATGAGTGCAGTGATTTCCGTCCGCATGGACGACGAGACCAAGACCGCCTTCGACCGTGTATGTGACCAGATGGGCATGTCCGTCTCCACCGCCGTGAACATCTTCGCCAAGACCGTGGTGCGTGAGAATCGCATCCCCTTCCCGGTGGAGGCCGATCCCTTCTACGGCGAGGCGAACATGCGCCACCTCGAGCGTTCGTTGCGGCAGCTGGAGGACGGCCAGGTGTCCGAGCACGAGTTGCTGGATGCCTGATGAGGAAGGTGTTCACTGATGAGGCGTGGGACGACTATCTGTATTGGTCGACCCATGACAAGCGCATCCTCAAGCGCATCAATGCGCTGATCAAGGACATCGAACGCAGCGGCGCCCCCACCGGCGTCGGCAAGCCTGAGCCGTTGCGCGGCAACCTGTCGGGATGGTGGTCGCGGCGTATCGATGGCGAACACCGCATCGTGTACCGCGTTCTCGGCGACGGCGATGCCCGCTGCCTGGAGATCCTGCAGTGCCGTACCCATTACGGTGATCGCTGATTCCTTCGGCCCGGTGGGGACGACCTGTGCGTCGTCGAACGAGGTGTCCCCTCCGTCCGCTGACACCCCTGTTTCACGTGCAACAGCAGCGCGGGGAGGGGGCGGTATGCCTCACGGCTGAGCCGTTATGTCTCTTCTGGGACGGTTGTTATCGTCTGGGGGCTAGGGGATCGGACGATGTTGAGCGACTAAAGGAGCGAGCATGGCTGATACGGCGATTTCCGTCCCTATGGACGACAGCACCCGTGAGAGTTTCGAGCGCGTCTGCGAGCGCGAGGGCATCTCGATGTCGGAGGCGGTGAACGTGTTCGCGCGTGCGGTGGCCAGCGAGGACCGACTCCCGTTCCTCGACCCCATGGAGCCCTTCTACCGCAAGTCGCACGCCGCGTACCTCCAGCGTTCCCTGCGCGAACTGGAGGAGGGCCTGGCCTCCCGCCGCGAATCCCTGGACGACTGAGTCCCGCAAGTCCTGGCAAAAGGGTCGGCGCCCGCACGCATGAGCGGCGGGCGCCGACCCTTTTGCAACGCAGCATCTCCTCGAGCGCGCGCGGCGACGGAATTCTCTGAGGGCGCCGTCCTTTTCGCCGCGACCAAAAAACGCTTATGGTTGAGCACATGATCATCTTCATCGCGGGCGCGTCCCACGTCGGCAAGACGAAGCTCGCGCAGCGCATGCTCGAACGGCTCCGCTACCCCACGCTGAGCATCGACCACGTCAAGATGGGCCTCATCCGCGCGGGCCTCGTCGGCGACCTGACCGCCGACGCGGACGACGACGCCATCACCGCCGCCGTCTGGCCGGTCGTGCGCGAGATCGTCAAGACGGCCATCGAGAACAACCAGAACCTGATCGTGGAGGGCAGCTACATCCCGCCGACGTGGCGCGACGACTTCACGTGGCCGTACCTGCAGCGCATCGTCTACTGCTGCCTGGCGATGACCCCCGAGTACATCCGCGCGAACATGCCGGCGATCCTCATGCACGCCGACGACATCGAGCGCCGCCTCGACGACTCCTGGGTCACCCAGGAATCCCTCATCGCCGACAACCTCGAGGTCCTGCGCCGCGCGCGCCGCCACGAGCTCCCCGTGACGCTGATCGGCGGCGACGAAACCTACGACGACGTCATCGCCCGCACCGAACTCGAGCTCACCCGCGCCTGCCTCGGCGAATTCTGACCCCTCACCACCCGATGACCATGGCTGGCATCGAGGGGCAGGATGGGGATGCCTGGGTACGCGAAAGCCCCCGCGGCCGGACGGGGGATGGCCGTTGGGGGCTTGTTCGCGCGCGTTGCGGCGCCCTGAAGGGGGTGGGCGCCGCCCCGAGCAATGGCCGCCGCCGGGTGGGAACGTGGGCGGACGGCCTCATGGAGAAGGCGGCGGGACTTACTCGTCGCGCGGCTCGAAATCGGCCGGGTCGACGGTCGGATCGTCACAGAACATCTTCCACTCCTCGAAGATGGTGCTCTCGAGGAGCATCTCGGCGCGCCACCGGTCCTCGTCGCTGGCGTTCTCGTCGAGCCAACGATTGTCCTCCTCCACCGACTGCGGGTCGATGCGGAAGTGGTGCCGGAGCAGCTCGCCTGCCTCTTCGTTGCTCAGGACCCCGAGATCGTGCTGCGCCATGATAAAGTTCACGCGCCCGATCCCGTCCTGCTCGGAGGGGAGCTGAATGTTCTCTGCGTCATCTGTGAAGTTCCACCGCATGGTTAATAGTGTGCCAAGGTGCGGCCGGGATGTCCAGCATGTGCGGGCGGTTCTCCACACGAACTTCACGAATGCCGGTGGACGGACGGCCAGGCGGTGTGGAAGGGCGCCCGTCCTGTGTGGACGGACGCCCTTGGCGCAACGGTGGAACGACGGCCTACTTCGCGGTCTCCGGCTTGATCGTGATGGCGACCTTGGTGGCCGCGTCGGCGCCGGTCCAGTGGACCGACGTCCACGAGTAGTCGTAGCCGCCGCGGGTCATCGTGCCCGCGTCGCCGGCCTTGGCGGTCTTGCTCGGGATGTGTGAGACGATGCACTCGGCGGTCTCGCGCTCGGTCTGCGTGACGGTGCCCTCGTTCGAGCTCGCGAACTCCAGGTACTTCCTGCCCTGGTCGGTGCTCTTGGTCTCCACCGAGCAGGCGCTCGCGATCGACTCGACGTTCTTCTCGCCGTTGATGTGGTTGACGTACAGGATCATGCACGTCGCCACGATGGCGGCGAGCACGATGAGCAGCACGACCATGCGCACCATGTGCCGTCGTTCCTCGGGTGTCTGTTCCATCCCGCCTCTCCGTTATGTTCCGCTGGATGCCCGACGCTAGTCGATCAGGTGGCTGCGCATGAACCACTGGAACTGCTCGAGCTTCTGCACGTGGTCCTGGATGATGTTGGAGGAGACGAAGTCGAGGTCGTCGAGCTCGGCGACGGCGGTGCGGTCCGCCTTGATGAAGTCGTCGTAGTAGGCGTCGAGCGCGCGCAGGTACTCGAGGGTGTTCTGGCGGCCCGTTAGCTCGAACTTCGGCCAGGTGCGGAAGCGCAGCAGGTCGTCGGGACGGCCCATCGGGGAGCCGCCCAGGGCGGCGATGCGCTCGGCGGTCTCGTCGGCCATGGCGAGCACCTCATCGACCTGCGGGTCGATCATCTCGTGCACGGCGATGAAGTTCGGGCCGGCCACGTTCCAGTGCGCGTGCTTGAGCACGAGCGCCGCCGACTGCTCCTGGCTCAGGCGCTCCTGCAGGATGCCGATCACCTTCTCCGAGGTCGCCTCGTCCAATCCGGGTACCACGAATGCAAGTGCCATGTTCAGTCCTTTCGTCATCGAACCGGCCGCGCGGGCCGTAGGTTCGCCAAACTTGGTCCTTTCGACCCGAGCATAGGCAATGCGCGCCCGCCCCAAGCCCCCATGAGCTAAGGGAGTAACCCCAGCAAGCGGTGCTAAAGGGCTACTTCTTCCTGGCCTCCTTGCCGTCGGCGCCGCCCTGGCCGGCGCCCTCCCCGGGCCCGGCCGGCTCCTGCACCTTGCGCACCTCGATCGTCTCGATCCTGCGCCCCTCGGTCTTCGTGACGGTCATCGTGTACCCCTCGTCGCTGGTGAGCTCGTCGCCCACCTCGCCGATCTTGCCGGTGTGCGCCAGGAAGTACCCGGCGACCGTCTCGTACGGCCCGTCGGGCAGCTCGATGCCGGTCAGGTCGTCGAAGTCCTCGATCGTCATGCCGCCGTCGACGGTCGCCACGCCGTCGACGAACGCGCCGCGCAGCTCGTCGCCGCCCACCTCGCGCCCGTCGGGCAGGTCGTACTCGTCGCGGATGTCGCCGACGAGCTCCTCGGTCATGTCCTCCAGCGTGACGATGCCGTCGGTGCCGCCGTACTCGTCGATCACCGTCGCCAGGTGGATGCCGCGCTGGCGCAGCAGCGCCAGCGACGGCAGCAGCTTGGAGGTGCCGGGCAGGGAGATGCCGTCGCGCGTCACGTCGCCGACGGTCATGCCGCCGGGGTTCTGCACGTCGAGCAGGTCGCGCACGTGCACGAAGCCGCGGATGTCGTCGAAGTTCTTGCCGCACACCGGGTAGCGCGAGTACGGCATGTCGCGCACGAACGCGGCCGCCTCCGCGAGCGGCATGTCCGCGTTGAGGAACGCGACGTCCGCGCGCGGGCGCATGACCTCGGCGACGATGGTCTCCGACGCGTCGAAGACGTCGTCGAGGATCGTGCGCTCGTCGGTGGTCAGGTTGGAGTTCGAGTTGACGAGCACGCGCAGCTCCTCGTCGCTGACCTCGCTCTCCGTCTCGTTCGGGTCGAAGCCGAGTAGGCGCACGATGCCGTTCGTGTTCTTGCCGATCAGCCAGATGATCGGGCGGCACACCTTCGCGAACGCGCTGATCGCGGGCACCACCGCGCGCGCGATCTGCTCGTTGCGCTGCATGGCGATGCGCTTGGGCACCATCTCGGAGATCACGATCGAGCAGTACGAGATGATGAGCGTGAGCACGATCGTCGTCAGCGGCGCCGCGACGCCCGCGGGCACGCCCCAGCCTTCGACCACCGGCGTGACGTACGGGGAGATCGACGACTCGCCGAACGACGCGGACAGGAAGCCGCAGAGCGTCACGCCGATCTGCACGGTCGACAGGAACGTGTTCGGGTCGCGCGCGATCTTCGCGACGCGCGCGCCGCGGGCGTCCTCCTGCTCCATCTGGTCGAGCTGCGAGCCGCGCAGGGACACCAGCGCCAGCTCGGTGCCCGAGAACACCGCGCCGAGCAGCAGGAAGACGAAGATGAGCAGAATGTTCAAACCTAGTGACATAGCTCCCAGCGTAGGACGCGCGCGGGGCAACGGCGCGCGTTGTTCCTAGAAGCTCAGCACCTCGACGAGGCCGCTGTCTAGGCGGTAGCGCGCGCCGACGATCATCAGGCGCTCGTCGGCGAGCGCCTGGCGGATGGTCTCGGAGTGGGTGACGAGCTGCTCGATGGTGCGCGCGATCTGCACCTGTTCGTAGTCGTCCTCGTCCTCGAGGCCGGCCATGCGCGCCTGCCACACGCTCATGCCGAGGTCCTTGAGGAACATGTCGTCCGACGCCTCGATGATCTCGTCGAGGTTCTCCATGAGCGTCTCGCGGGTGTCCTCGGGCTGGTCGCCGGCCTGCGCCATCGTGCGGTCGACGAGCGCGTCGAGCGCACGGGCGCTCTTGGCGACGGCCGCGCAGTGCTGGTGGCCGAGGACGACGAGCAGGCTGACCTTGAGGTCGGTGACGGCCATCTCCAGCGTCTGCAGGACGGCGGGGTCGAGCATCTCGCCGGCGGTGCGGGCGACGAACATGTCACCGAGGCCCGCGTCGAAGATGATCTCCGGGGGCACGCGCGAATCCGAGCAGCACAGCACGGCCGCGTCGGGGTTCTGCGTGTCGATGAGCGACTCGCGGGTCTCCTTGTCCTGCCACGGGTGGGTCGGCTTGCCCTCGGCGAAGCGGCGGTTGCCGGCGAGCATGCGGCTCCACGTGCTGCTCGCGGTGGTCTCCTGGGTGGTTTCGGCTTCGTCTGCCATGGTCGTGTGCTCCCTCGCTGGTTCGGCGACGTTATGTTGTGGCCGATTGTAGCGCGCGGGGAGCGCAATGGGGGCGGAATCGGAGGCTTTGGGCGCGAGACCGAATTCGGAGAGTCGCTCTGGAGGGGTGTCGCCACCTATCGCTTCACGAAGATCGTTGGAAAATGGCGGTTCCTGGTTTGACCATACCGGGCGGCAGGGGTCTGGGGCGACTCTCCGAATTCGGTTTCGGTGCCTGGAGCCTCAGTAGGAGCCTCAGTACAGGCAGTTGTCCCAGCCGCAGGCGCCGATGGCGACGGCGACGCTGTGCGCGCTCATCGGCTCCGGGGTCTCGTGGGCCACCTCGTCGATGCCGGCCTGGTCTTTGGGGGACTGGCGCAGGCGGGGACGGTGGTCGAAACGGGTGTCATCGAAGGACATGGTCGGTATCTTTCTGGTTCGGGGAGTCGCCGGACGGCGGCCTCCGAAGGCATGGCGCCCGCGGGGATGTCCCCGGGGCGGCGCGCCGGACCTTCTCACCCGGTGCCGTCCCTTACCTTGGCATGCGCCCGCGCGGGCGCGCAATACCTGCCCGGCTCGAGGAAGCCCAGGTCCCACGAGCCGGACACCGCAGACCCCGGGGCGATGTCGAGGTCCTACTGCGGCGCCGAGCCCGTAGTGCGACCGCGACATGTACGATGCCCCCTATAACGCGGCGTGCCTCCTATGCGGACGGCCCCGCTTCCCGTCGACGCGCAAGCGCCGGGGAAGCGGGGCCGTCCGCATAGGAGGCATCCGAGGGATCAGCCCGTGTTCTGCAGGCCGGCGGCCACACCGGACACGGTGCACAGGATCAGGTAGATGAACCCGGCCTGCTGGCTCTGGGAGAGCTCCTCCTTGTCCACCTTCTTGCG
>JAXJQE010000173.1:0-1554 GCA_036311305.1 Bifidobacterium sp.
CGCTCACCCCGGACTACGACCTCGCGCTCGACGACCTCGCCAAGCTCGTCGCCGCGACGCTCACCGGCTGGGCGGACGCCGGCGTCACCGCGTTCCGCATCGGCACGCCGGACGGGGCGCCCGTGCGCTTCTGGCAGGACGTCATCGAGGCGGTCGCCAAGACGCACCCCGAGGTCCTCTTCCTGGCCAAGGACGTCACGCGTTCCGCCATGCTCGAGGCCCTGGGCTGCGCCGGCTTCACGCAGGACGACGGCACCTTCCCGTGGCACACCACCAAGGGCGAGATCGAGGCGGTCCTGGCCGCCGCGAACGGCACCGCCGCGTACGCGCACCACGACGCGTTCTGGCCCAACACGCAGGACGTGCGCTCGGGCTACCTGCGCGACAACGGCACCGCCGGCCACGCCGTGCGCGCCGTGCTCGCCGCCATGGGCTCGCCCAGCTGGGGCCTGACCACCGGCTACGAGCTCGTCGAGGCCGCGCGCCGCGAGGACGGCACCATCGGCACCGCGAACGAGCAGTACGAGGTGCAGGTGCGCGACTGGGCGACCGCGGACGGCTACGGCATCGCCGAGCTCGTCGGCACGCTCAACCGCGTGCGCCGCGAGCACCCGGCCGCCGCCAGCTACCACGACCTGACCGTGCTGCCGAGCGCGAACCCGGCCGTGGTCGCCTTCGCGCGCTACGTGCCCGCGGAGTGCACTGGCACCGGCAAGCCGGACATGCTCATCATGGTCGTGAACCTCGATTGCTACCACGAGCAGCAGTCGCAGATCCACGTCGAGCTCACCGACTTCGGCCTGCCGACCGACGGCACCTACAAGGTGCACGACGAGCTCACCGGCCGCGAGTTCGACTGGAGCTGGGACAACTACGTGGCGCTCGCCCCCTGGGCCGACGTCGCGCACATCCTGAGCGTCGAGTTCTGACCTTTTCGGCCATACCGATCAATGGGGAGATGCCCTCCACAGGGCACCTCCCCATTGTTATTGTTGTCACCTCTTGTTGTCACCTCCCGGCTGCTATAGGGGGCACCTCCCGTGTTATAGGGGGCACCGAAATCGCGGGACCCCGGGTATCAACGGCGGAAAATGGCGGTTGATACCCGGGGCCCCGCGATTTCGGTGCCCCCTATAACACGGGAGGTGCCCCCTATAACGAAGAGAGAGCGAAGCGAGAGCGAAGAGGACGGGTGGGCGGGGGCCTTCGGTGTATGGTGGGCAGTGGCAATACGCTACCCAAGACCAAGGAGCAATACCATGGCAGCAGATGATACCTTCAACGTCGTCGTGGAGATCCCGCGCGGCTCCAAGAACAAGTACGAAGTCGACCAGGCCTCCGGCCGCGTCTTCCTCGACCGTACGCTGTTCACCGCGATGGGCTACCCGGACGACTACGGCTACATCGACGGCACCCTCGGCGAGGACGGCGACCCGCTCGACGCCCTGGTGATGGTGACCGACTCGGTGTTCCCGGGCTGCGTCATCAAGTGCCGCGCCGTCGGCCTGTACCACATGGTCGACGAGGAGGGCGGCGACGACAAGGTCCTCGCCG
>JAXJQE010000174.1:0-5672 GCA_036311305.1 Bifidobacterium sp.
GCTCGATGGTCGCGGGCACGCCGAACGCGTCGGCGAACTCGCGCGGGAAGTTCACGGCGCCCCACCGCTGCATCGAGGAGACGACGGCGGTGTGGCCGCGCGAACGCAGGTAGGGTCCGGGCACGGCCATGCCGACGGCGCGGATGGCCGGGTCGTCCGCGATGAGCGCGCCGACGGTGGCGTGCACGCGGGCGATGGCGTCGCCGGCGCCGGCGTCGCTGACCGGCGGCAGCTCCTCGAGCCTGAGGCGACGGCCGGCCAGGTCGAAGACGCCGACCTCGACGAGGGAGCGCGCGAACTTGACGCCGACGACGTGCGCGTCCTCGTAGCTGACGGCCAGGCCGATGGAGCGGCGACGGCCCATGCCCTGCATGCCGCCGGTCTCGTGCACGATCCCCTCCTCGATGAGGCGGGCGGTGATCTTGGTGATGGCGGCGGCGGTCAGGGACAGGGCCTTGGCGACCTGCGCGCGCGAGGCGGTGCCCTGGTGGTAGAGGTATTCCACCACGCGGGCGCGGTTCGCCTCCGCGTTCGCAGGATTGTTCGTGGCTGCCATGGTCCCTCCCTTGGGGTCGCTGTTCGCCTCCCAGTATAGCTTAAGCGCTTCATTAACGCAATTCATATATTAACTAAGTTAATCAAAAAGTCCAAACCGCGACACGCCGGCGCGTGCGTACGACCATTCACCGGGGACGGCGGGAAATGGTCGACAGGTCGTGCCGGACGGTACATCTCAGCATGCGGACCGAGGCGCGATGGAGCGGGGCGCGCCGTTAATCTCAATGTTTGCAAGGGGTGGAAGGACGCCGACGCCGACCGCGTGCACGAGGAGGTGCGCCGGTCGAAACGAATCAGTAACGCGTGCGGCCAACAATCGCCCCCATGCCGCAGGCCAGCCCTGCGCAAGGGAAGAGACCGAACCAAGAGAAGAAGAGAGGGCTCCAGTGAAGAACAGCAGGAAGCTCATCGCCGCCGTCGCCTCCCTGGCGACGGTCGCCTCGCTCGCCGCGTGCGGCGGCGTGAAGGACGACGCCTCCAGTGCGGAGGCCGCCAACGCCATCATGATCGGCACCACCGATAAGCTCACGTCGCTCGACCCGGCCGGCTCGTACGACAACGGCTCCTACGCCGTGCAGATCCAGGTGTTCCCGTTCCTGTACGCCCAGGACTACGACACCTCCGAGCTCTCGCCGGACATCGCGGCGGACGACGGCACCTGGAGCTCCGACGGCAAGCAGTTCACCGTCAAGATCAAGAGCGGACTGAAGTGGGCCAACGGCCACACGCTCGACTCCAGCGACGTCAAGTTCTCCTACGACCGCGTCAACACGATCAACGACCCGAACGGCCCCAGCTCCCTGCTGGCCAACATCGAGTCCATCGAGACGCCGGACGCCGAGACCGTCGTGTTCAATTCCTCGGTGCCCTACGACGTCACGCTCAAGCAGGTCATGAGCTCGCCGGCCGGCCCGATCGTGGACGAGGAGGTGTTCGCCGCGGACAAGCTCACCGACGCCGACACCATCGTCTCCGGCAATGCCTTCGCCGGCCCCTACAAGCTCACCTCGTTCAAGCTCAACGAGGCCCTCAGCTACGCGAAGAACGACTCCTACCAGGGCCTGACGCCCGCGAAGAACGATGCCGTGCAGGTCAAGTACTTCGCCGACCCGTCCAACCTCAAGATGGCCGTGGAGCAGGGCCAGGTGGACGTGGCCCACCGCTCGCTGACCCCCACCGACATCGCCGACCTCGAGAAGAATGACAAGGTCAAGGTCGTCAAGGGCCCCGGCGGCGAGGAGCGTCTCCTGGTGTTCAACTTCAAGCTGCAGCCCTACGGCGAGTCCCAGAAGGACGCCGACGCCGCCAAGGCCAAGGCCGTGCGCCAGGCCGTCGCCAGCCTCATTGACCGCTCGGAGATCTCCGAGAAGGTCTACAAGGGCACCTACACGCCGCTGTACTCCTACATCCCCGACGGCCTGACCGGCCACGAGGACACCCTCAAGGAGTCCTACGGCAAGGACGGCAAGCCCGACGCCGACCAGGCCGCCAAGATCCTCAAGGACGCGGGCGTGGCCACCCCGGTCGACCTCAAGCTGCAGTACAACGGCGACCACTACGGCACCAGCTCCGCCGACGAGTACGCCGCCATCAAGTCCCAGCTCGAGGAGGGCGGCCTGTTCAAGGTGGACCTCCAGCAGACCGAGTGGACCCAGTACAACAAGGAGCGCGTCGTCACCGACGACTCCGACGGCAGCTACCCGCTCTACCAGCTCGGCTGGTTCCCGGACTACTCCGACCCGGACAACTACCTGTCCCCGTTCTTCCGTGACGGCAACTTCGTCAACAACGGCTACAAGAGCACCAAGGTCAACGACCTGATCGTCCAGCAGGCCGGCGAGGAGGACGAGGCCAAGCGCGAGGCCACCCTCAAGGAGATCCAGAAGCTCGAGACGGAGGACCTGTCCACCATCCCGCTGCTGCAGGGCAACCAGGTGGCCGTCACCGGCGCCAACGTCAAGGGCGTCGTGCTCGATGCCTCGTTCCGCTTCCGCTACGCGTCCGTCACCAAGGACTGACGCGCCGCACGCACACCAACGACGGTGCCCATGACGCCGCTTGCCGGCGCGCGGGCACCCGCCCATATCCACCATAACCGAAACCGAACCACCCATCTCCCGGAAGGAGAGGCCGATGTCACAGGCCGTCACGGCGGAGGAACCCGCCGTACCGAAGGCCGCGCCCAAGGCCCACCGCAACCGGCTGTCCGCAGGATTCTTCAAGTTCGTCCTCGGCCGGTTCCTGCTCATCATCCCCACCGTGTTCATCCTCGTGACCATCGTGTTCTTCGTCATGCGCGCCACCGGCGACCCCATCTCGGCCGCCATGGACGGCCGCCTCACCCCCGAGGAGCTGCAGCGGCGCATCCACGAGGCCGGCTACGACCGGCCGCTCATCGTGCAGTACGGCGAGTACCTGAACAACCTGCTGCACGGCGACCTCGGCACCACGCTGACGGACAACCAGCCCGTCATCAGCGTGCTCACCCGCTACGGCGCCGCCACGCTCGAGCTCGCCATCCTCGCGCTCATCGTCGCCCTCGTCGTCGGCATCGGCCTGGGCCGCGTCGCCGCGCGCCACCGCGACCGCGCCGCCGACGCCGGCGTGCGCCTCTTCGCCATCCTGTGCTACGCCACGCCCGTGTTCTTCCTCGGCCTGGTGCTCAAGCTCGTCTTCTCCGTCGGCCTCGGCTGGCTGCCCAGCTCGGGCCGCTCGTCGCTGGCCAGCGAGATGCAGTTCTCCAGGCTCGTCTCGCCGACCGGCCTGTACATCATCGACGCCATCCAGCTGGGCGACATGCAGGTGCTCGGCGACGTGCTGCTGCACGCCGTGCTGCCCGCGCTCGCCCTGGGCCTGCTGACCGCCGGCGTGTTCATCCGCCTGGTGCGCACCAACGTCATCTCCACGTACAACGCCGGCTACATCGAGGCGGCGCGCTCGCGCGGCGTGGGGGAGAAGCGCCTCATGGGCAAGCACGCGTGGCGCCCCGCGCTCATCCCGATCATCACCGTCATGGGCATGCAGATCGCGCTGCTGCTGGCCGGCGCCGTGCTCACCGAGACGACCTTCGAGTGGAAGGGCCTGGGCTTCATGCTCTCCAACTACCTCAAGGCGCGCGACTTCGTGGCGGTGCAGGGCATCGTTATCCTCATCGCCATCATTGTCTCCGTGGTCAACTTCATCGTGGACGTCATCAGCGCGCTCATCGACCCGAGAGTGAGGTACTGACATGTCCGAGAGCACCGAGACCCTCGTCGGCGTGCCCGGCGACACCAGGCTCGAGGGCCTGCACATCACCAAGCCCGGCAGCCGCCTGGCGAAACTGCCCGTCATCCGCGACCTCAAGGTGGCCGTCGGCTGGCAGAAGGCCATGCTGGTGACCGGCCTGGTCATCACCGGCTTCTTCCTGCTCGTCGCCATCTTCGCGCCGTGGATCGCGCCGTACGGCTACGCGCAGATCAAGGGCGACGACGGCGTGCCGTTCCCCGCACAGGTCGCGCCCAGCGCCGAGCACATCTGGGGCACCACCGTCGGCGGCTTCGACGTGTTCAGCCGCACCGTGTGGGGCGCGCGCACCGCCGTCATCGCCATCGTCGTGGCCGTGCTGCTGTCCATCTTCGCGGGCGTCGCCCTCGGCCTGGTCTCCGGCTGGTTCGGCGGCTGGTTCGACCGCGTGTGCGTGGTCATCGCCGACGCCGTCTACTCGTTCCCGTCGCTGCTGCTGGCCATCCTCATGGCCATCATGATCTCCGGCGGCCAGTCGAGCCTGTGGGGCGGCATCCTCGCCTCCGGCATCTCCATCACCGTCGTGTACATCCCGCAGTACTTCCGCACCATCCGCGCCGAGGTCATCCGCATCAAGTCGGACGCGTACATCGAGTCCGCCAAGGTCGTGGGCGCCTCCACCGGGCGCATCCTGGGACGCCACCTGCTGCGCAACTCCACGCGCACGCTGCCGGTCATCCTCACGCTCAACTCGTCCGAGGCGATCCTCACGCTCGCCGGCCTGGGCTTCCTGGGCTTCGGCATCGAACCGACCGCGGCCGCCGAGTGGGGCTACGACCTCAACCGCTCCGTGGCAGACGTCACCGCCGGCATCTGGTGGACCGCCGTGTTCCCGGGCCTGGCCATCGTGCTCATCGTGCTCGGCATCACGCTCATCGGCGAGTCGCTCAACGACCTCGCCGACCCGCGCCTGCGCGCCCGAAAGTCCGCCGGCGAGGTCGTCGGCTCCATCGAGGACACCTCCGTGGACCCCACGGAGAAGCCCAGCAACGCCAACCCGGTCGTGGAGGAGTACATGGCCACCCAGGACCCGGAGGTCGCCGTGCTCGCGCGCACGATCCCGGACGAGTCACGAGGAGTGATCAAGGATGACTGACAGCGCCGCACAGGACTTCCCCGCCGAGGAGCCGCTCGGCGGCAACCTCGTGGACGTGCACGGCCTGTCCGTGTCGTTCATGACCGACGCCGGGCCCATCAAGGCCATCGACGACATCGACTTCACCATCCCCAAGGGCACCATCGTGGGCGTCGTGGGCGAGTCCGGCTCCGGCAAGTCCGTGACCGCGCGCTCCATCATCCGCCTGCTGCCCGAGACCGCCACCACCGCTGGCGCCGTCTACCTCAAGGCCGGCGACGAGGGCCTCGACGTGCTGACCATGGGCGGCGACGAGCTGCGCCGGCTGCGCGGCGGCCACGCGGCCATGGTGTTCCAGGAGCCCAACTCGGTGCTCAACCCGGTGTACACCATCGGCTGGCAGATCGAGGAGGGCCTGCGCGCCCACGTCATGAAGGACAAGAAGGAGCGGCGCGCCAAGGCCGTCGAGATCCTCGAGAAGGTCGGCATCCCGGACGCCGCCACCCGCATCGACCATTACCCGCACCAGTTCTCCGGCGGCCAGACGCAGCGCATCGTCATCGCGATGGCCCTCGTGCTCAACCCCGGCCTCATCCTCGCCGACGAGCCGACCACCGCGCTCGACGTGACCGTGCAGGCCGAGATTCTCGACCTGTTGCGCGTGGCGCGCGACGAGTTCGGCGCCTCCGTGCTCATCATCACGCACAACCTGGGCGTCGTGGCCGACCTGGCCGACGAGGTCGTGGTCATGTAC
>JAXJQE010000175.1:0-3437 GCA_036311305.1 Bifidobacterium sp.
AAACCTCACGTTTTTTCGTGACATTTCTGGGGACGGCGGGGGCGCCTTGGGGCGCCGCCGTCCCCAGAAATGTCACGAAAAAACGTGAGGTTTCTCGCGTCTGGGGGCGTGGGACGTCGGAGGGTTGATTTGGTCGGCGGGGCGTGGTTGAATGGACAAGTTGTGTCGTGAGGCGTGCGTCAGCATGCCCGGCGGCACCGCGAAACTAGTTGATGCGGAAGGCGCGGCAGGGTGTCGTGCCGTTTGACCGCTTGACAGAAAGAAGAACCATAACATGGCTCCCAAGAAGAAAGTCTCGGCGCTGATCAAGCTCCAGATCGAGGCTGGCAAGGCCAACCCGGCCCCGCCGCTGGGCCCGGCCCTCGGCTCCCACGGCGTGAACATCATGGACTTCTGCAAGGCGTACAACGCCCAGACGCAGGACAAGATGGGCCAGGTCATCCCGGTCGAGATCACCGTCTACGAGGATCGCTCCTTCACGTTCGTCCTCAAGACCCCGCCGGCCGCGGACCTGCTCCGCAAGGCTGCCGGTGTCGCCAAGGGCGCCGCCAACCCGCTGACCACCAAGGTCGGCTCCGTCACCAAGGACCAGGTGCGCGAGATCGCCGAGACCAAGATGGCCGATCTCTCCGCCCGTGACATCGACGCCGCCATGAAGATCATCGAGGGCACCGCGCGCTCGATGGGCATCACGGTGAACGACTGAGAGGAGACGGACTGATGGCTAAGCATTCCAAGAAGTACCGCGAGGCAGCGGAGCGCATCGACCGCAACAACCTGTACACCCCCGAAGAGGCCATTGCCCTGCTCAAGAGCATGCCGGCCTACAACTTCGACCAGTCCGTCGAGGCCACCCTGCGCCTGAACGTCGACCCCCGCAAGGCCGACCAGCTCGTGCGCGGCACCGTGAACCTCCCGAACGGCACCGGCAAGACCGCCAAGGTCCTCGTCTTCGCCCGTGGCCCGAAGGCCACCGAGGCCCTCGAGGCTGGCGCTGACATCGTCGGTGACGACGAGCTCGTCGAGAAGGTCGCCAACGGCTTCCTCGACTTCGATTCCGTGGTCGCCACCCCGGACATGATGGGCAAGGTCGGCCGCCTCGGCCGCGTGCTCGGTCCCCGTGGCCTCATGCCGAACCCGAAGACCGGCACCGTGACCATGGACGTCACCAAGGCGATCAAGGACATCAAGGGCGGCAAGGTCGACTTCCGCGTGGACAAGAACGGCAACCTGAGCTTCATGTTCGGCAAGCTGTCCTTCACCGCCGAGGCCCTGGACCAGAACTTCCGCGCCGTGGTGGACGAGATCAAGCGCCTCAAGCCGAGCACCGTGAAGGGCCGCTACATCACCAAGGCGACCATCTCCTCCACGATGAACCCCGGCATCCCGGTCGACCCGGCCTCCCTCTGATCCACGGATCCGAGCAAGCCCGGTAACACGGTATGGACGCGAGCCCCGCAGCGTAACGCTGCGGGGCTCGCCGCGTACAATGGCCCCTATGTTGGGTGATGACCATAGTGACTTCCTGGACCTGCTCGCCGGCCATACGGACGACGCGACGCTCACGCGCCTCGCCTTCGAATGCCTCGCCACCGGCCTGGACGACGGGCGCGTCGCCTCGCTGCTCAACGTCCTCGGCTGGCACGACGACTTCGAATGCTTCGCCCTCGGCGGCACGCCCGCGGAGACCGTGGGCGCCACGGCGAAGGCCATGCTCCAGGCGGTGACGGACCTGGGCGGCCATACGCCCCTCATCGGTGTGTACGGCGGGTTCATCGTCATGTGCGCCCGCGTGCAGCACGCCGTATCGCCCGAGGTCGTGTGCACCAGCGTCATGCCGGCGTTCTCCAAGGACGCCGCCGTCTACGTCTCGCCCATCAGGACCGGCATCACCGGGGCGGCCCGCGCGGTGCGCGAGACCATCTTCAGCCTGCAGGCCGCGCCGTCGCTGCCCAACGCCCCGCGCCCCCTGCGCGCCGACGACCTGCTGCCCGAGCGCGCCCTCATCGGCGACGACGTCGCCCGCGAGGAGCTCATCCAGAACGTCTACCAGGTCCTGCTCGGCGAGAGCGAGGACGACCCCACCTTCCGCACCGTCTCCACGTTCCTCAAGTACGGCGGCTCCCTCGAGGCGACCTCCAAGGAGCTCTCCATCCACCCCAACACCGTGCGCTACCGCCTGCGCCGCGCCGCCGACACCACCGGATGGGACGCCACCGACCCGCGCGACGCCTTCGTCCTCAACACCGCCATCGCCCTGGGCCGCATCCGAGGCCCCCATACCGACTGAGGGCCGCCGCACCCTAGATCTTGTCCCTGAACCTGACCGTATCCCGGTGGAACATGACGCACAGGAACCCGAACACGAACGCGATCGGCAGCATATGCCGCTCGAAGTTGTTCGCCGGCGCCGTGAGCATGACGCCCATCAGGAGCAGCAGCGGCATGTGCCACGAGAGCGCCCGCCACCGCCGCAGCACGAGCTCCGCCGCACCGATCAGCAAGGTCAGCGTCACATAGAAGTTGCCGTGCGTGACCCACCCGAGCACCGGGATGCGGCCCCAGCCGTCGGTGAAGCCCACGATCGCGTCGCGCCAGTCATGGTCGTAGTACTTGATCCACGTGCTGCTCGACTGCACGTAGTCGTTGCTGATGTAGTACGACGCCGCCACGTACGGCTCGTCGCACACATCGAAGTAGCCGTAGCTCTTGGCCATGAACGCGTCCAAGGCGGTGAGCGGGTCCGCCTTGACGATCTCCACCCACGCCTGCGTGAGCCCCTCCATGTCCTCCGGCGTGACCGTGCGCCACCGGTAGCTCACCTTCTTCGACTGGATGCCCGAGGACTTCACCGGGTCCGCGTCGCTGCTCTTGTACGCCGCCGCCATCTGGTCGAGGTTGAAGATCGGCGCGAGCTTCTCCTTCGCCGACTCCGGGATCGCCTCCGGGTCCTTCGCCGCCACGCGCGCGATCATCTGCAGCTGCGCGCCGCGCGACTCGATCGGGTCGCCCTCGATGACCTTCCCCGAGGAAATGAGCAGCGCGATGCCGCCGTGGATCACCACGGTCGGCAGCAGCAGCGCCACCACGTATGTCGCCCACCGCCGGTCCGCGAGGATCGACAGCACCACCTGCGCGCCGATGATGTACCACGCGTACTTCGCGCTGACGAGCATCACGCAGCTCGACACGACGAGCCCGACGACCGTCACGCGGCGCGCGCGCTGCCCGCGCGTCATGTACAGCTCGTACAGCAGCCCGAACCACCACGTGAACGCGAACGCGAACAGCGGCGACTTCGTCAGCGCGATCGTCGAGAAGAACGCGAGCGGGCACAGCAGGAAGAACGCGACGACGGCGAGCCGCGCGGCCGCGCCGGAGCCGCGCGTCACGCGCGTCGCGCGCATGCCGGCGGCCGGGTTGCGCAGGTCGCGCGG
>JAXJQE010000176.1:0-14494 GCA_036311305.1 Bifidobacterium sp.
CAACCTCACCGACATCGAGGCCGCGTGCACCGACGGCAAGGACCGCATCACCGAGGTCGTCAACCTGCCGACCACCGGCGTGAACACCGAGCGCATCTGGCTGCTCGAGCACTTCGCCGACTGGTTCAGCACGAGCCTCGGGACCGGCTCGATGTACCACCGCGAGACAAGGGTGTCCAAGGGGCTGATGCGCCATCTGGACGTGCGTGACGCCTCGCAGGTGTCCGCCGACCTCGCCAAGGACCTGCGCACCAAGGACGGCACGTCCGTGGGCGAAGGGGGAGCGGTGGCGGCAGGGAAGGAACCGACGCTCGGACAGGTGCATGAGCGCCTGGACCAGATCGAGCGCCGCCGCCCCCTGTACCAACCGTGGTTTTCCGGGCTTGCGGCTGGTCTGGCATGCGCGGCGTTCGTGTTCCTGCTGGGCGGCCAGCCGTACGACATGCTTGGTGCGTTCGTCGGCGCGGGCCTGGGCCAGTGGCTGCGCCGGCGCCTGTACGCCCACCACCTCAACCAGTTCTTCGTGACCTTCGTGTGCGTGGCCGTCGCGGCCCTGGCATGCGTGGGGACCCTGCGCCTGGTGGGCCTGTTCGACCCGGTGGCCCTGCAGCACGGCACCGCGTACATCGGCGCGATCCTGTTCGTCATCCCAGGCTTCCCGCTGATCACCGGGTGCCTGGACATGGCCAAGCTCGATTTCCCCTCGGGCGTGCAGCGCGTGATGTACGTGCTGTGCGTCATCCTCATGGCCACCCTGGCCGGCTGGATGGTCGCCTCGCTGGTGGGCCTGAACCCCCAGGGATTCGAGCCGATGGATTTGGCACCGTGGGTCGAGTGCCTGCTGCGGTTCGTGTTCGCGTTCGTGGGCGTGTGGGGCTTCTCCGTGCTGTTCAACTCCCCGCAGCGCATGTGCTTGGTGGCCGCGCTGATCGGTGCCATCACTGACACGCTGCGCCTGGAGATGGTGGACGCTGGCCTGGCGCCCGAGGCCGGCGCGTTCATCGGCGCCATGCTCGCCGGGCTGCTGTCCGCCGCGTGGCGCTCCGCCGTGGCCCATGGCAAGTTGCCGGCCCACATGGGCTACCCCCGCATCTGCCTGACGGTGCCCTCGATCGTGATCATGGTGCCCGGCATGTACATGTACGAAGCCATGTTCCAGCTCGGCCAGTTCAATACCCTCTCTGCCTTGGATTGGGCGTTCCGCGCGTTCATGATCATCATCTGCATGCCGATCGGCCTGACCATGACCCGCGTGCTGACCGACCGCACCTGGCGCTACGACCTGTAGCACCAAGGCGATGTGCCATATCGGCACACCGATCGCCATGCGTGTGGGTCAGTGCTTGCCGATGAAGCGGTCGTAGTAGGCGGCGTCGTGGAAGGCGAAGCGCTTGCTCCTGACGCGCATGTTGATGGCGAACGGCACGAGGATGAAGCCGACCACCACGAGCAGCATCAGGCCGATACCCCACCAGAACCCGGCGGCGTCGAAGGTCCGCTCCGTCATCCACTTGATCGCCACGCAGCTCAACGGCAAGAGAATGACATAGGCGGTGAGGATGCCCGGGTCGTAGATGGTCGTCTTGCCGCCGGCGCGCAGCTTGGGCAGCGTCTGGGCGCCCTTGAGGGTGTGCATGAATGCCTCGGCGATGCCGAAGGTCGCCGCCAGCGTGATGACCGGGTACGCCCAGTGCGGCGAGACGAACGCGAGGACCACGAAGAGGACCTCCGCGGCGAGGTTGGTGAACATGTTCGTCGCCTCGTTCTGCGGGTACACATACGGGTCCTTGGATCCCATGCTCAGGTTGTTCGCGTAGAAGAAGCCGCTGGGGGCGCTGTCCTCCTCGAACACGTGCGCGGGCAGCGCGATCGCCATGACGAACGCGATGCGCTGCGCGGCCTGCATGTCCTGCCAGTCCACCAGCAGCCAGCACAGCATGAGCACTCCGATCGCGTACATCGCGTACAGCCAGCCGACCTGGCACCAGGACACCAGCCAGTCATGCCGCTTCGTCGTCGTGGTCCTCGTCTTCATGTCGTTCCTTCCGTTCGCGGGACCCTGCCGTGCGTATGGGCGCCCGGGGAGTCCCTACTCTTGGTTGTCGTGACCATGGTAAACTGGCCATGTGGCCAATAAAATGGCCGGTTTTGGGGAACCGGCCAATTACGGGGACAGGGAGGCGGCGGATGTCCAGACCGCGCTACGGCAAGGACGACGAGCGCGCGCTCGGCAAGCTCGAGCGCGCCTTCTGGCAGCAGCTCGCGGCGGTGCCGTACACCAGGATGAACGTGCGCCGTCTGTGCGTGGACGCCGGGCTCAACAAGAACACGTTCTATTACTACTTTTCCGGGCTTGATGACCTGGCCGGCCACTGCATCGCGGACGCGCTGCCGGCGCCCGTCGCGCATGCCGTGTTCCGTGAGGGTGGCGGGGCGGCCGACGTCGCCGCCATCCTGGCCGGCCCGGACATGCGTTCGCGCGTCGACCGGCTGGCGGTCCTGCTCGGGCGCAACGGGGAGGCGCTGACGGGCATGACCGTCGAACGCATGCGCGAGCTGTGGCGCCGCGAGCTCGCCGACCGCGGCATCGCGGCCGTGGACGCCGACGGCACGGTGCGCGTCGACGACGACACCGAGCTGCTGCTCGGGTTCCTGGCCGGCGGCCTGGTGGCCACGATGCGCGGCGTGCCGGTCGGCCAGTGGCCCGAGCGCATCGGCCGCCTGCTGCAGTCCCCGCCGGCCCGCGGCATAGCGCAGGCCCTCAGCGCGGCCACGCCGCCCAACGGGCGTGAGGGAACGGAAACGCATTGAAGGCGAACGCTCGCGGGATCGGGTTCCGCTCGATCGCAATGTCGCTTATCGGCTAATCGGTGGCCGTGCTGGCGGCGTGGTTCAGCGGTCGCGTTTGGCGTGTGCGAACACCATGGTGGCGATGGCGTAGAGCACGATGGCCCAGGTGAGCACCGGCCAAAGGTTCGGCCATACCTCGTTCCATGCGCCATGCAGGCATGCCTCGGTCATCTTCGCGGCGTGCAGGAAGGGCAGGACGTCGCATACGCGCCTGAAGCCGTCGCCCAGGAGTTCGATGGGCATCCATACTCCGGAGCACCAGCCGGCCAGCAGGGTCAGGACCGCCCCGCACACGCCGCCGACCGCGTTGGCGCTCATGAGGCTGCCGGCCAGCAGACCGACCGCCACGTACATCAGGGCCGTGGGGACGGTCAGGAGACATGCGGCGAGTATGCTCCAGCCGGCCCTCAGACCCATGGCCATGGAGACCAGGAAGGTGATCGCGGCCTGCACGAGGGCGATGGCCAGCATGGGCAGCGTGTAGCCGGCGAGGAATTCCCCGGCGCCCATGGGCGAGGCGAACAGGCGCGTGAGGAAGGCGCTCTCGCGGTCGCGGGCGAGGACCATGCCGGTGAACAGCGCCATGAACACGGTTGCGAAGGAAACGATGCCCGGGGCCAACGAGTCGATGGCCATGAGCGCCTTGGAGGCGCCGCCTTCCGGGATGGCGTTGTCGATGGTGTGCATCATCCACAGCAGCAGCACCGGGAAAGCCAGCGCGAAGAACAGGTTCGTGGGGTCGCGCGCCTCCTCCTTCATGGTGCGGCCCGCGAACAGCCAGGTGCGTCGGATCATCGTCCACCTCCAGTCAGGGCGAGGAAGGCATCCTCGAGTGTCGTGGTCTTGGTGCGCCGCTCGAGGTCCTCCACGGTGCCCGAGGCGATCAGCTTGCCCGAGTCCATGACGCCGACGCGGTCGGCCAGGGCCTCGACCTCGCCCATGTAGTGGGTGGTCAGCAGGATGGTGACGTTGCCCTTGAGCTTCTCGATGGCGTCCCACAGCTCGTGGCGCGCGTACACGTCGAGCCCGACGGTCGGCTCGTCCAGGAAGAGCACCTCCGGATTGCTGGCCATGGACATGGCGATGCTCAACCGCCGCTGCATGCCACCCGAGAGCGTCGCCGCCCGTTGGCGACTCACATCCTGCAGACCGAACGCGCGCTCCTGCGCCTGGGCACTGGCCTGGGCCTTTTTGCGCGGCTGCCCGTAGAGCCCGGCGATCAGGGCGATGTTCTCGCGCACGCTCAGTCTGGATGCCACGGCCGTTTCCTGGGGCGAGACATTGAGGTGGGCCTTGGCTTGGGCCGTCTGGGTGACGATGGAGTCGCCCATGATGCGCGCGTCGCCCTTGGTGGGGCGGCGCACGCCGGTGAGCATGCCGATGGTGGTGGACTTGCCGGCGCCATTGGTGCCCAGCAGGGCGAAGAGCTCGCCGCGGGCGATGGACAGGTCCAGCGCGTCGACGGCGGTGAGCGTGCTGTAGCGCTTGGTCAGGCCCCGCGCCTCGATGGCCGGCGCGGGCGCGGGTGCGTCTGCCGGCATGCGTTCAGTCGTGCTCATGCTGTCCCCCTTGTCCCTCCCTCAGGACGGAGCGCAGGCCAAGGAACAGGTCGGTCAGGAAACGCTCGACGAGGTCGTCGTCCGGATCGGCATATCCCGTGGCGACCATGGTCGCCAGGCCGTGCACGCCCGTCCACACCTCGAAATGGAAGCGTTGCGCGGTTTCGTGGTCCACGTGCAGCTGGCGCATGAGCACCTCGAGGACCGGTTCGACGTTGGCCTCCTGCGCCTCGCGTTCCTCCGGGGAGATGGCGCGCATGAAGAGCATGCGGAACAGGTGAGGCTCGTCGCGCGCGAAGTCCACGTACGCCTTGCCGCTGGCCTTGTATGGTGTCGCCGCGTCCTCGGCCATGGCCGCGCGTAGCCGCTCGTTGTACAGATTGTCGGCTCGTTCCCACACGGCGTGGCGCAGGTCCTCCATGGAGTCGTACGCGTCGAAGATGGGCTTGACGGAGCACCCGAGGCCGCCTGCCAGCGCGCGTGCCGTGAGCGCGTCGGGCCCCGACTCGCGCACGATGGCGAATGCCCCGTCGAGCACTTCCGCCTCGGTATGTGTCCTGTGTCGCGACATGGTGACCACCCTCCTTTAGGTAACATGCGTTATCATAACACATGTTACCTATTGTGTGGCTCGACTTGAGTGCAGCGCGTGGCGGGGAGGATGGGGGATATAAAATAAAAATAAGGGACAGCAAGTCCGTTGGTCCCCACGCCCATATGCCAAGTGTGGGTTCGTGGAAGAGGTCGGAGCGTTGCGCATTTGAAGCCGCATGAAGCATAATCGGTAGGCGTTCCATGCCGGCATCGCCATGGGTCGCCCGTGCTTCCTGCCGCTTCGCCGCCCACCTTCGCCGAACCTCCTTATCCTCCCTTTCCTCTCTCGGCAAGTGTGTCTTTCCTGTCCGTGGTGGACGCTCGTGCGCGGAGCCGTCATGGCGGTGCATTCGGAATCTGCTGTATCGGAGGCTTGCCATGCAACTGACCGTTTCTTCCCTCTCATACTCCTATCTGTCCCAGCCCGAACCGCTCTTCGAGGACGTCTCGTTCACCCTCCCGGAAGGCTGGACCGGCGTCGTGGGCGACAACGGCGCCGGCAAGAGCACGTTGGCGCGCCTGCTCACCGGCCTGCTGCCGCTGCAAGCGGGCAACGTGTCGCCGGCGCCGTCGTCGCTGGTCGTGGCGTACTGCCCGCAGGACACTGCCGTCGAGCCGGTCAACCTCATGAATTTCGCGGCCGACTGGTCGTCGCACGCCTTGGCGTTGCGTGACGCGCTCGGCATCGACCCCGAGTGGCCGTACCGCTACGCCACGCTCTCGGGCGGCCAAGCCAAGCGTGTGCAGATCGCGTGCGCACTGGCCGTGGAACCCGACGTGCTCGTACTCGACGAACCCACCAACCACGTCGACGCCACGGTGCGCGCACGCATCGTCGACGCGATGCGCGGATACCGCGGCATCGGCCTGGTCATCTCCCACGACGAGGCACTGCTCGACGCGGTGTGCTCGCGCACGCTGCGCTTCGAACGCATGCACAAGGACGGCGCGAACCGCACCGTCGTCGCCTTGGTCGCGGGGGCGGCGTCCGACAGCGGCCGCGCGATGGCGATGGCGGACGAGGCAAGTCGCGGAGAACTTGCACGGGCGCACGCCGAGGCGCGGCGGCTGCGCGGTGTACGGGCCGCGCGCCGCGAGAAGGTGCGCGACGCGGCGCGCGCCGCCGACCGCAAGGTCGACCGGCGCGACCATGACGCGTGCAAGGCGAAGAAGTTCGCCAAGGGTGGCAAGGACGCCGGGGTGGCGCGTGCGGCCGCGCGCATGGACGCGCGCGTGCGCCGCGCCGAGGGCGCCACGCAGGGCATCGCCACGCGCGCCAAACGCTACGACGGCGATTTCTGGCCACCCATGGAAGCGTCGCACGTACGCGAGGTGGCCCACTTGGATGCCGGACTGATCATGCCGGGCATCACGCAGGTCCTCGAGAGGACGACGATTGTGGAGGGGCCGGTCAGCGAACTGGCGATCCATGGCACGCAGTGGCACCTGACGGCCGACGGCGAGGAGAGCCAGGCGACGGCTGTGCGCATCCCCGAGCTGAGTGTCGGACCGCGCGACCGCATCGCGTTCATCGGCGACAATGGGCTGGGCAAGAGCACCGTGCTGCGCGCGCTGGTCGCGCACCTCAACCCGCACGTCAACGCCTTGGTCATCGAGCAGGACACCCGTGACACCGCAGCGGCGATGGCGCGGTTGCGCGCCCTGGACGGCGCTGCACGCTCGCAGGTGCTGCGTGCATACGCCCAGCTCAACGCCGACCCCGACCGGCTGCTCGCCGACGGCCAGTGTTCGCCGGGCGAGCTGCGTAAGCTGCTGCTCGCCCTGGCCACCGTCGACCAGGTGCAGCTGATCGTGATGGACGAACCCACCAACCACCTCGACCTGTCCTCCAAGCACGCCCTAGCCCGTGCCTTGGCGCAGTATGAGGGCGCGCTGGTCCTGGTCAGCCACGACCGGGCGTTCCTCCGCGAAGCACTCGGACAGTGGGTGTCAGCGCTCCTTGTGCGGCCCCCTGCTTTCCTCGATGGCGGCTAAGATGCCGCCGGGATGCCGGTCCTGTCGTCGTTGACTTCCGCGCACCAGCCGCGGTGGCCGCAGTGCGGGCACGTGAGCCTGCGCGCGGTCGGGGTGTGCCCGGCCACGGACCAGCGCCAGAAACCGGGACGGAACACGGTGTGGCACTTGGGGCACAGGTAGGCCACGCGCCGCCAGTAGTACACCGCCAGCCACGCGCCCATAGCCATGACGGCCGCCATGCCGATGCCGAACACCCACCAATGACGCGCCATGATCGAGTACACGAGCGTGCCCGCCTCCACGCACCCCATCACCACGGCCAGCCCGGCCATGACCCGGCGGGCATGCCGCAGCTCCATGCGGCCGGAGACGATGAAGCGCGCGTCGAACAGGGCATGCAGGTCGTGGTCGTCCACGTCCTTGACCTCGCGCAGCGCCTTGCGCAGTGCGACGAGCGTGTCCATGCGCGACTGCGCGTCATGCAGCTGCTGCATGGTGCGCGTCTCCTGCTCGCCGATCAGCGCGTCGATGACGTTGCCGGACTGCTCGTCGGCCAGCAGGTCCTTGATGTCGTCGATGGAGAAGCCCAGGCCCCGCAGGAACGTGATGACGCCCAGGCGCTTGACGTCGGCGTCGTCGTAGAGGCGCCGGCCGCCGCCGCTCAATTGGCTGGGGGAGAGGATGCCGCGCGAGTCGTAGTACTGCACGGTGCGCACGGAGACGCCGCACCTGTCGGCGATTTGTCCGGTGGTGTACTGGCACATGGTGGACCTTTCTGGACGGCCGGACCGCACCGGCTCGCCGCCGGTACGGGAATGGTTCAATGGTCCAAGCATGGCTTGTTACGTAGCGTCACGAGCAAATCCGGGGGTGCCGACGGCGTGTCGCCACGTCCCGTCGCCAAGAAGGTGCGGGATTGTCTAACACTGTTGGTGCGCCCATTGGTCGATCCGGCGCCGCGAACGCAGGACCACCGTTTTGTCGGGGTGGCGTGCGGCGACTTCGCGCAGCAGGCGGCGGCGCCGGCGCGAACGGCCGTCAACGAGCAGCTGGCGGATGAACGGCAGGTCGAGGCGTTCCTCGCAGCCCGGCGCCATGTCCTCTCGAACGTGTCCGCGGTGGCGCCGCCAGCGTCGCCAGGCGCGAGCCAGGCACACCAGGCGCGGCAATGCGAGGATGACGATCTCGTCGGCCGCCTCCAGGCGCTCCTCGAACAGGAAGCGTGAATACGTGCCGTCGATGACCCAACTGTCGTGGTCCTTGAGGAACGCGTCCAGCATGCCGCGCATCTGGTCACCGTCGCGTTCGCGCCAGCCGGGCAGGGATGTCTTGTCCCTGAAACGAAAGCCTGCGGAATTGTGGTCCGGTTCGGTCGCCATGGCGCTTGCCGGGTGTCCGTCGGTTGGACACGCCGGTGCGCGCATCAGCCGGTCCGTTGTATGCTGTTATCTACCGTAATACACTGTTTGTTCCTGTGGAGGATTGCGAAAGAAGGAGGCCGTGCCATGTTGGACCTGATGGTGAATCCCTCGTCGATGGTGCCGATCTACCAGCAGATCGTGGACCGCGTGCGCGCCTTGGTGACGGGCGGCCGCCTCAAACCGGGCGAGGCGCTGCCGTCGGTGCGCGCGCTGGCACGCCAGTGCCGCATCTCCGCGTTGACGGTCAAGAAGGCGTACGATGCCCTCGAGAACGAGGGCCTGGTGGTCACGGTGCCCAGCAAGGGCAGTTTCGTGGCCGACATCTCCCCGAACCTCGTGGCCGAGGAATCCAGCCGGCTGGTGGAGGAGGAGCTTGGCGGCGTGATCGCGCACGCCCGGCGCGTGGGGCTGTCCGACAACGACCTGACCCAGTTGTTCGTCATGCTGCTCGACGAGCCCGTCAGCCAGGAGACGGCATGACGGGCCCGGTGGTCGCCTTGGAGCGTGCGGCCAAGCGGTACGGGGACTTCGCGCTCGACCTGTCCCTACGTGTCATGCCCGGCATGGTCACCGCCCTGGTGGGCGTGAACGGGTCGGGCAAGACCACCGCGTTCCGCTTGGCGCTCGGCCTGGCGCGCCCCGACTCGGGCCGCGCGTTGCTGTTCGGCGCCCCGGCCGACGCGGCGCCCGTGCCGGTGCGCCGGCGTGTGGCGGCCGTGTTCGCCGACAGCGACCTGGGGGAGTCGAGCACGCCGCGCGACCTGCTCGCCCAATTGGCCGCGTTCTACCCGGCTTTCGACGCGGACGCGTGCCGTGGGCTGCTGGAGCGTTTGGGGGTGCCGGACGGCAAGGCGCTCAAGGTGATGTCCACGGGCATGCGCGCCAAGTGCAAGATGGCGTTGGCGCTGTGCAGGGGCGCGGACCTGCTGGTGCTTGACGAGCCCACCGCCGGCCTGGACGTCATCGTCCGCGAGACGATCCTCGACCTGCTGCGCGCCTGGATGGAGACGCCCGGGCGCTCCATCCTGGTCAGCTCGCACAATGCGCGCGACCTGGAAAGCCTGTGCGATGACTTCTACTACCTGCGTGCCGGACGCGTATGCCTGCACGAGACCATCGACCGGCTGCGCGACTGCTACGGCGTGATCCTCGCCGACGACTCGCTGGCCGGGAGGATCGACGATACGTACATCCTGGCGCGCCGGCGCGTGCCGGGCGGATGGCGGCTGCTGACCGACCAGTGCGCCTACTACCGGGAGAACGTGCCCGGCATCCAAGTCGAACGCGGCGACGTGGACGCCCTCGTCACTATCATGGAGAAAGGAACCCTGCGATGACCGGCCTGCTCGTGCGCGACGGACGCTACCTACGGTCGCAACGACTGTACCTGCTGATCCTGCTGGCCCTGACCGTGCTGTACATGGCCTCCGACCTCATGGCCTTCGGCGAATGCTTCGCGCCCCTGCTGCTGTCGTTCACCGCGCTGCGCACCGTCGCCGACGACATGCGTCCCGAACGCGCCCGCGCCCTGTTCGCCCTGCCCTTGCCCCGCAGCCTGTACGTATGGGAGAAACTCCTCACGGGCATGCTGCTGCCCTGGCTGCTGAGCGTCCTGCTGGCCGCCATCGCCACGCTCGCCGCACGCCAGGGCATCCAGGAGAGCCTGGTGCTGTGCGCCTCCATGGCGTTGGCCATCGGTGTGCTGACGGCCGTGTTCCTGCCCTTGTGCCTGCGCTTCGGCGCGCACGCCGTCATCTACCTGCCCTTGGTGTGCCTTGCCGTCGGCGTGGTGGCCATGGCCTACGACTCCCTGGCCGGACCCGGCGCCCTGGGCAGCCTGCTCGACGGGGCCACCAAGTGGGTCGACGCCCTGAGCGCCTGGGCACTGTTCGGCGCCGCCTTGGGCACCAGCGCCCTCCTGGTCGCAGCGACAGGCGTGATCGGCATACGCATCCTTCGCCACCGCGACCTGTAGGCACCGGCATCCCGGGGCACGCGGCCGCCCGACATGTCCTCGCGTCCCAATGACAAGCGGGACTGACGGGGCATGGGCTCGTGGCTAGCATTGGAAATGGATGTGCTTCTTCGGTGGACCGCATATGCGCGGAGCGGTCTGGACGGGGTCTCGTGCATGGTCCGCGGATCCCACCGCCCCTGCGAGGCATCGGACAGGCCTCCGGCGTGGATGTGCCATGGCGACGCGCCTGTCTTTCCCGTAAAATGGATGCAGGAAGGGAAGGGGAGGGGCATGATGTCCATGTACCGGTTCGGGACCATTGCCAGATTGGGCGCCGTGGCGCTCATGACGCTGGCGGTCGCAGCGACCTCCGCGTGCGGCACCACCACGCCGCAGGCGGCACCGACCACCACCGTACCGCAGGCCGAGTCCAGCCAGGCCACGCAGGAGCCCGTCGAGGCTGCCGATGAGCTGTACTGGAGCGGGGTGAATGGCCCTTGGGTCCAGCAGGACACCGACGCCGATGCCACGCACCTGGAGGCGCAGGTCAGCGGCACGCCCGCCGTCATCGCAATCAACTGGGCCGGTGCCGATGGGGAGGCCCTGTACTGGCGCGGCACGTTCCATCGGCCCCAGGAGGAGGGTGATTGGTCATGGACGAGCCACGCCGACAGTGCGCAGAACAGCCTGGGGCCGCGCGCCTGCCAGGACGCGTCCAAGGACTTCACCTACGACCATGCCTCACGCCAGTTGATCTTCGAGGCCGAGATCGACGGGCAACGGCGTACCGTGACCATGGCGCGACCCTGACTCAACGCTGAAGCCACGGTACAAAAGGGGCGTCGCCGTCCGGGCGGGGGCGGTACGGAAGGGAAATGACAAGGAATGTTCCATGGTGTTTTCCCTTTTCGTGTCCGGACCGGAACGCGCGGCGGTTTTGGTTGCCAGGAATGCGCAAAGGTCGTTCTACTTGTCCTGGCCGCATCAGCTGCGGAATGGCTTGTTCCAGGATCCTATCTCGACCAGGTTGCCCTCGGGGTCGGCGATGTAGCAAGTGCGCTGCCCCCAGGGTTCGGTCGTGGGCTCCAGGATGGGGGTGGCGCCCTTGTCCACGGCGTCGGCGAAGGCCTGGTCGACCTCGTCGAAGGTGTCGACGTACAGGGCCAGTTCGTGCCGTGCGGCCACGCCGGGCACGTGCGCGTACCGCCGGCCCGTCATGCGTTCGAAGTCCTTCCTGCCGTAGAGCATGAACAGGGTGCCGTCCTTGATGAGGTACACGTTCGAGGTGTCCTCGCCCTCCTTGATCTCGAAGCCGAGGACATCGCGGTAGAAGCGCACCATCGTGCCCATGTCCTCCACGAACAGTCCCAATCCGTCCAACCTCATGGCTACCGCCTTTCAAGAATGTCCGCCGCGGGGCCGGTGCCACCATGGAGGCGTCCGCGGCGACCCTTTTCCTCGTTCATGGCAAGTCTACCGATGTGCGACGGGCCGTCCGTGGCCGGATCCATGGACGGCGAAGCCGTTGCCTCACGCCACGTAGGCGATGGGCGCGGCCAGCTCGGTGCCGGAGCCGTCGCGGCGCATGTCCACCGGCGGCAGCGCCACCGCGTGGCCCCGCTCGGTGCATGCCTCCAGGGGCCACGCGCCCACGCAGGCGCGGATGAGCGTGTTCTGCCCCTTGAGGAAGCGCTGCGAGCGCACGCCGCCCGTGCCGCGCCCCTTGGTGGGGTAGAGGCCCAGCGGACTGACCTTGGCGGCGCCGTCCTCGATGCCGGCCAGACCGTCGCGGTCGCCGGCCACGGTGAGCACCACGGCGCCGTGCGCGGCCTCCACCACCTCGCCGTCGCCGTCGACCTGCGCCTCGTGCCATGCCACGTCGTCCGCGGGCACCGCGGCGAACGCCATCGCCTCGCAGCCGTCGGCCAGGCGGATGCCGGCCATGCCCGCGGAGGTGCGGCCCTGGGCGCGCACGAGCTTGGCGTCGAAGGTCAGCAGCGAGGAGTCGGAGGAGACGAACACGAGGCGCGCGTCGTCGGGCGCCTCGCCGACGGCGAGCACCTCGTCGCCGTCCTTGAGGTCGATCACGCTCCACGAGTCCATCGTCGAGGGCGACTCGCGGTTCCACCGCTTGACGGTGCCGCCGCGCGTGCCGAAGGCCAGCGGCGTGTCATCGATCGGCACGGCGGCCACCACGCGCTCGCCGTCGATCGGCTCCGTGGATTCGGTGGCCTTGAGCAGCTCGCCGGCCGGCAGGCCGCCGGCCAGGTCGAGCGCGCCGTCGCAGCTTAGCGCGGGCAGTTCCACGGCGTGCGCGAGCACGAACCGGCCGGCCGACGTGACCAGGCCGTACGTGCCGCGCGTGGTGGCGGGGAAGAGGGAGACGATGACGCCGTCGGGCGACGCCACGTCGCCGCCGGTGCGCGCGCCGTGCACGGCCAGCGCGGCCGTGGGCATGCGCGCGATGAGGCCGGAGGCGGATAGCGCGATGGCGCACGGCTCGTCCTCGATCTGCAGGGCGGCCGCGGCGTCGGCCGCGTCGCCCTTGCGCGCGGCGGCCACGTCGGCGGCGGCCTCGGTGACCTCGGCGGCGTGCGCGGCGGCGGTGCGCGCGAAGTCGGACAGGGTCTTGTCGGCGCTCCTGGTCTTCACGGGCACGAGCGAGCCGTCCTCGGCCTGATCGAGCAGCATGGTGCGCCGCGGCGTGCCGTATTCGGCGACGGCCGCGTCCATCTCCTGCTCGACGACGCGGTCGAGCGCGGCGGGGGAGGCGAGGATGCCCTCGAGCTCCTCGACCTGGCGGCGCAGCTCGTCGCGCTCGCGCTCCAGCTCGATGCGGCTCATCTTGGTCAGGCGGCGCAGGCGCAGGTCGAGGATGTACTGGGCCTGGATGTCGTCGAGGTCGAAGACCGCCATGAGCTTGGTCTTCGCGGTCTCCGAGTCCTCGGAGGAGCGGATGACCTGGATGACCTCGTCGATGTCGATGAGCGCCAGCAGCAGGCCCTCCACCAGGTGCAGCCGCTCGAGCGCCTTGGCGCGGCGGTACTCGCTGCGCCGGCGGATCACGGAGCGCCGGTGCGCGATCCACACGTCCAGCATCTCCTTGAGGCCCATGGTGTGCGGGCGGCCGTCGACGAGCGCGACGTTGTTGATGGTGAAGTTCTCCTGCAGCGGCGTGTGCTTGAACAGCTGGGAGAGCACCGCGGCCGGGTCGAAACCGGTCTTGAGCTCGATCACCAGGCGCGTGCCGTTGTGCCGGTCGGTCAGGTCGATGGCGTTGGAGATGCCCTCGAGCTTGTGGCTCTTGACGCCCTCGGAGATGCGTTCGAGCACGCGCTCGGGGCCGACCATGTACGGCAGCTCGGTGACCACGATCGCCTTCTTGCGCGCCGTGACGTTCTCCACGTGCGTCGCCGAGCGCGTCGTCAGCGCGCCGCGGCCGTGCTCGTACGCGTCGCGGATGCCCGAGCGGCCGATGATGATGCCGCCGCCGGGCCAGTCCGGGCCGGGCACGTACTCCATGAGCTCGTCGAGCGTGGCGTCCGGGTGGTGCATGAGGTGCTTGGCGGCGGCGACGACCTCGCCGAGGTTGTGCGTGGCCATGTTCGTGGCCATGCCCACGGCGATGCCCGAGGCGCCGTTGACCAGCAGGTTCGGGATGGCGGCCGGCAGCACCTCCGGTTCCTTGAGCTTGTTGTCGTAGTTGGGCACGAAGTCGACGGTGTCCTCGTGGATGTCCGCGTTCATCGCCAGCGCCGCCGGCGCCAGGCGCGCCTCCGTGTAGCGGGAGGCCGCTGGGCCGTCGTCCAGGGAGCCGAAGTTGCCGTGGCCGTCGACGAGCGTCAGCCTCATGGCGAACGGCTGCGCGAGGCGCACCATCGCCTCGTAGATCGCGGAGTCGCCGTGCGGGTGCAGCTTGCCCATGACCTCGCCGACCACGCGCGCGGACTTCATGTACGGGCGGCTGGGCAGCAGGTTCATCTCGCCCATCTGGTAGACGATGCGCCGCTGCACCGGCTTGAGGCCGTCGCGCGCGTCCGGCAGGGCGCGCGCGTAGATCACCGAGTACGCGTACTCCAGGAACGACTTGCTCATCTCCTCGCCCAGGGGCGTTTCGACGATGTGCTCCTTGACCG
>JAXJQE010000177.1:0-6562 GCA_036311305.1 Bifidobacterium sp.
AGGCAGTGGTTCTCGAGCTGGGCGCGGTCGACGGAGCTGAACAGCCAGGTGCGGATGATGTCCTGGCCCTGCGGGCGCAGGTCCATCGGGAACGTGGCGCGGAAGAAGTCCTCCTGGCCCTTCTCGGCCCATTCGGTGACGATCTGCGGCGTCAGCGACGACGTGGCCCACGTGTCCATGATGTCCGGCTCGGCCATGAAGCCGTTCGGCTGGTCGCGCTGGTCCTCCGTGTACCCGGTCGGCACATCGGTGGACGGGTCGATGGGCAGCACGTCCTCGGTGGGCACGAGCGGATGCTCGTAGTCCGACTCGCCGTTGGCGTCCAGCGGGTACCACAGCGGGAACGGCACGCCGAAGAAACGCTGGCGGGAGATGAGCCAGTCGCCGTTGAGGCCGTGCACCCAGTTCTCGTAGCGCACGCGCATGAAGTCGGGGTGGAAGTTGAGCTCCTTGCCGCGCTCGATGAGCTTGGCGTTGAGCTCCTTGTTGGTGCCGCCGTTCTCGAGGTACCACTGGCGGGAGGTGACGATCTCGAGCGGCTTGTCGCCCTTCTCGTAGAAGTTCGTCATGCGCTTGGTCGGGGTCGGCTCGCCGTCGAGGTCGCCGGCGGCGCGCAGCTCGTCGACGATGATCTTGCGCGCGGAGTACGTGGTCTTGCCCTCGGTCTCCTCGAACACGCGCTTGCCCTCGGGGTCGGTGATCCAGTCGGGCAGCTCCATGACGATGCGCCCGTTGCGCTGGATGATGGAGCGCAACGGCAGGTGCAGTTCGCGCCACCACTGCACGTCGGTCTGGTCGCCGAAGGTGCAGCACATGGCGATGCCGGCGCCCTTGTCCATCTCCGCCGCCGGGTGCGCGAGGATCGGCACCTTGACGTGGAAGAGCGGCGAGTACACGAACTGGCCGAAGTACTGCTGGTAGCGCTCGTCGTCCGGGTTGGCGATCAGCGCGCCGCACGCGGCGAGCAGCTCGGGGCGGGTCGTCTCGATGTAGATCGGCGTGCCGTCCTCGAAGCGGAACGCGACGCGGTGGTAGAAGCCCGGGTACTTGCGCGACTCAAGCTCGGCCTGCGCGACGGCGGTCTGGAACGTGACGTCCCACAGCACGGGGGCGTCCTGCTGGTACGCCTGACCGCGCTCGAGGTTGCGCAGGAACGCCTTCTGCGCCACGCGCTGCGCGTGCTCGCCGATGGTGTGGTACGTGCGCTTCCAGTCGATCGACAGGCCCAGCTGGCGCCACAGCTCCTCGAACTGCTTCTCGTCCTGCGCGGTGAGTTTCTCGCACAGCTCCACGAAGTTGCGCCGCGAGATCGGCACCTGGTCCTTGGCGTCCATCTTCTTGCCGTCGGTGCCCTCGAACGGCGGCACGAAGTCGGGGTCGTACTTGAGGGAGGTGTCCACGCGCACGCCGTAGTAGTTCTGCACGCGGCGCTCGGTGGGCAGGCCGTTGTCGTCCCAGCCCATCGGGTAGAGGACGTGGAAGCCGTTCATGCGCTTGTAGCGCGCGATGATGTCGGTGTGCGTGTACGAGAACACGTGGCCGACGTGCAGGTGGCCGGAGACGGTGGGCGGCGGGGTGTCGATGGAGTAGACGGCCTTGCGGTCGCCGGGGTTCTCGAAGGTGTAGGTGCCGTCCTCGTCCCAGACGGCGCGCCACTTGGCCTCAAGGCCGTCCACGCCGACGCGGTCGGGCAGGGCGGTGAGATTGGCGCTGATGGAGATGTCCTCGTGATCAGTCATACGGCAAGTCTAAAAACCGTCGCTGACAACACCGCACGCCGCCAAACCCGCGCCAAACCGCGGCCGCCCGCACCCCGCGCGCCCGTCGCGGGCGTCGCCCGACGACGACGGGCGCGCGGGGCGCGGGCCGCCCGTCAGCTGCTCAGGTTCGCCAGCTCGAGGCGCTGCGAGAGCAGCGCGGTCGGCAGGCCACTCAACTGCTTGCCCTTGATGACCCACACCTTGTTCGTGTACAGCCACGCGCTCGCCGCGTCCTCGGACACGATGCGGTCGAACGCCTGCAGCCGCTTCTCCCACTCCGTCATGTTCGTCGCCTCGCGCGCGTGCCGGTACGCCTCCTGCGCCTGCCCGTTCTGGTAGTTGAAGCGCGCCGAGCCGTTGACGTAATCGACGTAGTCGTACGGGTCGCTCGACTCGACGAGCGCGGCCGTGTAGTCGCCCTTGGCCACGCGCGCGTCGAGCGTCGCCGTGTCCACGGTCTCCAGCGTCACGGGCAGCCCCGCGGCCGCCATCTGGTCGACGACCTTCTGCGCGACGTCCTGGTGGTCGCTGTCGGCGAGCAGCGTGAACGCCTGGAAATAGTTCGCCGGGAAGAACGCGCGCATCGACGCGGCCTTCGCCGCGTCGTACGGGAAGAGGCCGTCGAGGTCCGTGTAGCCGGGCTCGAGCTGCTGGATCGGGCCGCTCAGCTGCGCCTCCGCGGCCGGCGTCGACTTGGCGATGCCCGCCGCGTCGATCGCGTAGCGCGTCAGCTTGCGCACCTGCTCGTCGGAGAACGGGCTGTCCTGCCCGCAGTTGAACGCGACGAGCGTCTTGCGCACGGAGATGCCGTCCGTCACGGTGAGCGAATCGTACTTGCCGAGCTCGGCGGCGATGCGCGGCGTCAGGGTGACGGCCGCGTCGAGCGTGCCGTCTTTGACGGCGTGCACCATCGCGTCCTCGTCCTCGTAGTACTGCAGCGTGATCTGCTTGGCCTTCGCGGGCGTGCCCCAGTAGTGCCGGCTGCGCTCGAGCGTGATCGAGTGCGCGGCGACGGCCTTCACGGTGAACGGGCCGGAGCCGTACGCGTGCGTCGCGTAGTCCGGGTCCTTCGCCTTCGTGTTGTACACGATGCCCGCGCGGCCGGTGAGCGCCTCCGGCAGGCTCGGGTTCGTCTTGTGCAGCGCGATCGTGAACGTGCGCTCGTCGCTGTTGGACACCTTGGCGATGTCGCCGAGCGACTCGTAGCCCACGTACTTGCCCTTGACGATCGCCTGCAGCGACGCGACGACGCTGCTCGCGTCGAGCGTGCTGCCGTCGGAGAACGTCAGGCCGTCGCGCAGGTGGAACGTGTAGCTCAGGCCGTCCTCGGTCTGCGACCACGTGGCCACGAGGCCGCCCTGTACCTTGCGGCCGCCGTCGCCGCCGCTGACCGTGTCGTGCGTGAGCAGCGTCTCGTACACGTTGCCGATGAGCGCCTGCGACACCGCGCGCTCGCTGTTCGTGCGGATGTCGAGCGAGCTCGGCTGGTCGTGCAGGCCGACCGTGTACGACGTCTCCGACGTGACCGACGACGCGACGCCGCGCAGGCCGCTCGGCTTGACGACGATGACGACGGCGGCGACGATGGCCAGCACCGCTACGATGGCGGCGATGGCCAGCCACGGGCCGCGCCGGCGCCTGCGCGGGCCCTCGACGGGCTGCAGGGTGTCGTCGGGCATGCCGGACGGGGTGTGTGCGGGGGGATTGCTCATAGCGCACTAGTTTACACGGAGGGTGCGCGGCGGTTTTTCAGGCCTTGCGCGCGGGCTTGGCGGCCTTCGCGGGCTTCGCGGCCTGTCTGGCGGCGCGTGCCGCGGCGCGTTCGGCCCGGGCGCGCCGCTTGGCCGCCTCCATGGCCTCCTTCTCGGCGTACTTGGCGAGGAATTGCGGGGCGGTGGGGCAGGTGTCGCGCAGGGGGCACTTCGGGCAGTCGGGGTTGCGGGCGGTGCACACGACGCGGCCGAAGATGATGAGGCGGTGGGACAGGTCGGTCCATTCGTCGGGCGGGAAGCAGGCGGTGATCTCGTCGTGGATCCTCTCGGGGTCCGGGTTCGGTTTGTCCCAGTCGTCGCGCCAGCGCAGGCGGCCGGTCACGCGGATGACATGCGTGTCCACGGGGAAGCCGGGGATGCCGAACGCGTTGCCCAGCACGACGTTCGCGGTCTTGCGGCCCACGCCGGGCAGCGTGGTCAGTTCCTCCATGGTGTGCGGGACCTCTCCGCCGTACTGCTCGACGATCCCGCGCGCCAGGGCGATGATGTGCTCGCTCTTGACGTGGTAGAAGCCCAAGGGCCTGATGATCTCCTCGACGTCCTCGAGGACCGCGTCCGCCAGGGCTTCCGGGGTGGGGTAGGCGCCGAAGAGCTCCGGCGTGGTCTCGTTGACGCGCTTGTCCGTGCACTGGGCGCTCAGCACGGTGCACACGATCAGTTCGTAGGGGTTGTGGAAGTCGAGCTGGCACTTGACGACCGGGATGAACTCGCACAGGGTCCGGTACTCCTCGTGCATGCGCGCCAGCCGCGCCTTCCTGGATTCCCTCCTGGCCATGGCCGCCTCCTTGCCTCGCGTCGACGTGCGTCGACGCCACAAGGATAACGCGACGCTCAGCCCTTCTTCGGGCTGGCCTTGGCCTTCGCCTTGTCCTGTTCGGCGTTCTCCTCCGGGGGGTCGAAGCGGTAGCCGACGTTGCGCACGGTGCCGATGACGTGCTCGTACTCGCCGCCGAGCTTGGCGCGCAGGCGGCGGATGTGCACGTCGACGGTGCGCGTGCCGCCGTAGTAGTCGTAGCCCCACACCTCCTGCAGCAGCTGCGCGCGCGTGAACACGCGCCCCGGGTGCTGCACCAGATACTTGAGCAGCTCGAACTCCTTGTACGCCAGGTCGATCGGGATGCCGCGCAGGTTCGCGGTGTAGCCGTTCGTGTCCACGACGAGGTCGCCGGAACGGATGAGGCCCTCCTCCTGCGGATCGGGCGCCGACGCGCCGCCGCGCGCGTCGGCCGGCAGGAACGCGCCGCGCTCGCTGACGAGCCGCAAGCGGCCCTCGACCTCGGCGGGGGAGGCGGTCGCCACGACGACGTCGGTCACGCCCCACTCGGCGTTGACGACGGTGAAGCCGCCCTCGGTCAGGATGAGCACGATCGGCGTCGACAGTCCAGACGCGTGCACGAGGCGGCACAGCGTCTTCGCGGTCGCCAGGTCGTCGCGCGCGTCGAGGAACAGGATGGTGTTCTCCGGCATCTTCACCAGGCTCGCCGCGTCCATCGGCAGGACGCGCACGCGGTGGGACAGCAGGGCGAGGGAGGGGAGCACGGACGCGGGGTCAGGTGAGAAAGTCATCAGCGTCAGGTCGGTCACCATGGTCCCCCTTGTGATGTCGTTCGGCAGGCGTGCGCGCGGGCATCGCCCGTTTCGGCCATAGTGTAGTCGCTCGGCCTGCCACCGTTCGCACGGCGTTCCGCTGAGCGGACGGCCGCGCGGGCGTGCGATGTGCGCGGCGGGGACTACCATGGATGCTCAGTCAATAGTGATAGGCCGTTCGAAGGTGACGAACATGAGTGAAGTGCAGGCGACGCCCCAGCCGGACATGAGGACCACGGCCCCCGACAAGCCGTGGAGCTGGGCGTTGCTCACGCAGGCCGTGTGCTACGTCGTGCTCGTGCTGCTGGCGCTCATCCCCGGCAGCGGCGACCCGTCGGGCGCGACGTTCTCGTTCACCGCGTTCGCCGTCGCCGTGATGATCGTGCTGTTCGCGTTCTTCGCGCCGCTGCGCGACGGCGTGCCGGGCCGCGTCATCGCCGCGTGCCTGGGCCTGTGCGCGATGGTGTGCGCCACGGTCAGCGCGCCCGGCAAGTTCGTCTTCGAGAAGCTCGGCCACAACCACGGGCTCAACCCCGTGTACCTGGAGGCCGCCGGGTGGCTGGCGGGCGCCGGCACGCTGCTCGTCGTGCTCGTCGTCGCCGGCTTCATCCGCCAGATGGCGCGCAAGGAACGCCCCGACATGATCGTGCAGATGGCGCACATGGACCTCGACGGCATCTGCGCGATCTGCGCGTCCGGCTGGTGCCTGCTGCCGATGGTGTTCCAGGAGGCCAGCGGCCACGACGGCGCCCGCATCGCGGTGCTCGCGTGCGTGTTCGTCGTCGCCGCCCTGTTCGCGTGGCTCGACTCGCGCTGGTACGCCACCGCGCGGCCGCTCGACGGCGCGCGCTCCCCGTGGCTCGGCTTCGGCCTGATGCCGGTGATGCTCACCGGCGCCGCCGTGGGCGTCGCCGCCATGTTCATGTACTTCATGTGAGCGGTTCCCGCGCCCGGTCCCGCACCGGCGCGGCCGTGTAGGGGGCATGGACCGGCGTGACCGGTTCCTACGACGACTGGACCCCTGGTCCGCCTTGGGCGGACCAGGGGTCCAGTGTGTGGTGCGGGCCGACTCCCTAGCAGATCGGCCGCACGGCTGTGGGCGCCGGCTCAGTTGTTGAGGTCGGCGGCGTGCTCCTCGGCCTGCTTCTTGGCGAGGCGCTCGCGGGCGGCCTTGATCTCGGCCTCGGCCTTGTCCACGCCGGCCCAGTAGTCGCCCGGCATGGCTTCCTTGCCCGGCTCGAGGGCCTTGTACTGCTCGAAGAAGTGCTTGATCTCGGCCTTGTGGAACTCGGAGACGTCGTCGATGTCCTTGATGTGGTCGTAACGCACGTCGTCCGGCACGGCGAGGACCTTGTCGTCGCCGCCCTCCTCGTCGACCATGTGGTACAGGCCGACGGCGCGGCACTTGATGACGCAGCCCGGGAACACCGAGTCGGTCACCAT
>JAXJQE010000178.1:0-8791 GCA_036311305.1 Bifidobacterium sp.
ACGCGCGCAGCGTGGCGACGAGCCGCGGGTCGCGCCACACGTCGCCGCCGGAGAACGCGGTGTCCGCGGGGCCGGCGTTGATGACGACGTCGATGTCCGGATCGATGCCGCGCTCGAGCACGTCGTCGAAGCTCACGAAGCGCACGTTGACGCGCATGCCGGAGAGCGCCTCGAGGATGCCGTAGTACGAGTACGTCTGCTTGTTGGGCAGCGCGTGCGCGACGGTGAACGCCATCCAGCTGCGCATGGCGCCCCACGAGTTGAGCAGCGCGACGGTCAGCTCGCCCTCGGCGCCCTTGCCGCCGGTGCGCGCGTGGATGTCGCGGAACTCGTCGGCGATGCCGGTGACGGTGTCCACGAACTTCGGGAACTTCGCCGCCAGCGACAGGTAGCCGCCGTAGCCCATGCGGTCCACGGGGCTGCGTAGGATGGCGCGCCGCGCCTTGCGCCAGTTGTCGAGCGCCTCGATGCTCGGGTCGTTGCCCTCGTGGAAGGTGTCGGGGAAGAAGTACGGCAGGAAGCGGCCCTCGGTGTAGCGCACGCCGGGGATGTCCGAGATCATGCGCAGCGTGGTGCCGTCGCCCACGGAGCCGACCACGGCGTCCAGGCCGAGGTCGGCGAAGCCGGGCATGTACGGCTCGGTGCCGATCCACTGGTCGCCCAGGAACATCATCGCCTCCTTGCCGGCGGCGTGCGTGAGGTCCACGAGGCGCTTGACGTTGGCGCGCACGAAGGTGGTCAGGAACGCGATCCAGTCGCGCTGCGGCTTGCCGGGGATGCGCCAGGCGGAGTTGTAGGAGCCCTCGGAGACGAAGTCCTCGGGCGTCAGGCGGTAGCCGTACTCGGTCTCGAAGTCGTCCAGGGCCTGCGGGGAGACGGTGCACGCGCAGCCGAACCAGTCGACGACCTTCTCGCGGTGGCGCTGGTCGAACAGCAGCGTGAACTGGTAGAAGAAGGTGGTGAAGCGCACGACGTCGGTGGCGGGGTTGTCCTTGAGCCAGCGCTCGAAGGTGTCGAAGACGAACTGGCGGGTGGCGCGGTGGTAGATGTCGAAGGGGATCTCGTGCTCCTTGTCGCCCCAGTCGTTGGTCAGGTGGTTGTACATCTCCACCGGGTCCCAGATGATGTAGGCGAGGAACGTGGCCGTGTACTCGTGCATCGGCTCGGCGTCCGTCACGCGCACGGTGTCGGTGGCCGGGTCGTACTCCCAGCGGTCGGTGGGGACGACCTCGCCGGAGGTGCGGTCGCGCACCTCCCAGTAGCGTTTCGGGTCGGCGTCGCGGTTGGGCTGGAGCTGCTCGGCGTAGAAGGAGGCCATGAGCGGGATGTCGACCGTGCCGTCCTCGGCCAGGACGCGGTCGGTGAGCAGGTAGACCTGCGGGGTCTCGTCCATGTGCAGGCTGATCCACTCGTTGTGGGCGCGGGTGGGGAAATAGGCGCTGTAGATGCGCTTGCCCAGGGCGAGCACGGCGTCGTCGAGCTGGGTGCCGTCCGAGTTGCGGATGGCGTCGGCGCCCCACAGGGCGGCGAGCCTGGCGGTCTCGTCGGCGAAGTTCTCCTCGCTCGGCAGGGTGAAGCGGCCGGTGTCGCGGGTCATGATGGTCCTCCTATGAAGGTGGTGGTTGACGTGGGTGGAATGGAGGGTGGATCGGAAGGATGGGGCCATGCCGGGGCGGACAGGGAGTGCGCGCCCGGCATGGCGTCGCGGCCGGTCGCGCCGTTGCGGCCGGCCGCGCGGGATCGCTCAGCCCTTGACGGAGCCGGCGGCCAGGCCGGCGCGCCAGAAGCGCTGGAGGGCGAGGAAGAGGATGATGACGGGCAGCACGCCCATCAGGGCGCCCATCATCAGCGCGCCGCGGTCGTTGAACGTGGCCAGGGAGACCATGCCGTACAGGCCGAGGGTCACCGGGTAGAGGTTCTCGCTGGAGAGCATCATGAGCGGCAGCAGGAAGTTGTTCCAGGTGGCCACGAACATGAACAGGAAGATCGTGACCATGGCCGGGGCCAGCAGGCGCAGCACCATGGTGAAGAAGATCCTGGCCTCGCCGGCGCCGTCGATGCGCGCCGCCTCGAGCAGCTCATTGGGCACCGAGCTCTGCGCGTACACGCGGCCCAGGAAGAAGCCGAACGGCGAGACGCAGCAGGGGATGATGACCGCGAGCATCGTGTTGTCCAGGTGGATCGCGTTGAAGATGGCGTACTGCGGGATGGTCAGCAGCGTGGCGGGCATGAGCATGGCGGCCATGATGACGCCGATGGTGATGCCCTTGCCGCGGAAGTTGAACTTCGCGGTGGCGTAGCCGGCCATCACGGAGACGATGGTGCCGATCAGCGCGGAGACGGAGGAGTAGAGCAGGGAGTTGCCCACCCAGCGCCAGAAGTTTTCGCGCGTCCAGCCGAGCAGCGTCGCGTAGTTGTTCGCGATGGCGTCGGGCAGCTGGCTCAGCGGCACCGCGAACCATAGGCCGTTGCTGCCGGTGAGCTGGGAGGGGGTCTTCGTGGAGGCGATGACCGCCCAGAAGATCGGGAACAGGAAGTAGATGAGCGTGGCCACCAGGATGATGATGGTCACCGTCTTGGAGACCTTCGAGGCGCGCATGGAGCGCGGCAGGTCGTTCTCGTGGCGCTCGCGGATGCGGTCCGCGCGGCGCTCGGCGCTCCAGGGGTTGCGCCAGAAGCGGCGCAGGCGCTTGGGTTCGGCCAGCTCGTCCTTGACGGGGTTGCCCAGCGGGTCACGGGTGGTGGAGGTCATTCCTCGTTCACCTTCCTTTCGACGAAGGCGTAGGCCATGGCGAGCAGGCCCGCGATGACGGCCATGACGATGGCGATGGCGTTGGACGGCCCGTCGCCCTTGGGGCTCAGGAAGCCGCGCGAGGTGTTGTAGGCCATCATCATGGGGGTGTAGGAGTAGGAGATGCCGGGGTCGGCGGTCTGCATGACCTGCGGCTCGTTGAACAGCTGGATGGTGCCGACGATGGACATCAGCATGGCCAGCAGGGCCGCGCCGCGCACGTTCGGCAGCTTGACGTGGATGGCGATCTGCCAGTTGGTGGCGCCGTCGATGCGCGCCGCCTCGTACAGCTCGTGGGGGATCGCCTGCAGGGCGGACAGGAAGATGAGCATGTTGTAGCCGGTGAAGGTCCAGGTGGTGATGTTGGCCATGGAGGCGAGCACGACGTTGCTGGAGAAGAAGTCCACGTTGATGCCCAGGGCCGCCAGGCCCTTGACGATCGGCGAGATCTGCCCGTTGTACAGGTACACCCAGATGATCGAGGCGATCACGCCGGGGATGGCGTAGGGCAGGAAGTAGCCCAGGCGGAAGCCGGCGATGTGCTTGACGACCATGGAGTCGAGCAGCATGGCGAGCGCCAGCGCGGCGATGATCATGACGGGCACCTGGATGACGGTGTAGAGCAGGACCCTGCCCATGCCGGCCCAGAAGGCGCCGGAGGTGATCACGTACTTGAAGTTCTCGAGGCCGACGAACTTGTTGACCAGTTCGCCGCCGCCGTACGCGCCGCCGCCGGTGGCGACCTGCTGGAAGAAGCTCGAGTAGATGGCGTAGACGATCGGGAAGATGAAGACGAGCAGGAAGAGCAGCACGAAGGGGAGCATGAACAGCCAGCCGGTGCGCTCCTCGCGCCTCGCGGCCGGGGAGAGCGCCTTGCGCTTGCGCCGAGGCTGGTCAGCGGAGGCGGTGGGCAGGGGGCCCTCGGAGCCGCGCTTGTCGAGCTTGCCGCTCCTGTCCTGTTCGAGCGCCTCGGCCTGGATCGATGAGGAGGTGATGGCAGTCATCGTAGTGTCCTTAGCAAAAGAGTGGGTACGGTCGGCCCCGGCCCCTCCCCCGCGCGGGGCGGACGGGAGGGGCGGGATCGGCCGGAGAGGAAAGGAAGGAAGGGAACGAGGGAAAGGGAAGGGGTCCGGACAGGCATGGTGTCGATCAGGAGATCACCGTCCGGGCCCCTCGTGTCATTGCGCCACGGACAGTCCGTAGTCCTTGAGGGCGTCGATCGACGCGGTCTGCGCGGTGGTGAAGATGCTCTCCGCCTTCGCGCTGCCGGCGGCGACCTTGGAGACCTGTTCCTTCATGGCGGTGGCCACCGAGGAGAAGCCCGGGATGTAGGAGAACTCGCCCATGTTGGCGTTGGCGGTGGCGAACTCCTTCATGACGTCCTGGCCGCCGTAGAACTCGGACCAGCTGGACGGGGGTCTTCGCGGTGCCGGTGGTGGCGGCCACCACGAGGCCCTGGGTGGTCAGCGCGTCGATCTGGGTGTTGAACCAGTCGAGGAACTTCATGGCCTCGGCCGGGTGCTCGCAGCCCTTGAGCACGGCGACGCCGGAGCCGCCGTCGGGGCCGGTCTTCTCGCCGTTGTCGAACCAGTCGCCGATCTGCGCGACGCGCCACTGGCCCTTGCCGCTGTCACCGATGGAATCCATGAGCAGCGGGGCCTCCCAGGCGGCGCCGATGGTGCCGATGAGCTCCCCCTTCTGCAGCGAGGCATCGAACGACGGGTCCCAGCGCGGGTTCGTGGTGGCGGCCTTGTCGTCCAGCAGCTGCTGGTACACCTTGGCGACGGCCTTGGAGCCGGAGGTGTCCGTGTCCACCTTCCAGGCGTTGTCCACGACCTTGTACCAGGAGCCGGAGGCGCCGGACAGGCCGGAGAGCATGTTGCCGGCCTCGTCGGCCTGGAAGCTCATGATGTACTTGCCCTTCTCGGCGGCCTTCTTGGCGGTGGCGATCAGCTCGTCCTGCGTCTTGGGGACGGTGAGGCCGAGCTTGTCGAACTCCGTCTTGTTGTAGAAGTAGACGAGCGGGCCGGTGTCCTGCGGCAGGCCGAACATCTTGCCGTCGATGCCCATGAGCTCGAACGGCCTGGATGCGAAGTCCTTCTTGTACTGGTCGGCCTCGCTGGTCACGTCCTCGAGGATGCCCTTGGTGTACACCTCGGGCAGCTCGGCGTAGCCGACCTGCGCCATGTCGGCGGCGTTGCCGGCCTTGACGTCGGTCTCGAGCTTGGTGATGAGGTCGGAGGCGTTGCCGTTGAAGTGGATCGCCTTGACCTGGATGTTGGGGTTGGCCTTGTTCCACTGGTCCACGATCTGCTCGACCGTGGTCATGCCGGACTTGTCCGGCAGGCGGTGGATGTAGGTGAGCTCCACCTTGCCGCCCGACGAGGACGAGGAGGAGTCCGAGGAAGACGTGGAGCCCGAGCCGCAGCCCGCGAGCGCCATGCCGAGTGCTCCGACCATGGCGATGGCCGCCATGCAACGCTTGTGCCAGTTCATATCTCTCTCCTTTGTGAGATGTAACTGAGACCTTCTTGGTATGGTCCTTCCGCCACGGCCTTGTGGCGATGCCATTCACTGTAAAGCCACTCCACGAATTTGTCAATTTCGCTTACGTTTGCAGTTCACTCACAGCGATAAACACTCATAAAATCAAGTATTTCCAACGTTAACACGGCATTTCCCTTTTGATTTGACCATTGACGTTTGGCAGTTATGATAGGACACATCAACACGACTGGACGACTCGACGCGGAGCGTATCATGGTCACCTACTTCCTGTCCCCCACCGGCGACGACAACGCCGCCGGCACCTCCCCCGAACGGGCCTGGCGCACGCTGGCGCGCGCCAAGGCCCTGCGCCCCGGCCCCGGCGACGCCGTGCTCCTCGAGCGCGGCGGCACCTGGCACGGCGAGGCGCTGCACCTGGCGGACTGCGCCGGCTCGCCGGACGCGCCCATCACCATCGGCGCCTACGGCGACCCGGCCCGGCCCCTCCCCCACATCGCCGCCGACGGCGCGGGCCTGTGGCACGAGGACTACGGCGCGCCCATCGGCGGCTCGCCGCACCGCTCGAGCGGCGAGGTCTCCACGGCCCTGCTGCTCATGGACGTCTCGCACGTCACCGTGCGCGACCTGGAGCTGTCCAACCGGCGCACGCCCGGCGAGGCGCCGGCGTTCAACGCGCGCGGCGCCCGCGACCGCACCGGCCTGGCCGCCATCGCCCAGGAGCGCGGCACCATGCGCGGCGTCACCGTCGAGCGCCTGCACGTGCACGACGTGGAGGGCAACGTCTACGACAAGCACCTGGCCAACGGCGGCATCTACTTCAACGCGCACCTGCCCGCGGGCTCCGGCCCCGCGCCGGACCTCGACGCGCGCCCCGTGGCGCGCTTCGAGCGCGTGCGCATGCTGGACAACGTCGTCGAGCGCACCACCCGCTGGGGCATCACCGTCGGCTACACCGCCTACCTCAACGCCATCGACCGCGGGCAACGCGACGCGCGCGGCGCGTTCACCAACCGCTTCGACTACGGCGACGGCACCATCGACGACGCCGTGCTGGCGCGCTACGGCGCCACCGACATGCTCGTCGAGGGCAACACGGTGACGCGCGCCGGCGGCGACGCGATCACCGTCATGTACTGCCTGCGCCCGCTCGTGCGCGCCAACACCGCGCGCGACGCGGCGTGGTACATCCACGACGACGTGTACACGGCGACGGCCGCGGACCGCGTCGCCGCCGCGATCTGGCCGTGGCGCTGCAAGGACGCGCTCTTCAAGCTCAACCGCGCCATCGGCACGCGCAACGCGGGCCGCGGCAACGGCGACGGGCAGGCGTGGGACGCCGACTACGGCGACGGCACCGTCTACCGGCACAACTACTCGGAAGGCAACTCGGGCGGCACGGTCATGTTCTGCAACGAGTGCGCGGTCAACTCGGTGTTCGAGGACAACGTGGCCGTCGACGACGCCATGGGCGCCGTCGACATCCCGCGCAACCCCGACGCGCTGGTGCGCCGCAACGCCTTCGTGCTGCCCGAGGGCGCCGACCCGCTCAGGCTCGACCGCGCCGACGGCGCCGCCACCATCGAGGACAACCTCTTCGTGGCGCGCGGTGGCGCCCCGCGGCGCACGGACTGGCACCCGGCCGGCTCGCGCGTCACGTGGCGCGGCAACACGTTCCTCAACTTCGCCGACACCCCGGCCGAGGACCCCGGACAATTCCAGGGAGGTCCATCGACTGACGCTTGACAAAATCTGTGAATCACCCGCCAATCCGATTGTGATTTGCCGACGATTCGAGCCGTTCACCCAGCGAAAACATTTTGTATACAAAGATGACAATTATTGGTCCTACGGTTTACAATGAAAAGCAACGACCACCAGCCAGCCCAGGATTCCGGCATGAAGGAGCGCACCATGGCGACACGCACCACCTCCACCCCGGCGGACATCCGCGCGAACAACATCATGGCCGCGTTCGACCTGCTGTTCCCCGCCAACACCATGACGCGCAGCGAGATCGGCCGGCAGCTCGGGATCTCGCGCATGGCGGCCACCGAGGTGACCGGCGAGATGCTCCAGGAGGGCATCGTGCGCGAGATCGGCGAGGACACCCGCACCGGGCGCGGCAAGCGCTCCATGGTGCTCGGCATCGACACCGCCCACTGGCGCGTGCTGTCCGTGGACCTCTCCGAACCCTACATCCTCAAGGGCGCCCTCATCGACCTGTGCGGCCGCATCGTGAACCGCGCCGAGATCCCCAACGACGCCGACCACGTCGACTTCGCCGACGTCGAACGCCTCTGCGCCCAGCTCAAGGAGCAGGCCGGTGGCCACGACATCCTCGGCCTCGGCCTCGCGGTCCCCGGCATCGTGGACACGCAGGGCACCGTCGTGCACGCCGTGTACCTCGGCTGGAGCGACTTCCCGGCCCGCCAGAGGCTCGAGGAGTCGCTCGACATCCCCGTCATCGTCGGCAACGCCACGAACGCGGCGCTCCTGGCGGAACGCTTCTTCGGCGAGGGCTCCGCGAACTCCATGCTCATCCGCATCAGCGCCGACGTCGGCGCCGCGCTGTGCGTCAACGGGCAGATCGTGACCGGCCAGGACTTCATGGCCGGCGAGATCGGCCACATCAGCGTGGACCCCACCGGCCCCGACTGCGGCTGCGGCAAGCGCGGCTGCGTCGAGGCGTACCTGTCCACCACCAACCTGTACGCGCAGATCGCCGCCGACCCGACCGCGCGCCTCGACATCCTCACCGGCGCGGGCCAGCTGCTCGGCCGCGTCATGGCCGTCTCCCTGGGCCTGCTCAACCTGCACGACGTCGCCATCGACGCCCCGCCGGACATCGTCGGCGAGGCGTTCCTCGACGGCATGCGCGGCGAGCTGAGCGCCGCCATGAACACGCCGCACGTGCACGACGCGCCCCTCCTGCACCGCTGCCAGGTCGGCTCCGACGCCTCCCTGCGCGGCCAGGCCATCGACGTGATCCGCGCGCTCGTGCCCACCATCCGCCAACGCACCGACCCGGGCGACTGACCGCCGCCCACCGCTCCCCACCCTCCCCGCGCGACGGCAACGACGCCGCCGCGCTCCCCCATCCTGCCTAAGGAGTTCCCATGGACACCGTCGTTCATCCGGTCCCCACGCCGCCGGGCTGCACCCTCGGCATCGACGTCGGCGGCACCACCATCGCCGGCGTCGCCGTCACCACCGACCCCGACGGCACCCCGCACACCATCGCCTCGCGCGAGGTGAGCGCGCCCCACGGCGCGCGCCCGCTCGTGCGCGCCATCACCGGGCTGTGCGACGCGCTGGCCGGGGACGTCGCCGGCACCGCGGAGGCGCGCGCCATCGGCATCGGCACCCCCGGCACCGTGTCCGACGACGGCGACGTGCGCGACATCGCCAACCTCGGCGTCGCCCACGTGGCGCTGCGCGCCGAGGTGGAGCGGCGCACGGGGCTGCCCGTGCGCGTGGAGAACGACGTCAACG
>JAXJQE010000179.1:0-19041 GCA_036311305.1 Bifidobacterium sp.
CGCCAACGCGACGGCGGCGCGGGTCAGCGAGCGGCGCAACGCGTTGGCGCCCACGCAGCAGGTGACGGCGACGGACGCGCAGGCGCGCGCGCAGGCGACGCGCGCGCGCAACGAGCGTCGCGAGCAGACAGGCCGCGCGGACCTGCTGGAACCGATCGCGCCGATCCCGCGGCAGGTGCTCGTGCCGGTGGCGCCGGCGCGCGCCGAGGCCCTCGCGGCGTGGCTGACGGGGCTGCGCGGCGCGGCCGTGTCGATCGATGTGCCACAGCGCGGCGCCAAGCGCCAGCTCATGGAACGCGCGGACCAGAACGCCGCGCAGGCGTTGCAGCGCAGCAAGATGAGCCGTATCAGCGACATCGGGGCGCGCACGCAGGCGATGAACGAGGTCGCCGACGCGCTGGGGATGGACCAGGCGCCGTTGCGCATCGAATGCTACGACATCTCGAACACCGTGGGGGGCGCCTTCCAGGTGGCGTCGATGGTGGTGTTCGAGGATGGCGTCGCCAAGAAATCCGAATACCGTCGCTTCGCGATCCGCGGCGAGGACGGCAAGGGTGCCCTCGACGACCTGAGCGCCCTGTACGAGACGCTCACGCGTCGCTTCCGCCACGGCAACGTCGCCGGCGACACCGGTGAGAGCCTGGACAACGAGGCGCGCGCCGAACAGGCCGGCGTGGACGGCGACGCCGTGCAGCAGCGCGCCGAACGGCACCGCTTCGCGTACAAGCCCAATCTCGTGGTCGTCGACGGCGGCCACCCGCAGGTCGTGGCCGCCGCCAAGGCGTTGTCGGACTGCGGTGTCACCGACGTGACGGTGTGCGGCCTGGCCAAGCGGATGGAGGAGGTGTGGGTGCCCGGCGACGAGTACCCGATCGTCCTGCCGCGCACCTCCGAGGGACTGTACCTGCTGCAGCGGGTGCGCGAGGAATCCCACCGCTTCGCCATCACCTACCACCGCCAGGCGCGCCGCAAGGGCGCGCTGCGCTCCGCGTTGGACGACATCCCCGGCGTGGGTCCCGCGTTGCAGAAGAAACTGCTGGCGTCGTTCGGTTCCGTGCGCGCCATCCGCTCGGCGAGCGCCGACGAGCTCGAGCAGGTGGACGGCATCGGCGCGCGCAAGGCGCAGGCCATCTACGGGGCGCTGCACCCCGAGGAAGAGGACGACGGGCCGGAGGCGTGAGATTCGCGCCCACCGGGCAGGCCGGTCGGACCTATAATTTGAATGATCCGTGGAATGGATGGTCCATGTCCGGCCGCCATCCCATGTCCCGAGGAAAGGAAGCCATGCCGTCGCAACACCGCCGCGCCGCCGTCCTGGGCCGGCCCATCGCGCATTCGCTCTCTCCGGTCCTGCACCGGGCCGCCTACCGTGCGCTCGGATTGGAGGGCTGGGAATACGACCGACGCGAGGTGGGGGAGGAGGAGCTGGCCGCCTTCCTGGACGGGCTCGACCCCACGTGGGCCGGCTTGAGCCTGACGATGCCGCTCAAACGCACCGTGATGGCCCATGGCGCCCCCGCCAACCGGTGGGCGCGCGAACTGGGTGTGGCCAACACCGTCACGTTCGACTGGGACGCGACGGGCGCTCCGCGCCTGGCATTGGCCAACACGGACGTGTACGGCATCGCGCGCGCCTTCGGGGAGCACGGTGCCGCGTGGCCGGGCGGCCGCGCCGTCATCCTCGGCAACGGCAACACCGCCATGAGCGCCCTCGCCGCCTACGCCATGATGGGCGGCGTCACCCAAGTCACCGTGGGCGCGCGCCGTCCCGAACGCACCACCGGCATGGAGGACTTCGCACGCCGCCACGGCATGCGCCTGACGGTCGTGCCGCTCGACGCCGCCGCCGGGGCGTGCGCGCTGGCGGACCTGGCCGTCAACACCATTCCCGGCCACGGCGCCGACCCGTTCGCGCGGCGCCTGGCGGCGGACGCGCGCCCCGTGCGCGGCACGCTGCTGGACGTCGTCTACGATCCCAGGCCCACCGCGCTGATGGACACGTGGCACGCGCTGGGCGGACAGGCCATCGGTGGCCAGTGGATGTTACTGTACCAAGCGGTGGCGCAGGTCATGCTCATGACGGGCATGGGCGCCGGCACGCGGTTCGATTCCCTGCACGACGCGCCGCGGCACCCTGAGTTGGAAGCGGCCATGGGCCGCGCATTGGAGGAGGCACTGTGAGCCAGCAGACGCAGGACAAGGCAACGGCGGACGCCGTCCACGCGAGCGCGCCCGCCGAGGGCTTCGAGGTGATGCTGATCACCGGCATGAGCGGCGCCGGACGGTCCACGGCCGCCCACAGCATCGAGGACATGGGCTGGTACGTCGTGGACAACATGCCCCCGCAGCTCATGGTGCCCATGGTGGACATGATGACCGCCAACCCCAACGGCGTGCACAAGCTCGCCGCCGTGGTCGACGCGAGGTCCCGCGACTACTTCGCCGACCTCAACGCCGTCCTCTCCCCCCTAGACGACCTGGGGGTGCGCACCCGCATCCTGTACCTCGACGCCGACGACGAGGTGCTCGTCAAGCGCTTCGAATCAGTGCGCCGCCCCCACCCGCTGCAGGAGGGCAACCGGCTCATCGACGGCATCCACGAGGAACGCGAGCTGCTGGAGAACATCGAGGACCGCGCCGACATCGTCATCGACACCTCGCACCTGAGCATCCACCAGCTGTCCACGAAACTGTACAACGCGCTCATGGGCTCGGGACCGACCACGGTCTCCGTGCACATCTTCAGCTTCGGCTTCAAGTACGGCATCCCCATCGACGCGGATTTCGTGGCCGACGTGCGGTTCCTGCCCAACCCGTACTGGGTGCCCGGACTGCGCGAGCTCAACGGCCTGGACACCCCGGTGAGCGACTACGTGCTCTCCAGCCAAGGCGCCAGCGATTTCCTGGACGCCTACGAGCAGGCCATCCGCATCGCCATCCGCGGCTACGCGCAGGAGGACAAGCATTATGTGACCATCGCCATCGGCTGCACCGGCGGCCAGCATCGTTCCGTCGCCATGAGCGAGGCCCTCGCCGAGCGCTTGCGGGCGCACGGACTGTCCGTGACCGTCTCCGCCCGCGAGCTCGGACGCCACGCCTGAGCCCGTCCGCACCCTCAAAATCCAGTCGGGAGAGCACATCTCCCGTGATTTGTCAAGTCGTCAACCCATCCGACGTGTTGTCCACCTGATTCGGTATCACGGAAGCTCGGTGGTCCTACGCGACACGCCGCATTTCGTTCACGAGCACGAGCATGAACATGAACAGGAGGATCCTTTGGCTCTTCTCGACGAGGTCAAAAGCGAACTGTCCCAGATCGACGGCGAGATGCCCGCGGTGCAGAAGGCGCAGGTCGCGGCCATGCTCCGGTACGGTGGCGGACTGCGCAAGGCCCAGCGCAACATCATCGTCCAGGCCCAGTTCGATTCCCCTGACGCGGCACGCTGGCTGCAGCAGGCCATCAGGATGCTCTATGGCCACGACGCCATGCTCACCGCCCTGGAACGCAACACCCCCAACGGCCCCGTGCGCCGCTACGCGGTCATCGTCGAACGCGGCGGCGTGGCGCTGGCCCTGCAGACCGGCCTGCTCGACCGCCAGCGCCACCAGCCCGTGGCCGGGCTGCCCGCCAAACTGACCAACGGCAACATCGCCCAGGTCAAGGGCATCTGGAGGGGCGCGTTCCTGGCCCACGGCAGTCTGTCCGACCCGGGCAAGGCCAGCTACCTGGAGATCGTGTGCCCCTCGGACGAGGCGGCCATCGCCCTGACCAGCACCGCCCGCCGCCTGGGCATCAGCGCCCGGCCCCGCCAGGTGCGCAGCTCCAGGCGCGTGACCCTCCAGGACCCGGACGCCATCGAACGCATGCTCATCCTCATGGGCGCGCCGCGCTCGGCGCGCGAATGGACCGGCAAGCGCTCCGACGGCGAGGCCCGCGGCAAGGCCAACCGCCTGGCCAATTTCGACGACGCCAACATGCGCCGCAGCGCCAAGGCCGCCGCGGAGGCGTGCGAGAAGGTGCGCGCCGCCTTCGAGACGCTCGGCGACGACATCCCGCCGAACCTCAAGGCCGCCGGCCAGCTGCGCCTCGACCACGGCGACGCCTCCCTCGAGGAGCTCGGACGCCTGGCGGAACCGCCCATCACCAAGGACGCCGTGGCCGGCCGCATCCGCCGCCTGCTGCAGCTGGCCGACAAGGTGCGCAAGGAACGCGAGGGCAACGGCGACTGACCCGTCCGGCCGCCTTTACGGCGGGTGAACGACCCATGCGACCGCCCGTGCCGCTAAGATGCGTAACTGGCTGTCCAAGTAAGCCAGGGGACCGGTCCGCGTCCGGCCCCGAGAAAGGATCAATGCGATGAAGACACTCAAGGATCTGGGAGACCTCAAGGGCAAGCGCGTACTGGTGCGCGCCGACTTCAACGTCCCGCTCGACGGTACGACCATCACCGATGACGGCCGCATCAAGGCCGCCCTGCCGACCATCGAGAAACTGCGCAAGGACGGCGCCAAGGTCATCCTCATGGCCCACCTCGGCCGCCCGAAGGGCAAGGTCGTCCCCGAACTGTCCCTGGCGCCCGTCGCCAAGCGCCTGAGCGAACTGCTCGGCTGCGACGTCGTGCTCGCCGATGACACCTACGGCCCGGACGCCCAGGCCAAGGTCGCCGCCATGAAGGACGGCGACGTCGTGCTGCTCGAGAACGTGCGCTTCAACCCGGAGGAGACCAGCAAGGACGACGCCGAGCGCGCCGCCTACGCCAAGAAGATCGCCGCCCTCGGCGACGCCTTCGTCTCCGACGGCTTCGGCGTGGTCCACCGCGCCCAGGGCTCCGACTACGACGTCGCCGCCGACCTGCCCACCGCGGCCGGCCGCCTCGTCGAGAAGGAGGTCAAGGCGCTGTCCAAGGCCACCGAGGACCCGGAGCGTCCCTTCACCGTCGTGCTCGGCGGCTCCAAGGTCTCCGACAAGCTCGGCGTCATCGAGAACCTGCTCGACAAGGCCGACCGCCTCGTCATCGGCGGCGGCATGGTGTTCACCTTCCTCAAGGCCAAGGGCTACGAGGTCGGCACCTCCCTGCTCGAGGAGGACCAGATCGACACCGTCAAGGGCTACATCGAGACGGCCGCCAAGAACGGCGTCGAGCTCGTGCTGCCCGTGGACATCGTCGTCAACAAGGGCTTCCCAGCCGGTGATACCCCGATCGACCCGAAGGTCGTGCCCGCTGACCAGATCCCGTCCGACATGATGGGCCTGGACATCGGCCCGGAGTCCTGCAAGCTCTTCCACGACAAGATCGTGGACTCCAAGACCGTGGTGTGGAACGGCCCGATGGGCGTGTTCGAGGTCCCGGCCTTCGCCAACGGCACCCGCGCCGTGGCGCAGGCCCTCGTGGACGCCACCGAGAACGGCGCCTTCACCATCGTCGGCGGCGGCGACTCCGCGGCCGCGGTGCGCAACCTCGGCTTCCCGGAGGACGGCTTCTCGCACATCTCCACCGGCGGCGGCGCCGGCCACCATATACGCATCCAACTCGTCCTAGGGACTATTCACCAATGGCATCGTCACGCATACCCATGGTCGCCGGCAACTGGAAGATGAACTTCGACCATCTCAAGGCCACCGCCTTCATCCAGCGCTTCTCCCGGAACCTGCGGGCACGCCATTTCGACTTCGGCCGCTGCGAGGTCGCGCTGTTCCCGTCCTTCACCTCCCTGCGCAGCGTCCAGGTGCTCGTCGAATCGGACAACCTCAAGATCCGCTACGGCGCCCAGACCGTGTCCGTCACCTCGCAGGGCGCCTTCACCGGCGACGTGTCCGCGGACATGATCGCGCGCCTGGGCTGCAGCTACGTCATCGTGGGCCATTCGGAACGCCGCAAGTACCATCCCGAGGACGACGCCAACATCGTCGACCAGGTGCGCGCCGTGCTGGCCGCCGGCATGCAGCCCATCCTGTGCGTGGGCGAGAGCCTCGAGGAACGTCGCAAGGGCATCGAGCTCGACTTCGCCGTCGGCCAGGTGCACGACGTCACCCGTGATCTGTCCGACGAGGAGGCCGCGCGCCTCATCATCGCCTACGAACCCGTCTGGGCCATCGGCACCGGCCTGGTCGCCACGCCCCAGTCCGCCCAGGACGCAGCCCACGCCTTCCGCGAGGACCTGCGCTCCAGTTTCGACGACCACGTCGCACGCACCGTGCGTGTCCTGTACGGCGGTTCGGTCACCTCCCGCAACGCGGTGGAACTCATCGAACAGCCCGACGTCGACGGCTTCCTCATCGGCGGCGCCGCCCTGCACGTCGACGAGCTCACGAAGATCTGCATGGAGACTTTGGCCACGACATCTTCACACCGATGAGGCGACTTTTTCACCGCCATATGCTATGGTGGTACATGGAAAAACAAGTTTTGGAGGTTCCCGAGTGTCCGTTGTTACGCTGATCCTGCAGATCGTGCTGGTCGTGCTGTCCCTGATCCTGACCCTGCTCATCCTCATGCACAAGGGCAAGGGCGGCGGCCTGTCCGACATGTTCGGCGGAGGCCTGACCCAGAACGCGGGTTCGTCCGGCGTCGCCGAGAAGAACCTGAACCGCTGGACCGTGATCATCGCCCTCATCTGGGTGGCCATCATCATCACGCTCGGCCTGTTCACCAAGTTCGGCATCGCCTGACCCAGGCAGGACCCATCCCATGGACCCGACGAAGGGGCCATGGGATTTTTCGTATGCGCACAACCGACCCGTATGGCCCCGGAGCCCGCATGGGCGACGGGGGAGAGGAGCATCCATCCATGAACGCACCAGTGGTAGTGGCCGACCTGGACGGCACCCTGCTGCACGACGCACCCGTCTTCGAGGAACGCGCGCTCGGCGCGCGCACCCTGGCGACCGTCGAACGGTTGCGCGCGCAGGGCGTGCGCTTCGCCGTGGCCACCGCACGGCCGGTGAGCACGGGCCTGTCCATGGTCCGCGCGCTCCACGCCGACGCCTGCATCTACCTCAACGGCGCGCTCGTCGACCTCGATCCCGCGCACTCCGATTTCGCGTCGCTCACCGGCACGAACCACGACGCCGACGCGCACCTTCGCCGGATCGGTTTCCCCTCGGCCAAGGCGGCCGAACTGTGCCGGACCATCACGGAGGCGGTCGACGACGTGGAGATCGGCGTCGTCATGGACGATGTGCGCTACACCAACTTCGACGTGACGAAATACTGGACCACGCAGACCTGGCGTTTCTCCGACTTCACCGACATCCCCGACGGCACCGCAGACAAGGTCATCGTGTTCCCCAAGCCGGGCCAGGAGGAAACGCTGCGCGGTCTCATCCCCGACGACTTCGCCATCCAGGTGTCGGAAGGCTCCATGTGGATGCTCATGGAGCCGCGCGCCAACAAGGGATACACCACACGGCTGCTGTGCGACGCGTGGGGAGTGGACCCCGATGACGCCATCGCCTTCGGTGACGATGTCATCGACATCGACATGATGGAGCTCGCGGGCACCGGCGTCGCCGTCGCCAACGCGAACCCACAGGTCCTCGCCATCGCCGACGAGGTGGCGCCCAGCAACAACGAGGACGGCGTCGCCCAATGGATCGAACGGCATCTCCTGCATTGAACCCATGGCCAACACGTTCAAGAGTTCAATATATTGAATTGAACTTTGGTGTCCACATACATCACTCAATCCGTAGTTCAATTTAGAGTTCAATTTAGGGAGTGGGGGGGATCTGTTCCATACAAGTTCTCCGTACCATATGTGATTGGCTTCGTTCCAACCGTCTTTCATAATTGAACTTCATTGAACCGCCTCTTGTATTCAAGTTGAACTATTTTGAACTTCGTTGAACCATTCAGGTTTTGTTTCTTTCGGTTCAACATCAAGAGTTCAATCTTGATTCATCATATGGAATATTTGAACTTGTAAGTTCAAAGGTGGGAGTACAGTGGGGACCGTTGTTGAACCATTGAATAGGGGAGGCCATGATGACGGCAACGTTCGCGGATCGTCTCAACGAGGCGATGCAGCTGCGCGGCATCAAGCAAATCGATTTCGTCCATGCCGCGCAGGAGCGCGACGTCAAGCTCGGCAAGAGCCACATCAGCCAGTACGTGAGCGGCAAGACGAGGCCCCGCGCCGAGATCGCCGCCTTCCTGGCGGCCGTGCTCGGGGTCAATGTGCAATGGCTCGAGGGCTATGACGTCCCCATCAACGACCACGTGGTGCCCCTCGACTCGTTCAAGACCGACCGTTCATTGAACCGTACCGAAGGTCCCGTTGAACCTCCGGAGGGGATGCCCTCCACGACCGATGCCGACGCGCCGGTCGAGAACCTCGCCGAAGGATTCGTGGGCGATGTCCAGAACCCGTCCTTCCTTGATGTGCCCTCATCCGTCACCGACCAATCCACCCATGAAGGAGCGTCCATGCGCACGTTCAGCAAATCCACCAAACTCGACAACGTCCTTTATGACGTCCGCGGTCCCGTCGTCGACGAGGCGGCACGCATGGAGGCCGCCGGCACCCACGTGCTCAAGCTCAACATCGGCAACCCGGCTCCCTTCGGGTTCCGCACGCCGGACGAGGTCATCTACGACATGTCCCAGCAGCTCACCGACTCCGAGGGGTACTCGGCATCCAAGGGCCTGTTCTCGGCGCGCAAGGCCATCATGCAGTACGCGCAGATCAAGGGGCTGCCGAACGTGGGCATCGAGGACATCTACACGGGCAACGGCGTGAGCGAGCTGATCAACCTGAGCATGTCGGCGCTGCTCGACAACGGCGACGAAGTGCTCGTACCGAGCCCCGACTATCCGCTCTGGACCGCCTGCGTCAACCTGGCCGGTGGCACCGCCGTGCATTACACCTGCGACGAGCAGTCCGATTGGTACCCGGACCTCGACGACATGCGTGCCAAGATCACCGACCGTACCAAGGGCATCGTCATCATCAACCCGAACAATCCCACCGGCGCCCTCTATCCGAAGGAGGTGCTCGAGCAGATCGTCCAGATCGCTCGCGAGCACCAGCTCATCATCTTCTCCGACGAGATCTACGACCGTCTCGTCATGGACGGCCTGCAGCACACCTCCATCGCCTCGCTCGCACCCGACCTGTTCTGCGTGACGTACTCCGGCCTGTCCAAGTCGCACATGATCGCCGGCTTCCGCATCGGCTGGATGATCCTGTCCGGCAACAAAACGGTCGCCAAGGACTACATCGAGGGCCTCGACATGCTCACCAACATGCGCATCTGCTCGAACGTGCCCGCCCAGGCCATCGTGCAGACCGCGCTCGGCGGCCACCAGAGCGTCAACGACTACATCGTGCCGGGAGGCCGCATCTACGAGCAGCGCGAATACATCTACGAGGCGCTTAACTCGATCCCCGGCATCACCGCGGTCAAGCCCAAGGCCGCCTTCTACATCTTCCCGAAGATCGACACCAAGCGGTTCCACATCACCGACGACGAGCAGTTCGCCGTGGACCTGCTGCATGACGAAAAGATCCTCATCGTGCAGGGCAGCGGCTTCAACTGGCATGAGCCGGACCACTTCCGCGTGGTCTACCTGCCGCGCGTCGAGGTCCTCAAGGACGCCGTCGGAAAGATGGATCACTTCTTCAGTTACTACCGCCAGGGTCGCTGATTCCCCCGAACATGGCCCCGTTCCGGATGCGATGATGCGCGGAACGGGGCCATGTTCGTGTCTTTTGTGTCCACGGCACGCACCGTGGCCGCAAAAAGGGCCCATCCGAAAGGATGGACCCTTTTCATTCACTGCCGTTCAGGGCAGCCGAACGATCTCAGGCGTTCACGCGATCGATGCCGGACTGGACATCGGTGAGCACGGAATCCCAGGACTTGATGAACTGGGAAACGCCGTCGGCCTCGAGCTTGTCGGTGACATCCTTAAAGTTGATGCCGACCTCGGCGAGCTCGTCCATGACATCATGGGCCTCGTCGTAGTTGCCGGGGATGATGCCCAGGGTGGCGTCACCGTGGTCGGCGACGGCCAGCAGGGTCTTCTCGGGCATGGTGTTCACGACGTTCGGGGCGACCAGCTCGTCGACGTACTTGGTGTCGGAGTAGGCGGCGTTCTTGGTGCCGGTGGAGGCCCACAGCGGACGCTGCTTCTTGGCGCCCTTGGCCTCGAGCGCTGCCCAGCGCGGATCCTTGGCGAACTTCTCCTCGAAGAGCTCGTAAGCGAGGATGGCGTTGGCCACGGCGGCCTTGCCCTCGAGGCCCTTGGCCTTCAGGGAGCCGATCTCCTCGAGCTTCTTGTCGACCGCGGTGTCCACGCGGGAGACGAAGAAGGAGGCGACCGAAGCCATCTTGCTCAGGTCGTGGCCGTTGGCATCGGCCTGGACCATGCCCTCGATGAAGGCGTCGATGACCTGCTCGTAGCGCTCACGCGAGAAGATCAGGGTGACGTTCACGGAGATGCCCTTGGCCAGGGTGGCGGTGATGGCCGGCAGGCCCTCGAGGGTCGCCGGGATCTTGATCATGGCGTTCGGACGGTTGACCTTCTCCCAGAGCTCGACGGCCTGCTTCTCGGTGGCCTCGGTCTCGTGGGCAAGGCGCGGATCCACCTCGATGGAGACGCGGCCGTTGACGTAGTCGGAGAACTCGGCGACGCCCTTGAAGATGTCGCAGGCGTTGCGCACGTCGGTGGTGGTCAGCTCGCGGATGGCGGTCTCCACGTCGACCTTGCCGAGCTCCTTGAGCTGCTCGTCGTACGGGCCGACCTGGCTCAGGGCCTTCTGGAAGATGGAGGGGTTGGTGGTGACGCCGACCACGTTGTCGTTCTTGATGAGCTCCTCCAGGTTGCCGGAGGTGATGCGGGTGCGGGACAGGTCGTCCAGCCAGATCGACACGCCGGCGTCAGAAATCTTCTGGGTAGCTTCAGTCATGTTTGATTCTCCTATTGTTTGATGGATCAGATCCACAGGTTGATGCCGCTTAGGGCAGCGGGGGAGGGGACGCGCCTCGACGGCGCGTCCCCGGTCACGGCAGGATGTCGTGCGTCATGCCGTTCAGCGGGCGGCTTCGATGGAGGCCTTGGCGGCGTCCACGACGTGCTCGGCGGTGATGCCCAGGTCGATCATGTTCTGAGTGCCGTCGCCCTGCAGGCCGAACTGCTCGATGGAGACGGGCTTGCCGTAGGTGCCGAGGTACTTGTACCACGGCTGGGCGATGCCGGCCTCGACGGAGACGCGGGCCTTGACGGACGCCGGGAGCACGGACTCCTTGTACTCGTCGTCCTGCTCCTCGAACCACTCCATGCAGACCATGGAGACGACGCGGGCCTTGATGCCGTCGGCGGCCAGGGTCTTGGCGGCCTCGACGGCCCACTGGACCTCGGAACCGGTGGCCATGATGATGACATCGGGCTCACCGTCGGTGTCGACGAGCACGTAGCCGCCGCGCTTGACGCCGTCCTTGGCCTTCTCGGCGGTCTCGGCGAGGGTCGGGACGCCCTGGCGGGTCAGCACGAGGGCCGCCGGCAGGGTGTTGTCCTTCTCGAAGAAGGCGCGGTAGGCCTCGGCGGTCTCCCACTGGTCGGCCGGACGGACGACCTCGAACTGCGGGATGGCACGGAAGGAATCGAGGTGCTCGATCGGCTGGTGGGTCGGGCCGTCCTCGCCCAGGGCCACGGAATCATGGGTCCAGATGAAGAGGTTCGGGATCTCCATGAGGGCGGCCAGGCGCACCGCGGCGCGCTCGTAGTCGGCGAACTGGAAGAAGGTGCCGGAGAACGGACGGGTGTCCGAGCCGAGCAGGATGCCGTTGGTGATGCAGCCGGAGGCGAACTCGCGCACGCCGAAGTGCAGCTGGCGGCCGTACGGCGAGCAGTCGGGCCACTGGGTGGTGGCGTACTTCGCCGGGGCGAAGGACTGGGCGCCCTTGATGTTGGTGTTGTTGGAGCCACCGAGGTCGGCGGAGCCGCCCCACAGCTCCGGCATGACCGGGGCGATGGCGTTGATGGCGTTGCCGGAGGCCTTGCGGGTGGCGACTTTGGCGCCCACCTCGAAGGTGGCCTCGAGGTCGTCGATGGCCTTGTCGAAGCCCTCGGGGAGCTTGCCGGCCTTGATGCGCTCGTACAGGGCGGCCTTGTCCGGGTTGGCGGCCTTCCAGGCGTCGAACTCCTCGTCCCACTCGGCGTGCGCCTTGGCGCCGCGCTGCGCGACCTCGCGGGCGTGGGCCAGGGCCTCCTCGTCGATCTCGAAGGACTTGAGCGGATCGAAGCCCAGGACCTTCTTGAGCTCGGCCACGGCCTCCTCGCCCAGGGCGGAGCCGTGGGAGGACGGATCGTTGGTCTTGCCCGGGGTCGGCCAGGCGATGAGGGTGTCGACCTTGATGAAGTGCGGCTTGTCGGTGACCTTCTCGGCCTTCTCGATGGCGGCGGAGAGGGCTTCGATGTCCTCCTTGTAGGAGCCGTCGGGCTGGATGAAGCTGACCTCGTCGGTGTACCAGCCGTAGGCCTCGTAACGCTTGAGGACGTCCTCGGCGAAGGAGATCTTGGTCTCGCCCTCGATCTGGATGTGGTTGGCGTCGAAGATCACGAAGAGGTTGCCGAGCTCCTGATTGCCCGCGAGGGACGAGGACTCGGAGGAGACGCCTTCCTCGACGTCGCCCTCACCGCAGATGACCCACACCTTGTGGTCGAACGGGGACTTGCCTGCCTCGGTGTCGGGGTCGAGCATCCCACGCTCGTAGCGCTGGCCGTAGGCGAAGCCGACGGCGGAGGCGAGGCCCTGGCCCAGCGGGCCGGTGGTCATTTCGATGCCAGGGGTCAGGCCGACCTCGGGATGGCCCGGGGTGCGGGTGTCCTTGCCGCCACGGAAGTACTTAAGGTCGTCGAGGGTCAGGCCATAGCCGGAGAAGTACAGCTGCACGTACTGGGTCAGGGAGGCGTGGCCACCGGAGAGGATGAAGCGGTCGCGGCCGGCCCAGTTCGGGTCGTTCGGATCGTGCTTGATGAAACGCTGGTAGAGCGTGTAGGCGATCGGAGCCAGGGAGATGGGGGAGCCGGGGTGTCCGGAGCCGGCCTTCTGCACGGCGTCGGCGGACAGGGCCTTCGCCATCTTGATGGCGCGCTCGTCCAGTTCGGACCAGGTGTTATCGGTCATAGGTGATCAACTTTCCTTCCAATACTTCGGGCACGTCACGTCCGGCTTGCCGCCGCACGGGCCACACCCTTCACATTGCTCTTACATAGTAGCCACGGCAAACGACGAGAAGTCCGGCGTTTGGCGTGTTCTCGCGGCCATCCTCCATGGCGCGGGCCGCGGGCGTCGCATCCCATCATGCCAAGCGCGCACATGCGCGGCGCCGTTCTCAGCCCACGGCAAGAGCTAGCACTCGATGACCAAGAGTGCTTATACAATGGCGTCCAGATCCACCCCGCCCGCATCCGCCCATCGATGGATGCCCTTGGACACGGGGCACGAGGAGGCTTGGAGACATGACCCAGACACGTCGCATGCAGGTGCTGCGCGCCGTCGTCGAGGATTACATCCACACGCAGGACCCGGTCGGATCGGCCACGCTCATCGAACGCCACGACCTGGGCGTCAGCTCGGCGACCATCCGCAAGGACATGGCCGCCCTCGAGAAGGAGGGCTACCTCGCCCAGCCGCACACCTCGGCCGGCAGGGTCCCCACCGAACTGGCCTACCGTTACTATGTCGACTCCCTGGCCGACGGCACGCCGCGCGAATCGGGCAACGGGTCGCTGCGCGAGGAGCTCGGCGACGCCACCAGCCTGCAGGACGCGCTGCAGCGCGCCGCACGGACCCTCTCCTGCCGCACCGGCCAGGTGGCGCTCGTGGCGGCCCCGTCGCTGTCCAAGTCGCATCTGTGGCACCTGGAACTCATCGCCGTGGCCTCGCACACCCTGCTGGCCGTGGTCGTCACGGACACGGGACGCGTCGCCCAGCACATATTGTCAGTGCCGTCCCTGCCACAGGACGGCACGCTCTCGGCGCTGGCGGACGATGTCAACGCCCAGTGCAGCACACTGACCCTGCGCGAGACGGCCGAGCGTGTCCGCGCCCTGCATCCCGACGGCGAGCTCCATCCCTTGGTGGACAAGCTGGCCACCGCCTTCGACGACATGGCGAACGAGGAATACGCCCATGAGCTCTTCACCGCCGGAGTGGCGTCCCTGGCCCATCAGCGGGCCTCCGCCACCGAGCTGGCGCTGTTGTTCGATGCGCTCGAGGAACGTTCGGTGCTCATGCGCCTCATGAGCGCGGTGGGACGCGCCCCGTCCAACTGGGGCGTGGGCGTGGCCATCGGCTCGGAGACGGGCACGCCCGGACTGCTGCACGCCGCTGTCGTCAGCAGCGGCTACGGCATGGACCCCGATGCCGACGGGACCGATCCGGTCGCCTTCGTGGGCTCCATTGGCCCCACCCACATGAACTACGGGGTGGCCATGGCCTCCGTGCACGCGGTGGCGCGCTACCTCACGGCGTTCCTCTCGCACGACGCGAACGACCGCTGAGCACGACCCACCTGACCCGACCCTATGACACAATGGCACGCCAGCAACCCGGAAGGAATTCGCATTGGCTGACTACTACGAGACACTCGGCATCGACCGCACGGCGAGCGAGGAGGAGATCAAGCGCGCCTACCGCAAGATGAGCCGCAAGTACCATCCCGACCTCACCGGTCCCGAGAACGAGGAGAAGTACAAGGAGGTCAACGCCGCCTACGAGGTCCTCAGCGACCCGGACAAGAGGCGCATGTACGACGCGGGCGTGGATCCGAACGATCCGCGCGGCGGCGCCGGCGCCGGCTTCCAGGGCGCCTTCGACATGGGCGACATCTTCAACCAGTTCTTCGGCGGCGGCTTCGCCGGCGCCGGCAACGGCGCGGGTCCCATCCCGCGCACGCAGCCCGGCGGGGACATCGAGACCACCCTGGACGTCGACCTGAGGACGGTGGTCTTCGGGGGCACCGTGCCGCTGTCCTACGGCAAGCTCGGCACCTGCGAGACCTGCAAGGGCACCGGTTCCCAGGACGAGCAGCCGCCCGTCACCTGCGACGAATGCCACGGCACGGGCACCGTGCAGCGTGTGGTGAGCACCCTGTTCGGCCAGATGATGACGACCTCTCCATGCCCCAAGTGCGAGGGCCACGGCACCATCATCCTGCATCCCTGCCCGCAGTGCCACGGCCATGGCCGGCTGCAGGTGCGCTCCGACCTCGGCGTGGAGGTCGCCGGCGGCATCGAGACGGGCAACCGTATCAGGATCCGCGGCGCGGGCGATGGGGGGGAGTGCAACGGCACGCCCGGCGACCTGTACGTGGACATCCGTGTGAAGGGCGACGACGTGTTCACCCGCCGCGGCGACGACCTGCACTGCTGGGTGCAGGTGCCCATGACCTGGGCCGTGCTCGGACACACGATGGACGTCGACACCTTCGACGGCGAGCAGGCGGTGGAGGTGCCGGCCGGTTGCCAGCCCGAGCAGACGATCGCCCTGAAGCAGCTGGGCGTCAAGCACCTGAACGGCAACGGCGAGCGCGGCGACCTCATCGTGCACGTGGACGTGCAGGTGCCCACGAAGCTCACCGACCAGGAGCGCATGCTGATGGAGGAGTTCGCCAAGGCCCACCATGACGACGAGGCGCAGTCGGTCGCCCAGCATTCCAGGCCGACCGCCCCCGCGAAGAAGGGCTTCTTCAGCAAGCTCAAGGACGCGTTCTCCTGACGGATCCCATCCTCCGGTACGCACAGGGGCGTCCCATCGACGATGGGACGCCCCTGCGCGTACCGGTATCCGCGCTCAGGCCAGCAGCGAACGGCACATCTGCCGGTACTCGCTGACGTAGCCGCCCCCGAAGAACACGCAGTGGCCGGCGATGGGGTAGAGCTGCCAGAGGGTGATGCGTTCCTGCCATCCGGCCTTGAGGGGGTGGACGGACATGTATCCCTCGGTGATGTCGCTCAGGTAGCTCATGCCGAACAGGTGCAGCATGGCGAGGTCCTCCTCGCGGTGGCCGCCGTGGGCCGCAGGGTCGATGAGCACGGCCTGTGTGCCCCGCTCGCCCTCGGTGAACATGACGTTGCCGCTCCACAGGTCGCCGTGCACTCGGGACGGACGGTCGTCGGCCGCCCGTCCCAGCAGCTCGGGCAACGCGTCGATGACCTGCTGGGTGAGGTCCATGTCGCTGTCGCGCAGCGCGCCGCGCTCGATGCCCATCTGGACCATGGGACGCAACCGTCCCTCAGCCAGGTAGGTGGCGGGGTCGGTCCATGCTCCGGTGTCCAAGGGCACGGGATCCTGCAGGGGACCGAAGTAACAAGTGCCGTCATACCCCGCGGGGGCCGATCCGAAGTAGGGGGCGCCGGCATCGTGCATACGCGCGAGGGCGGCACCGAACTCGCGCGCCGCCTGGACGGTGGGACTCGAGGGCGTGATGCGTTCGATGTCCAGGTAGTCCCTGCCCCAGTCATAGACATGCACCACGTGCGGACCGCCTTGCGACTGGGCCTCGCCGAGCCATTCGAGACCCTTGGCCTCGCATTCGAAGAATCCCTTGGGTGCGAAGGCCCTGCTCTTGCGGTAGACGGATGCCATGGTGCGCTCCTTTTTATATTTTTCGCATTTTCCGCGAATTATCTCTGGTATCGCTCTTGCATTATCATAGTGCGTGGCCTATCGGCTCTCGCATTATCGGACAATGGAAAGAGCATCCATGAACCTAATTCAAGCCCTCTTCCTCGGCTTGGTGCAAGCATTGACGGAGTACCTTCCGGTCTCGTCGAGCGCGCATGTGCGCATCTTCGGCGATCTCATGCTCGGCCACGACCCGGGGGCGGCCTTCACCGCCATCATCCAGATCGGCACCGAGCTGGCCGTCCTGGTGTACTTCCGCCGTGACATCTGGAACATCCTGACCAACTGGTTCGGATGCCTGTTCGGCCACAACGGCAAGGACTGGCGCCACCGCTTCGGTGCGGGCAACAAGGACGCCGCCCTGGGCTGGTACATCATCATCGCCACCATCCCGATCCTCATCGCGGGCCTGCTGTTCCAGGATGCCATCGAGAGCACGCTGCGCAACCTGTGGGTGACGGTCACCATGCTGCTGGTCTTCGGTATCATCCTGTGGGTGGTGGACGACCGCGCGAAGCAGGTGAAGACCATCGACGACCTGACCGTCAAGGACTCCATCTGGTTCGGCATCGGCCAGATGCTCGCCCTCATCCCGGGTGTCTCCCGTTCCGGCGGCACCATCACCTTCGGCCGCGCCATGGGCTACACCCGTGAGGCGTCCGTGCGCTGCGCCTTCCTCATGGCCATCCCGGCCGTGTTCGGTGCGGGCATCCTCGAGGCCGTCAAGGCGGTCGGCAGCATGGACGACCCCGCGGTGGCCGCCACGTTCCCCGGTTGGGGCGTGACCATCGCGGCCACGGTGCTGGCGTTCATCGTCGGTTACATCGTCATCATCGGCTTCCTCAAGTTCGTCTCCACGTACTCGTACCGTGCGTTCGCGATCTACCGCATCGCACTGGCGGTCATCGTGGCTGTGCTGCTCCTGTGCGGCGTCCTGCAGCCTTATGAGGGCATGCCGATGAACGCCAACGCATGAGACCCCTTTCCGCCGCCGTCCGCGGACAGCGGCAATGGCATGGGCCCCGTACCGATCGGTCGGTACGGGGCCCATGCCATTGCCGGGGAAGGGACCGCTCAGGGCAGTTCGCGCAGGTAGGCCTCCGCCTCCTGGACAAGCTGTTCGACGGCCGGCGTGCCGTTCGAGGCGATCTCCTTGGCGGACGCCTTCATGTCGTAGTCGTGCTCGAGCTGGTCGACGTACTGGCCAAGGTCCGCGTTGTTGCGCACCATCACATCGCAGCGCGAACGCCACTGCTGCGCCTTCTCGGGCAGTTCCATGGGGAGAGGTCGACGCCGATGGCACGCGAGAGCGCCTCCAGCAGCTCCACGGTCGCCTGGGGGCACGGGTCCTGGCCGAGGTACTGGGGCACGGACACCCAGATCGCCTCCGTACGGTAGCCCTCCTCGATGGCCATGGCATCCAGGACATGGGGATGCCGATGGGACCGCTGTACTCACTGTCGGGATCGCGGGACTCGCCGTCCTCGCTCACGTCGATGGGCAGCGGGCGCGTGTGCGGGGTCTCCGCGAACATGGAGCCCAGGGTCACGAACATGCTGATGTCGTACTGCCTGGCGAAATGCATGGTCTCCTGGGCGTACTCCATCCAGTGGTAGTTCGGCTCGGGACCCAGCTGCGCCAGCAGGTGCAGGTCGGGCGTGACGGTGATGTCGTAGAATGCCGTCTGGGGCCACAGGATGCGCCGCGAGCCCTGGATGGTGCATTGCATGGGGCGGGCGGCCTGGAAGTCATAGAAACCGTCACGGCTGATGTGCCCGACCTCGAGGGAACGATACTTGGAGACAAGGTGACGAATCACGTTCGTGGCACTCTGGCAGGCGTCGTTCCACCCGTCGAATGCCGCGACCATGACGTATTTCGCTTTGGCTCTTTGCTCGTACATGATTCAACTGTATCCCTGGGGTTGTGCGCGACCCGTGAAGATTAGCCGCTGGTGAATGGCTCCGCTACCATTCCTGCCGCCAGTATATTTTCCGGCTTCCGCATCATGGGAGGACCGTTCCGCCATGCGGTCACCAGAGGCATCGACACGCCGCCCCCTTGCCAAATATATCCCCGGAGCGTATGGTGGTGACTCGCGTCCGGAACGCCACAATGTTCCGGGAGCATCCTTCGCGGACATAGCTTAGTTGGTAAAGCGCGACCTTGCCAAGGTCGAGACCGCGGGTCCGAGTCCCGTTGTCCGCTCCAAGGTCCGGGTTCCCGAACGGCCTTACGGTGGGTTAGCCAAGCGGTTAGGCAGCGGCCTGCAAAGCCGTATAGACGGGTTCGACTCCCGTACCCACCTCCATAACTGAACAAACAGACCCGGGCGGTTGGCGCAGAGGTAGCGCACTTCCCTGACACGGAAGGGGTCACAAGTTCGAATCTTGTATCGCCCACGAA
>JAXJQE010000180.1:0-2558 GCA_036311305.1 Bifidobacterium sp.
GGCGACAGCGGGCAAGCGAGCCGGGCCCGGATACGAGCAAGCCCCCCGCGTTCCTTGCGGGGGGGCTTGCGCACGAGGCAACAAGAGAGAGAAAAAACCTCGTGCTGTGGGCAGTGGGAGGGGCGGCGCCCCTCCCAACAGATATGGCCGCCGGCTGAGCGGGCCGGCGACGTCTCGGTGGGCTACTAGTTCAGGCGCAGCTCGGTCGACGGGGCGAACAGGTGCATCTTGGCCGGGTTGACCTTGATCTTGACGACGTCGCCGATCTTCGGCAGGGCGCGCGGGTTCACGCGGATGGTCGTCAGCTTGTTCTGGTCGGACATCACACCGTGGTCGTCGGAGGCGACGGCGTCATCGGTGAGGATGTTGCCGTAGATGTAGCCGTCGGAGCCGAGGTCCTCGACGTTCACGACCTTCAGGGAGAAGGCGTTGGTGTCGTCCGGGCCGGCCAGGGTGGCGTCCTCCGGGCGGAAGCCGACGATGATCTCGTTGTGGTCCTCCGGGGTGAGCTTGTCCAGCGCCTCCTTCGGCAGCTCCATGGTGTCGGCGCCGATCTGGGCCTTGCCGTCCTTCACCGGGTGGGTGTTGAGGTTCATCGACGGGGAGCCGATGAAGCCGGCGACGAAGACGTTGGCCGGACGGTCGTACAGCTCGGTCGGGGCGCCGACCTGCTGCAGGATGCCGAGCTTGATGACGGCGATGCGGTCGCCCATCGTCAGGGCCTCGGTCTGGTCGTGGGTCACGTACAGGGTGGTGACACCCAGCTGGCGCTGCAGGGCGGCGATCTGCGTACGGGTCTGCACACGGAGCTTGGCGTCGAGGTTCGACAGCGGCTCGTCCATGAGGAAGACCTTCGGCTCACGCACGATGGCGCGGCCCATGGCGACGCGCTGGCGCTGGCCACCGGAGAGGGCCTTCGGCTTGCGGTCCAGGAACTCGGTCAGGTCGAGGATCTCGGCGGCCTTCTCGACGCGCTTGCGGATCTCGTCCTTCGGGGTGCCCGCGATCTTGAGGGCGAAGCCCATGTTGTCCGCGACGGTCATGTGCGGGTACAGGGCGTAGTTCTGGAACACCATGGCGATGTCACGATCCTTGGGCTGCATGGTGGTGACATCCTTGTTACCAATGAGGATGCGGCCCTTGTTGACCTCCTCCAGGCCGGCGAGCATGCGCAGCGTGGTCGACTTGCCGCAGCCGGAAGGACCGACGAGAACCAGGAACTCGCCGTCCTTGATGTCAAGGTTGAGGTCGTCCACCGACGGCTTGTCGTTGCCGGGGTAGATACGGGTGACGTGATCGAAAATGACTTCTGCCATTATTCATCCTTTCATCGGCAGGTACGTGCCGAACGATCCGTTGTGAGGGGATTACTGGTGGCGCTTCCATCTGATGCCGTCGACTTCGACGCGGCACCAAACTTCTACGTTTGGTTTACTTTTCACTCCGCAAGGAGTCGCCTCTTCGCTGAGCTTCGACACACTATACCCGACCCCCTCAACCAGCGACATCCCCGCGTGTCTTCCTTCACATAACGCCCACAGGACATGACCCGCACGGCGCGCCCCGCGCGCACGTACAATCGGCACCATGACTCTGGAGAAATGGGACCGTTGGACGAACTGGCCGCTGTTCTTCCTCTCCGCGCTCTTCCTGTTCGCGTACTCGTGGCAGATCCTCGCGGGGACGTACCAGACCGCGTGCTTCGTCGTGATCAACATCGTGTGGGTGACGTACGGCATCGACTACGTCGTCTCCCTGTGCCTGGCGCCCGACCGCTGGAAGTGGTTCAAGAGGAACTGGCTGCTGCTGGCCACGCTCATCCTGCCCGTCTTCCGGCCCCTGCGCATGCTGCGCTTCGTGACCATGCTCCAGGTGTTCAACCGCTCCAGCACGCAGGCCACGCGCGGGCGCATCTCCCTGTACGCCACCTGCGCCATCACACTGCTGATATATGTAGGAGCGCTCGCGGAGTACAACGCCGAGCACCTGGCGCCCGGCGCGACCATCACCTCCTTCCCGCTGGCGCTGTGGTGGGCGTTCGTCACCGTGACGACCGTCGGCTACGGCGACGTCTGTCCCGTCACCGTCGAGGGGCGCTTCGTGGCCGTCGGCCTGATGATCACCGGCATCGCCACCATCGGTATCGTCTCCGCCATGATCTCGTCGTGGATCATCGACCAGGTCGACGTGCGCACCACGAGGCAGGACGCGGACGCCGCCGACAACGCGGACGCCGCCGCCAGCCAACAGCAGGGGCAGTACAACTCCGCGGAGATGCGGCTCATGCGCGCGGAGATCCTGCGGCTGGCCGACTCCGTCAGCCAGCTCAACACGCAGCTCGCGCGCACGCACCGCATCACGCGCCGCCACCACCCCGTCGTCAACCACCCGGAGTCGTCGACCGGCACGCAGCCGTCGGGCCACACGACGCCGACCGCGGCCCCGCGCACCGCGCGCTCCACGACGGCCGCGCCGCCCGCGCAGGACGTCCAGCCGACCTTCGGCGAGCAGGTCCTCGAGACGCTCGACCCGGCGATCGCCGCCGAGCGCACGTACGA
>JAXJQE010000181.1:0-1518 GCA_036311305.1 Bifidobacterium sp.
CTCGCCGAGCGCCGCGCCAAGCTCGAGGCCGGCGACGGTTACAAGGCGCACCGCGACCGCGTAGTCAGCCAGGCCCTCAAGGCCTTCGGCGCCTTCGCACGCTCCGCCGACAAGGTCGCCACCCGCGACCCCGACCTCATCGACCGGCTCTCCGGCCTGGCGTAAACGCGAGCATTCCCGCAACGGGGAACGGGCGCCGGGGCACACCGAACAATCGGTGTGCCCCGCCGCCCGTTCCCCTCTTACCCCCAAGAAGGTCCGTCTGGGGTTTTGGCACGCTGCCTGCCAAGATGCCAGACGGGTGAGCGTCTCATCTGGGGTTTTGGCACCTGACCTGCCAAGACCACAGACGGAGCCTACCCCTCGTCTGGGGTTCTGGCAGGCAACGTGCCAAAACCCCAGACGAGGCCATGGTGCCGTCCCCGTTTTTGGCAGCGAAGGTGCCAAAATCCAGACAAGCGCGTGCCCGGCACCTACCGTCCGACCACAGGAGGCGCCAGGATTGGCGCATTCCGCCCCTCCGGCCTTATCTTCTTTCCAACGCGGCCCATCACAACGAAGCGCAGGAAGGGAGGAACGGCATGCGCCAGAACCCACGGGTGACGAAACTGCTGCATGAAGGCAGGGAGGGAAAACGACTCGCGTACGCCACGGTGGCGAAGGACGCGGAAGCGATGCGGTACCGCAAGGACAAGGGGGAGCTCATCGAACCCATGCCGAACGGTTTCATCGAGGCCGCGCGATGGAAGGAACTCAATCCCGTCGAGCAGCTCTCCATGATGATCCGCACCGTGCACGCCAAGCATCCCGACCGCGTGTTCGCGGCCACCAGCGCGGCACTCATCCGCGGCTGGTGGGTGCCGTGGGAGGCCGTGGACGGTCACGTCCACTGCGCCAGCAAGCGGCACGGCGTCTCGCGCGGCGACGCCATCGTCTGGCACCATTACGACCCCGCGCTCGCCGTGCGCGTCAAGCGATGCCTGGTGACGGACAGCGTGCGCACGCTCATCGACTGCGCCCTCACCGTGCCGTTCGTCCATGCGCTGGCCATCTACGACTCGGCGGCGCGCGAGGGCATCAATCTGGCGGAGGTGACGTCGGCGTGCGCGACCATGCGCATCGACCCCGCTCCCGTCCTGCGGCTGGTGCGCCATGCGAACCCGCTCAGCGAGAACGGCGGGGAATCGTGGGTGCGCGCGACCATCATCGACATGGGCTACGCGGAGCCGCAACTGCAGGTGACCTTCCACGATGCGCAGACGGGGCGTACCTACCGCGTCGACTTCCTGTGGGTGCTGCCCGACGGCACCATCGTCGTGCTCGAGTACGACGGGCTGGAGAAGTACACGAGCGAAACGATGAAGGACGGCGTGCCGACCGCGCAGCGCGCCGGCGACGAACGCGAGCGCGACGCAGCGTTGGAGCGCTGCGGCGTCGCGCGCATCGCGCACGTGTTCCACGGGCAGGTCGCCGACCGCGCGCAGCTCACGCGCGTGCTGCAGCGGCTCGGCGTACCAC
>JAXJQE010000182.1:0-7423 GCA_036311305.1 Bifidobacterium sp.
CCAGGCACGCTCCGCGGGGCTGTCGACGGCGGACATCGACGCCGCCGGCGAGCGCGCGTACGAGCGGGCGATGAGCGGGCGCAAGGAGTCGATCTGGGGACCGGGCCTGATCGCCGTGTGCGCGACGTGGTTCGGGCTGGGCGCGTTCCAGTCCGCGGCGGGCATCTCGATCGTCGCATTCGCCACCGAGGCGCAGATGAAGCAGTACACCGGCTTCGTGTTCGCGTGCTTCTCGATCAGCTCGCTGGTCGGCGCGCTGCTGTACGGCGCGAAGAACTGGCGGATCCCGCTGTGGAAGCGCTTCTACTTCTGCCTGGCGGTGGTCAACCTCGGCATCGGGTCGTTCCTGTTCGCCAGGCACCTGTGGGTCATCATGATCATCTACCTGGTGATCGGCGTGTGCCAGTCGCCGACGTGGGTCAACGGCAACCAGCTCATGCTGCACCTCGTGCCGCAAAGCCGCTTCACCGAGGGCATGGCGTGGATGGGCGCGATGAACACGATCGGCGGCTCGTGCGGCAACGCGCTGGCGGGCGTGGCGATCGACCACGCCGGCTCCCACGGCGGCTTCGGCGTCGTCACGGCCCTGGCCTTGGTCTCGCTGGCGATCGCGCTGTGCGGCATCCGGCAGATCAAGGCGAGCACCGAGGCGCCCGTGCTCACCGAGGTCTCGGTCACGCCCGCCGGCCGCGAGGAGGTCGCGGACGTGCGCGCCGTCGAGGGCGCGCTGGACGCGCCCGGCAGCGGGGATGTCATCGACTGACCTTCCACTTTCCGGATGGCCCTTTGGAAAGTGTGCGCCGGGGTTTCCACTTGTTGGGAAAGTGGAAACCCCGGCGCACACGTTTCGCGGCCGTCGTTTGAAAGTGGAAGATGCCCCTCCGGCCACTGGCGTGCCTCGGTGGTTTAATGGTGCGCATGACTGAAGATGCATCCTTCCCCAATCCGCCAGACCCGATCGAGTCCATGAAGGACCGTGAGCACGCCAAGCCGCAGCTGCCCGAGAACGTGCGCGTCCGCTTCTGCCCGTCGCCCACCGGCACGCCGCACGTCGGCATGGTGCGCACCGCCCTGTTCAACTGGGCCGAGGCGCGCCACACCGGCGGCACGCTCGTGTTCCGCATCGAGGACACCGACGCGCAGCGCGACTCCGAGAAGAGCTTCAACCAGATCATCGACGCGCTCGACTGGCTCGGCATCGACTGGGACGAGGGTGTGCGCAAGGGCGGCCCGGACGGCCCGTACCGCCAGTCCGAGCGCTCCGCCATCTACAAGGACGTCGCGGACAAGCTGCTCAAGGCCGGCTACGCCTACGAGTCCTTCTCCACGCCGGAGGAGATCGAGGCGCGCAACGTGGCCGCCGGGCGCCCCAAGGAGTTCGGCTACGACGGCTACGACCGCGACCTGACCGAGGAGCAGAAGGAGGCGTTCCGCGCCGAGGGCCGCAAGCCCGCGCTGCGCCTGCGCATGCCCGACGAGGACATCAAGTTCAACGACCTGGTGCGCGGCGAGATCGAGTTCAAGGCCGGCTCCGTGCCGGACTACGTCATCGTGCGCCCGAACGGCGACCCGCTGTACACGCTGACCAACCCGGTCGACGACGCGCTCATGCGCATCAACGTCGTGCTGCGCGGCGAGGACCTGCTGAGCTCCACCCCGCGCCAGATCGTGCTCTACCGCGACCTCATGGAGCTGGGCATCGCCCAGGAGATGCCGCTGTTCGGCCACCTGCCGTACGTCATGGGCAAGGGCAACAAGAAGCTGTCCAAGCGCGACCCGGAGTCCAACCTGTTCCTGCACCGCGAGCACGGCTTCATCAAGGAGGGCCTGCTCAACTACCTCGCGCTGCTCGGCTGGTCCATCGGCCCCGACCAGGACGTGTTCACCATGGACGAGATGGTCAAGGCCTTCGACGTGCGCAACGTCAAGGCCAACCCGGCCCACTTCGACATCGACAAGGCCATCGCCATCAACGCCGAGCACATCCGCATGCTCGAGCCGCAGGACTTCCTGAACCGCTCCGTGCCGTACCTGTTCGGCGAGGGCCTCGTGTCCGCCGACGAATGGAACTCCCTGACCGACCGTGAGAAGGAGATCCTCACCGCGGCCGCGCCGCTCGTGCAGTCCCGCGTGCGCCTGCTCGGCGAGGTCGGCGGCATGGTCGGCTCCCTGCTCTCGGACGCCGACTACCTGCCCCCGGCCGACGACGCCAAGAAGCAGCTCAAGGGCGACCCGGCCAAGGTGCTCGACCTGGCCATCGCGGCCCTCCAGGACATCCCGGAGGACGAATGGCTCACGGACAACATCCACACCGCCCTCAACAAGGCCCTGATCGACGAGGCCGCCCTCAAGCCGCGCGTCGCCTTCGGCCCGATCCGCGTCGCCATGAGCGGCCGCCGCGTCTCGCCGCCCCTGTTCGAATCCATGGAGATCGTGGGCAAGCCCATCTCCATGAAGCGCCTGGAGAACCTGCGCATCCACCTTGACGAGGTGCTCGCCTGACGCCAGCCGCCTAGCGATCGACCCAACAGGGCCGGGGAGCCACCTCCCCGGCCCTGTTCCGTCTGGGAATCTGGCAGGCGACCTGCCAAAACCCCAGACGGCACCAACGCCTCGTCTGGGTTTTTGGCAGGGTGGGTGCCAAATTCCCAGAGGGGGGGCGGCTTGTCTGGGGTTTTGGCACGTCGCCTGCCAAATTCCCAGACGGGGAAGCGGCTTGTCTGGGATTGTGGCACGCACCGTGCCAAAACCCCAGATGGGGAGTGATTCGTCTGGGATCCTGGCACGTACCGTGCCAAAATCCCAGACAGACTTCGAAGGGAATCCAGTCGGACCCCGGCTCCCGTCACCCCAAAACCATTGGAAACACAAGCGACACGCCGAGACTTGCGCTCCAGCACCAACCTGTGTATATTTTCTTTCTGTTGCCGCACGGAAGTGCAGCAGCGAGATGAGCCTCCATCGTCTAGCGGTCTAGGACTACGCCCTCTCACGGCGCCAACACCGGTTCAAATCCGGTTGGAGGTACTCAGTTCACCACTTCGGTGATGGACCTGCCAAATTGGGATGTGGTGTAATTGGCAACACAGCTGATTCTGGTTCAGCCATTCTTGGTTCGAGTCCAGGCATCCCAGCCAATGAAACCCTCGCAGCGCGAGGGTTTTCTTGTATTTCCGCCCAAGACGCCGTCGTCGTCGCACCCTGTTTGCCATCGCCGCGTCGTCGTCGCCGCGCACCGTGTCGCCGCGTCGCCCGCCACCGCCGCGCACCGCGTCGCCGCGCGCCGCGCACCGCACCGCGTCGTCCCCCACCGCCGCACCGCCCGCCTCTTTCCCGTCTCGCTGAACGCCACGCCGCCGCGCATGCACTACCCTTGGAACCATGAGTGAACGTGAGCAGCAAACAGCCCAGGCGCCGCAGCCGGTGTCCATCTCGCAGCGGCTCGGCCGCCTGCAGTTCCACAAGTCGGGCAAATTCCGCGTGCTGCAGTTCACCGACGTCCAGGACGGCCCGCACCCGTCGCCGGACACGCTCAGCCTCATCGAGGCGGCCGTCCGCGAGGCGCGCCCGGACGTCGTCGTCTTCCCTGGCAACCTCATCGCCGGCTACGACCCCGCGTACAAGGCCACGTACCGCCAGCGCACGTGGGCGAAGCCGCGCGGCACCGACGCCGACCTCGCGCACACGCGCGAGCTCGTGCGCGGCTTCCTCACCGAGCTGACCGCGCCGCTCGCGCGCGCGGGCGTGCCGTGGGCGGCCACGTTCGGCAACCACGACTTCCAGTGCGGCCTGTCGAACGCCGAGCTCAACGAGATCTGCTGCGGCTTCCGCGAATGCCTCAACCCGCGCGTGTTCCCCGGCGAGCTCGACGACGACCACTGCAAGGAGATCGCCTGCGCCGCGCTGCCCGACGAGCTCGAGTACGTGTGCGAGCCGGGCACGTTCGCGCTGCCCGTCGCCGGCGAGGACGGCCGCGCGCTCATCGGCCTCGCGCTCGTCGACTCCGGCAACTACGCGCCCACCGGCGGCTACGGCTCGCCGGACGCGCGCGCGCTGGCGTTCCTCAAGGAACTGCCGCGCAAGCTCGGCGCGCCGTCGATCGTCTTCCAGCACACGCCGCTGCCGCAGTACTACGACCTGCTCGACGCCGTGCCGGCGAAGGCCGCCGGCGCGGTCGAAGGATACCGCGCGCACGCCGGCCAGCACTACGCGCTCGACGACGCGCGCGTGGAGGACGGCAGCTACCTCGGCGAGGGCATCAGCTGCCCCGACGACGACAGCGGCGAGTTCCAGATCCTCAAGGACGGTGGCTATTTCGCGATCTCGACCGGCCAGGACCACCGCAACGGCTTCGTCGGCACCGCCGACGGCCTGCGCATGGCCGCGTCGCCGACCTGCGGCTTCAACTCGTACGGACCCGTGCCCGCGCGCCGCGCGGCACGGCTCTTCGAGTTCGACCACCGCCACCCGACGGCGCCGCGCACGCAGCTGCTCGAGTTCGGCGAGCTCGTCGGCAAGCCGACGTCGAAGAAGGCGTACGTGTACGGCATGACCGCCGACTCGAAGCCGAAGGGGGAGGGCGTCGATCTGCTGCACCACCCGACGGCGATGAGCCGGTTGCTCAACCGCATCGGCGCGTGGTTCCAGGGGCAGAAGGACGACGACCGCGCATAAGAAAAACCGCCGCAGTCCGGGGACTGCGGCCATAACCAAACCACTCATGGTACGTATCTAGGGCCGGGGCGTCGACGCCCCGGCGCGGGGGAGGGTCAGCGGCTCACGCTCGCCTTGACCAGCGCGTCGGTGAGGTACTTGCCGGCGCCCATGACCAGCGGCGCGTAGCGGTGGCCCGGGTTCGCGCCCATGCGGCCCGACGGGCCGGAGATGGAGATCGCGGCGATGACCTGGCCGGACGCGTTGCGGATCGGCGCGGAGATGGAGCACACGCCCTCGTCGCGCTCGTTGACCGACTCGGCCCAGCCGCGCTTGCGCACGGCCGCCAGCTTGGAGGCGGAGAAGCGTGCGTGGCGCAGGCCCTGGTGCAGACGGTCGGAGTCCTCCCACGCGAGGAGGATCTGCGCGGCAGAACCGGCCTCCATCGAGAGCATGGCGCCCACCGGGATGGAGTCGCGCAGGCCGCTGGCGCGCTCGACGGCGGCGATGCACACGCGCTGCTCGCCCTGGCGGCGGTAGATCTGCGCGCTCTCGCCGGTGCGGTCGAGCAGCGTCTGCAGGATCGGGCCGGCGGCCGCGAGCAGGCGGTCCTCGCCGGCGGCCGCGGCCAGCTCCGCGAAACGGGAGCCGAGCACGAAGCGGCCGTGCTGGTCGCGCACCACGAAGCGGTGGCGTTCCAGCGCGATGGCCAGGCGGTGCGCGGTCGGGCGCGCCAGCTTGGTGGCGCTCACGAGCTGGCCCAGCGTGGCGGGACCGGACTCGAGGGCGTCGAGGATCTTGACGGTCTTGTCCAGGACCCCGACGCCGGAATGGATCTCGTTGTCGTTGGTGAGGACCGGGGTGGCCGTGGTGGTCGCCTCGTCCTTCACGGACGCATCGTTCTGCTGCGTCATTTCAGCGGTAAGCGTATTTGAAGTCATGCACAAAATTATGCCATCTCACATACTGAAACTCAAAATCGAGTTTTCTCCCTCGGCGTGCCCCATGCCGCCCGCGAACCCTTGCGGCGCTTGGTAAAAGGCTTCATTCCAATGGAATCTCCACATTTCGAACCTGCACCAAAACTCCATATCTCAATCTCACATACCGGCACGCCCACCGTGTTCTGAATGGTGAACCCTAGGCTGGTTTGGACGTGAACGCCGCCGCGCGTGTCGTGGGCAGGGGAGCCGGCCTGGCCGGGCTCCCGAGGACGTGGGCCAGCCGATCCGGACCCCGGCCCCATGGCATGCGGACCCCGCATGCCCCGCGCGGATGGCCGAGGAAAGACGAAACAGGACGTAGGAGGTTCCCCCATGGGAATGACGTTGGCCGAGAAGGTCTGGGCCGATCACCTGGTGCGCCAGGGCGAGGACGGCGCGCCGGACCTGCTGTACATCGACCTCATGCTCATGCACGAGGTGACGAGCCCGCAGGCCTTCGAGGGCCTGCGCCTGGCCGGCCGCAAGCCGCGCCACCTCGACCAGCTCATCGCCACCGAGGACCACAACACGCCCACGGTGGACATCGACCGGCCGAACCCAGACGAGACCAGCGCCACCCAGCTGACCACGCTCGAGCGCAACTGCAAGGAGTTCGGCGTGCGCCTCCACCCGCTCGGCGACGCCGACCAGGGCATCGTCCACGCCTTCGCCCCGGTCCTGGGCCTCACCCAGCCGGGCATGACCATCGTGTGCGGCGACTCGCACACCTTCACGCACGGGGCGTTCGGCGCCCTGGCCTTCGGCATCGGCACCTCCGAGGTCGAGCATGTCATGGCCACGCAGACGCTGTCGCTCAAGCCGTTCAAGACGATGGCCATCACCATCGAGGGCGAGCTGCCCGCGGACGTGTCCGCCAAGGACATCATCCTCGCCATCATCGCGAAGATCGGCACCGGCGGCGGCCAGGGCTACGTGCTCGAGTACCGCGGCGAGGCGATCCGCAACCTGAGCATGGACGCGCGCATGACCATCTGCAACATGTCGATCGAGGCGGGCGCGCGCCGGCATGATCGCCCCCGACGAGACGACCTTCGAGTACCTCAAGGGTCGTCCGCACGCGCCGAAGGGCGAGCTGTGGGACCAGGCCGTCGAGTATTGGAAGACGCTGCGCACCGACGACGACGCCACCTTCGACGCCGAGGTCACGCTGCGCGCGGAGGACCTCGAGCCGTTCGTCACGTGGGGCACCAACCCCGGGCAGGGCGTCGAGATCTCCGGCACGGTGCCCGCGCCGGAGGACTTCGCCGACGCCACGGAGCGCGCCGCCGCCGAGCGCGCGCTCGCGTACATGGACCTCGAGCCGGGCACGCCGATCCGCGACATCCCCGTGGACACCGTGTTCATCGGCTCGTGCACGAACGGCCGCATCGAGGACCTGCGCGTCGCCGCGGACATCATGCGCGGCCACCACAAGGCCGACTCCATCCACCGCGTGCTCGTCGTGCCGGCGAGCTCGCGCATCCGCCTGCAGGCCGAGGAGGAGGGGCTCGACCAGGTGTTCAAGGACTTCGGCGCCGAGTGGCGCAACGCCGGCTGCTCGATGTGCCTGGGCATGAACCCGGACAAGCTGGTCGCCCACGAGCGTTCCATCTCCACCTCGAACCGCAACTTCGAGGGGCGCCAGGGCAAGGGCTCGCGCACGCACCTCGCGTCGCCGGCCGTCGCCGCCGCCACCGCGATCCGCGGCACGATCTCGACCCCCGCCGACCTGTAAACCCCTTACTCCCGGACCGTGCCGCCTTGCCTCTAGAAACCTCACGTTTTTC
>JAXJQE010000183.1:0-3090 GCA_036311305.1 Bifidobacterium sp.
GTCGAGAAGTTCGACTGGAAGAAGGGCTTCAAGTTCTCCACCTACGCCACGTGGTGGATCCGCCAGGCCATCACCCGCGCCATGGCCGACCAGGCGCGCACCATCCGCGTGCCCGTGCACATGGTCGAGGTCATCAACAAGCTCTCGCGCGTGCAGCGCCAGATGCTGCAGGACCTGGGCCGCGAGCCCACGCCGGACGAGCTGGCCCGCGAGCTGGACATGCCCGTCGAGAAGGTCCAGGAGGTGCAGAAGTACGGCCGCGAGCCCATCTCCCTGCACACCCCGCTCGGCGAGGACGGCGACTCCGAGTTCGGCGACCTCATCGAGGACACCGACGCCATCGCCCCGTCCGACGCCGTCGCCTTCTCCCTGCTGCAGGAACAGTTCAAGCAGGTGCTCGAGACCCTATCTCCGCGCGAGGCGGGCGTCATCAAGATGCGCTACGGCCTCGAGGACGGCCAGCCCAAGACCCTCGACGACATCGGCCGCGTCTACGGCGTCACGCGCGAGCGCATCCGCCAGATCGAGTCGAAGACCATGTCCAAGCTGCGCCACCCGTCGCGCTCGCAGACGCTGCGCGACTTCCTGGACCAGTGACGCGGAAGGAAGAGGCGTAAACAATCCATGGCAACCGCCAAGAAGGACGCGTACGGCGCCGGCTCGCTGACCGTGCTCGAGGGCCTCGACGCCGTGCGCAAGCGCCCCGGCATGTACATCGGCACCACCGACAGCCAGGGCCTCATGCACTGCCTGTGGGAGATCATCGACAACTCCGTGGACGAGGCGCTCGCCGGCGCCTGCACGAAGATCGTGGTGACGCTGCACCGGGACGGCTCCATCGAGGTCGCGGACAACGGCCGCGGCATCCCGGTGGACATCGAGCCCAAGACCAAGCTCACCGGCGTCGAGGTCGTGCTCACCAAGCTGCACGCCGGCGCCAAGTTCGGCAACGCCTCCTACAACGCGGCCGGCGGCCTGCACGGCGTCGGCTCCTCCGTGGTCAACGCCCTCAGCTCACGCCTGGACGTCGAGGTGGACCGCGACGGCAAGACCTACCACATGGCCTTCCACCAGGGCCACCCCGGCGTCTACACGGACGCCGATCCCGAGCATCCCTCACCGGACGCGCCGTTCAAGAAGACGCGCAAGAACCGGCCCACCGAGCTCGAGGTCATCGGCAAGGTCAGTCCGAAGACCACCGGCACGCGCATCCGCTACTGGGCGGACCCCGAGATCTTCAACGACACCGCGCGCTTCGACTACGACCAGCTCATCGACCGCGTGCGCCAGACGAGCTTCCTGGTGCCGGGACTCAAGATCGTGGTCGTCGACGAGCACATCGAGCAGACGGGCGACGCCGCGCTCGACGAGATGGTCGAGACCGACGTCGCGGAGGCCAAGGCCGACGCCGCCGAGCAGACGGACGACTCGCAGGCGGCGTCCGTGGACGCCGGCGAGGTCGAGGTCGAGCACACCGGGGCGGAGGACGAACAGCAGGAGCTGGACGCCGGCGCCGAGACCGCGCTCGAGGCGTCCGTCACGCTGCCCGCGCCGGGCGTCGAGAAGCCGGGCCACCGGCGCGTCGAGGAATTCTGCCACACCGGCGGCGTCGTCGACTTCGTGGACTTCCTCTCGCACGGCGAGCCGGTGTCCACCGTATGGCGCATCAGCGGCCAGGGCAGCTACCACGAGGAGACGCAGGTCGTGGACGACAAGGGCGACCTGCACGCGCAGGACATCCTGCGCACCTGCGACGTGGACATCGCGCTGCGCTGGACGAACGGCTACGACACCACGCTGCGCAGCTTCGTCAACGTCGTCGCCACCCCCGGCGGCGGCATGCACGTCGACGGGTTCCTGCAGGCCCTCACCAAGCAGGTGCGCAAGGCCGTCGAGGACAACGCGCGCAAGCTCAAGGTGAACCTCAAGGACGCCAAGATGAAGGTCGAGCGCGACGACATCCTCGCCGGCCTGGTCGCCGTGGTCACCGTGCGCATCGCCGAACCGCAGTTCCAGGGGCAGACCAAGGACGTGCTGGGCACCGCGCCCGTCAAGGGCGTCGTCAGCCGCCTGACGGACAAGCAGTTCGCGGAGATGATCACCGGCGCCAAGCGCGGCTACAAGGACCAGTCGGGGCGCGTGCTCGAGAAGATCGTCGGCGAGATGCACGCGCGCATCCAGGCGCGTAAGACCAAGGAGGTCACGCGCCGCAAGAACGCGCTCGAGTCCGCGTCCATGCCGCCCAAGCTGTCCGACTGCCAGCCGGGCAACGACGACGTCGCCGAACTGTTCATCGTCGAGGGCGACTCCGCCCTGGGCACCGCGAAGGCCGCGCGCAACTCCGCGTTCCAGGCCCTGCTGCCGATCCGCGGCAAGATCCTCAACGTGCAGAAGGCGTCCCTGGCGCAGATGCTGTCCAACAAGGAGTGCGCCGCCATCATCCAGGTGGTGGGCGCGGGCTCCGGCGCCTCGTTCGACATCTCGCAGGCCCGCTACAACAAGGTCATCATGATGACCGACGCCGACGTCGACGGCGCGCACATCCGCACGCTGCTGCTCACGCTGTTCTACCGTTACATGCGTCCGCTGATCGAGGAGGGGCACATGTACGCGGCCGTCCCGCCGCTGCACCGCATCGCGCTGACCGGCCCACGCAAGGGCGAGTACATCTACACGTACTCCGACGACGAGCTGGCCGGCAAGCTCGCCCAGCTCGACCGCGACCACATCGGCTACGCCGACGACATCCAGCGCTACAAGGGCCTGGGCGAGATGGACGCCAACCAGCTGGCCGACACCACCATGGACCCGCGTTCGCGCATGCTGCGCCGCATCCGCATGGAGGAGGCCGAGCAGGCCGACGGCATCTTCAGTCTCCTGATGGGTGACGAGGTGCCCCCGCGCCGCCAGTTCATCGTGGACAACGCCGAGGACTTCGACCGCTCGAAGATCGACACCTGACCGGCGCCTTCCGGTACGACGGGACCCCGCCATCGCCGACGCGATGGCGGGGTCCCGTCGTAACGGAAGGCGCCGCTAGCGTCGGGGGGCGGTGGCGCGCCCGTAGATCGTCTCGACCTGGTCGGCGAC
>JAXJQE010000184.1:0-13206 GCA_036311305.1 Bifidobacterium sp.
ACCTGGAAGAGACCCAGTCCGAAGTTCGCGAGACCTTCCTCTCCCAGCTCAAGAAGGGCCAGATCCGCGAAGGCGTCGTGTCCTCCATCGTCAACTTCGGCGCGTTCGTCGATCTCGGTGGTGTTGACGGCCTGATCCACGTTTCCGAGCTTTCCTGGAAGCACATCGATCACCCGTCTGAGGTCGTCAAGGTCGGCGACAAGGTCACCGTCGAGGTGCTCGACGTCGATCTCGACCGTGAGCGCATCTCCCTGTCCCTGAAGGCGACCCAGGAGGATCCGTGGCAGCGCTTCGCTCGCACCCACGTTCCCGGCCAGATCGTCCAGGGCAAGGTCACCAAGATCGTCCAGTTCGGCGTGTTCATCTCCGTCGAAGACGGCATCGAGGGCCTGGTGCACATCTCCGAGCTCGCCAACCGTCACGTCGAGAACCCGGAGACCGTGGTCAAGCCGGGCGAGACCGTGTTCGTCAAGGTGATCGACGTCGATCTCGATCGTCGCCGCATCTCCCTGTCCCTCAAGCAGGCCAACGACTCCGTCGACCCGGCCTCCGAGGACTTCGACCCGGCGCTCTACGGCATGCCGGCCGAGTACGACGAGGAAGGCAACTACAAGTACCCCGAGGGCTTCGACCCGACCACCAACGAGTGGATCCCGGGCTTCGAGAAGCAGCGCGAGGAGTGGGAGAACCAGTACGCGGCCGCCCACGACCTGTGGGAGCAGCACAAGGAGTTCGTCGCCAAGGAGATCGAGAACGCGGACGCCTCCGCCGCCGAGGACGGCCAGGGCCCGCGCGAGGAGAAGGTCGAGGAAGTCTCGAACTACTCCTCCGAGTCCGACTCCAACGGCACCCTCGCCGACTCCGACCAGCTGGCCGCCCTGCGCGAGCAGCTGCTCAGCGAGAAGAAGTGAGCCTAGCCCACTGAGCCACGGCATGGACGCCATGCCATAGGGGAGCGGCCCGGACCTTCGCGGTCCGGGCCGCTCTTCGCGTATTCGCGGATGCCCCGCGCCGTCCGGGCCGTACACTGGGCGCATGACCATGCGAAGGATAGGACTGACCGGGGGCATCGCCGCGGGCAAGAGCACCGTGGCCGCCAGGATGGCCCGGGACGGTGCGGACATCATCGACTACGACCGGTTGGCGCACGAGCTGCAGGAACCGGGCTCGCCGGCCATCGCGCCGCTGGCGGCGCGCTTCGGCGAGGGGGTGCTCGACGCGCGCGGCGGCGTGGACCGCGCCGCCCTCGGCGCCGAGGTGTTCGGCACCGGCGACGACGGGGGAGCCCTGGCCGACCTCAACGCCATCATGCATCCGCTCGTCTACGCCGCGGCCCGGGAGCACGAGGAGGCGATCGTCGCCGACGGCGCGCCCCACATGGTCGTGCACGACGTGCCGCTGCTCGCCCAGGTCATCGACGCCATCCCCTTCCGCTTCGACCACGTCGTCACCGTCTACGCACCGCGCGAGGTGCGCGTGCGCCGCCTCATGGCCACCCGCGGCATGGACCGCGCGCAGGCCGAGGTGCGCGTCGCCGACCAGGGCAGCGGCGAGGAGCGGCTCGCCATCGCCGACCACGTCATCGACGCGGACCGCTCGATAGAACAGATGTTCGAAACGGTTGATATGCTGGTGTCCTCATGGCAAGAGGAGATGGAATAGCGCATGGCCGACATCCAACGCATCGACAAGCCCTTCGTCGTCAAGTCCCCCTACAAGCCCTCCGGCGACCAGCCGAAGGCCATCGAGGAGCTCGCCACCCGCATCGAGAACGGTGAGAACGACGTGGTGCTCATGGGCGCCACCGGCACCGGCAAGACCGCCACCACCGCGTGGATGATCGAGCGGCTGCAGCGGCCGACCCTGATCATCGAGCCCAACAAGACGCTCGCCGCGCAGCTGTGCGCGGAGTTCCGCGAGCTCATGCCGGACAACGCCGTGAGCTACTTCGTGTCCTACTACGACTACTACCAGCCCGAGGCGTACATCCCGCAGACGGACACGTACATCGAGAAGGACTCGAACATCAACGACGACGTCGAACGCCTGCGCCACGCCGCCACCGCCAACCTGCTCACCAGGAGCGACTGCGTGGTCATCGCCACCGTCTCGTGCATCTACGGCCTGGGCACCCCCGAGGAGTACGCCGGGCGCATGCTCTTCCTCAAGCAGGGCCAGCAGATCGACCGCGACAAGCTGCTGCGCCTGTTCGTGGACATGCAGTACAAGCGCAACGACATCGCCTTCGAACGCGGCACGTTCCGCGTGCGCGGCGACACCGTCGAGATCATCCCCGTGTACGAGGAACTGGCCATCCGCATCGAGTTCTTCGGCGACGAGATCGACCGCATCTCCACGCTGCACCCGCTGACCGGCGACGTCATCGGCGAGGAGAGCGAGGTGCACATCTTCCCGGCCTCGCACTACGTGGCCGGTCCCGAACGCATGCAGAAGGCGCTCACCTCCATCCAGGAGGAGCTCGACGAGCGTGTCGCCGAGCTGCGCAAGCAGGGCAAGGAACTCGAGGCGCAGCGCCTGAGCATGCGCACCACCTACGACCTGGAGATGCTCGCCCAGGTGGGCGTGTGCTCGGGCGTGGAGAACTACTCGCGGCACTTCGACGGCCGCGCGCCCGGCACGCCGCCGCACACGCTGCTCGACTTCTTCCCCGACGACTTCCTGCTCGTCATCGACGAGTCGCACGTCACCGGCCCGCAGATCGGCGCCATGTACGAGGGCGACGCGTCGCGCAAGCGCACGCTCGTCAAACACGGCTTCCGCCTGCCCAGCGCGATGGACAACCGTCCGCTCAAGTGGCCGGAGTTCCTTGAGCGCACCGGCCAGACCGTGTACCTGTCAGCCACGCCCGGCGACTACGAGCTCGGCCTGTCCGACGGCGTCGTCGAGCAGATCATCCGCCCCACCGGCCTGGTCGACCCCAAGGTCGAGGTGCGTCCCGTCGAGGGGCAGGTCGACGACCTGCTCGCCGAGATCAAGGACCGCGTGGCGCGCGGCGAGCGCACGCTGGTGACCACGCTGACCAAGAAGATGGCCGAGGACCTCACCGACTACCTGCTCGAACGCGGCATCAAGGTAGAGTACCTGCACTCCGACGTGGACACGCTGCGGCGCGTGGAGCTGCTGCGCGAGCTGCGCGAGGGCAAGCTCGACGTCATCGTGGGCATCAACCTGCTGCGCGAGGGCCTCGACCTGCCCGAGGTCTCCCTCGTGGCCATCCTGGACGCGGACAAGGAAGGCTTCCTGCGCTCCTACCGCTCGCTCATCCAGACCATCGGCCGCGCCGCGCGCAACGTGGACGGCACGGTGCTCATGTACGCCGACAGCGTCACCGCCGCCATGGAGCAGGCCATCTCCGAGACGGACCGGCGCCGCGAGATCCAGATCGCGTACAACAAGGAGCACCACATCGACCCCAAGCCGCTGATCAAGAAGATCAGCGACGTCAACGACATGCTCGCCAAGGAGGACGTGGACACGCAGGAGCTCCTGGAGGGCGGCTACCGCAACTCCGGCAAGGCCGGCAACAGCCACCTCGGCGTGCCCGCCTCCACCAAGGAGGACATGGACCGGCGCCACGAGGAGATCCTCAAGGCCGGCCTGCCCGCCCAGGACCTCGCCCAGCTCATCAGGGAGCTCAGCGACCAGATGCACACCGCAGCCGAACAGCTCCAGTTCGAGCTGGCCGCGCGCCTGCGCGACGAGATCCGGGACCTCAAGAAGGAGCTGCGCACCATGACCGAGGCACAGCGCTAGCCCGCGAGCGTGGCGGTCTTGCGGACATAACGGGTCCGTAGGAACCGCCATGCGGACCGGAGGAGCTGCGCGTCGGCGCGCCTCCGTAAGCTGGGGGACCATGGCCGAGACCCCCCTTGCATTCATGATCGGCACCTACGTGGTGCTCGCGATCTTCTTCATCGTGGACCTCTTCGTGCTGGGCAGGCGTCCGCACGTGCCCAGCACCAAGGAGTGCGTGCAGCACATCGCCGTCTTCGTGAGCGCCGCGCTCGTGTTCGGCGTGCTCATCTGGCTGGTATCCGGCTCCGGGCCGGCCATCGAGTTCTACTCGGGATGGCTCACCGAATACTCGCTGAGCATCGACAACCTGTTCGTGTTCGTCATCATCATGTCCAACTTCGCGGTGCCCCGCAAGCTGCAGAAGTTCGTGCTGTCCGTGGGCATCACCATCGCGCTGGTGCTGCGCGGCATCTTCATCCTCATCGGCGCCGCCCTCATCGAACGCTTCACCTGGGTGTTCTTCCTCTTCGGCGCCTTCCTCATCTACACCGCCATCGACGTGGCGCGCGGCGGGGACGACGACGAGGAGTTCCACGAGAACGGCCTGATCCGCATGCTGCGCCGCGTCGTGAGGGTCACCAACGAGTATGACGGCGAGAGGCTGCGCACCACGAAGGACGGCGTCAGGTACTGGACGCCCATGCTCATCGTGTTCATCACCATCGGCACCACGGACGTCATGTTCGCCTGCGACTCCATCCCCGCGATCTTCGGGCTGACCAAGGACCCGTTCATCGTGTTCACCTCGAACATCTTCGCCCTGCTCGGCCTGCAGCAGCTCTACTTCCTGCTCGGCGCCCTGCTGGACAAGCTCGTCTACCTGCCGGCCGGCCTGTCCATCGTGCTCGGCTTCATCGGCGTCAAGCTCATCATGGAGGCGCTGCACGGCAACTCGCTGCCCTTCATCAACCACGGGCGGCCCATCACCGCCGTGCCGGAGATCCCCACCTGGCTGTCCCTGGCGGTCATCGTCGTCGCCATCGGGGGAGCGGCCCTGGCCAGCGTGCTCAAGATGCGCAGCCTGGAGAAGGACGGCAAGGCCGCGGGCCAGGATGTAGCCAAGGGCTGAGCCTTCCGGGGACGCTTTTCCGGTCACTGGCGGAAAGTATGGGATGTGAGCGCTAACATGCAAATCGCCGAATCGGTTCCGCCCGGCGTGGCATTGGGGTATGGTGGAGGAGGCAATCGGGGAGGTCCGCCTCCCCGGGCAGATAACAGAAAGAACAGGTAGGCATACATGCGTAAAGCCAAGATCGTAGACACCATCGGTCCCGCCACCGAATCCCTCGAGAACCTCACCGCGCTCGTCGAGGCAGGCATGGACGTGGCACGTCTCAACCGCTCGCACGGCACTCCTGAGGACCACCTGCGCGTCTACAACAACGTGCGCCAGGCGTCCAAGACCACCGGCCGTAACGTCGCGGTGCTGGTGGACCTGCAGGGCCCGAAGATCCGCTGCGGCTGGTTCAAGAAGAACGCCGAGGGCGAGGACAAGGTCCAGCTCAAGGAAGGCCAGGAGTTCATCATCACCACCGACGACGTCGAGGGCGACGAGCACATCACCTCCACCACCTTCAAGGGCCTGCCGGGCGACTGCCACCCGGGCGACCCGATCCTCATCGACGACGGCAAGGTCCGCCTCGAGGTCACCAAGGTCGAGGGCAACAACGTCTACACCAAGGTCGTCGTGGCCGGCCCCGTGTCCAGCCACAAGGGCATCAACCTGCCCGGCGTCGCCGTCTCGCTGCCGGCGCTGACCGAGAAGGACGAGCAGGACCTGCGCTGGGCCATCCAGACCGGCGCGGACATCATCGCCATGTCCTTCGTGCGCTTCGCCACCGACATCGACCGCGCCCACGAGATCATGGACGAGGAGGGCCGCCGCATCCCGATCGTCGCCAAGATCGAGAAGCCGCAGGCCGTGGAGAACCTCGAGGACATCGTCAAGGTGTTCGACGGCATCATGGTCGCCCGTGGCGACATGGCCGTCGAGATGCCGTTCGAGGAGGTCCCGCTGGTCACCAAGCGCTGCATCGAGCTGTCGCGCCAGTACGCCAAGCCCGTCATCGTGGCCACCGAGGTCCTCGGCTCCATGGTGCACTCGCCGGTCCCGAGCCGCGCCGAGGCGTCCGACTGCGCCAACGCCGTGCTCGACGGCGCCGACGCCACCATGACCTCCAACGAGACCGCCGTCGGCGAGTACCCGACCGAGACCGTGCTCACCATGGCCCGCATCTCCGGCTACGCCACCGAGCATGGCTTCGACCGCATCCCGAAGCTCAAGGACCTCGACATGTCCAGCACGGGCGCCGTGTCCTCCGGCGCCGTCGACCTGGCCGACAAGCTCAACGCCAAGGCCATCGTGGCCTACACGCAGACCGGTGCCACCGTGCACCGCGTCTCCCGCGAGCGTCCGGCCACCCCGATCTACGGCCTGACCACCAACGAGCACACCTTCCACTGGCTGGCCCTCAGCTGGGGCACCGAGGCCATCAAGCTCGACGAGGACTACCATGACATGTCCCGCAAGGACCTCATGGTCTTCACCGACAAGGTGCTGCGCGACGCCGGCAAGGTGTCCAACGGCGACAAGATCGTGGTGCTCAGCTCCGCGCAGGGCGACCACCAGCCCGGCCGCACGGACTCCATCTACGTGCACACCGTCGGCGCCTGCGACTGAGCGGCACTGACGTGACACGTCCCCACGGGACGTGACCGCCAACGGGGCGGGACTGGCCGGCAGGCCGTCCCGCCCCACGCATATCCCCGGGACATCCTGTTCGCCCGTCGGGAACAGCCGCGAAACCGACCCTAGGATGGATGCACATCCCCGTGGACACCATCCCCAAGGACCTGAAGGAGCGACCAATGACCACGACCTACACCAGCGTCGACGAACTCATCGGGAACACCCCGCTGCTGGACGTGCGCGCCATCATCGACGCCGCCGAGCGCGACGGCTCCCTCAAGCCGGGCGGCACCATCATCGAGGCCACCAGCGGCAACACCGGCATCGGCCTGTCGAGCGTCGGCACCGCGCGCGGCTACCACGTCATCATCGTCATGCCCGACTCGATGAGCGTCGAGCGCCAGCGCCTCATGAAGGCGTACGGCGCCGAACTCGTCCTCACCCCGGGCGCCGAGGGCATGAAGGGCGCCATCGCGAAGATGAACGAACTGCACGAGGCCACCCCGGGCAGCGTCATCGCCGGCCAGTTCGACAACCCCGCCAACGTCGAGGCGCACTACACCACCACCGGCCCCGAGATTTGGCGCGACACCGACGGCCACGTCGACGTCCTCGTCGCCGGCGTCGGCACCGGCGGCACCCTCACCGGCACCGCCCGCTACCTCAAGGAAAAGAACCCCGACCTCAAGGTCGTGGCCGTGGAGCCTTCCGGCTCGCCGGTGCTCGCCGGCGGCCAGCCCGGCAAGCACGCCATCCAGGACATCGGCGCCGGCTTCGTGCCCTCCATCCTCGACCGCTCCCTGATCGACGAGATCGTCGAGGTCACCGACCGGGACGCGCTGGACACCGCGCGCATGGTCGGCCGCGACGAGGGCGTCCTCGTCGGCATCTCCTCCGGCGCCGCCATGTGGGCCGCCATCCAGGAGGCCAAGCGGCCGGAGAACGCCGGACGCACCATCGTCGCGGTCCTGCCCGACAGCGGCGACCGCTACCTGTCCACCGCGCTGTTCGCCGACTGACCGCACCGCGCGGACGCACCGCATCACCAACCCTCCCGGGCGCCGGGACCGTGAGAAAGGCAAACGCCCATGAGCAAGCCATCGACGTCCATGACGACCGTCCCCGCGCACGGGGACGGCGCACCCGAGGCGGGCGTGGCCCTGGCCGCCGGCGCGGCCGCCACGCTGGTGCGCCGCCTGCGGGGATTGGGCGATCTGCTGGGCGCCTACCAGAGGCGCGACCCCGCGGCACGCTCCAAGCTGGAGATCCTGCTGCTCTACCCGAGCGTGCACGCCACGCTGCTGCACCGCGTCAGCCACAGCCTGTGGACGCACCACCTGCGCTTCACGGCACGGCTCCTGTCGCAGGTGGCGCGCCACCTGACCGGCATCGAGATCCATCCGGGCGCCACGATCGGCGCGCGCCTGGTCATCGACCACGGCATGGGCATCGTCATCGGCGAGACCGCCGAGGTCGGTGACGACGTCATGATGTACCACGGCGTCACGCTCGGCGGCACCGCACGCGGCCACGGCAAGCGCCACCCCACCGTCGGCGACGGCGTCCTGCTGGGCTGCGGCAGCACCGTGCTCGGCCCCGTCACCATCGGCGACGGCGCGAAGGTGGGCGCCGGCGCCGTGGTCATGCACGACGTGCCGGCGGGCGAGACCGCCGTCGGCGTGCCCGCGCACCTGCGCGGACCGCGCCGCTGATCGGCGGTCGGGCGGCGCCGCGCGTGGACGGCCGGATTGCGCCGGGGCGGACCATGTACTATATTCGCTTATGGCGCTTGGCGCGCCTTGCGCCCCTGTATCCCAATCGGTAGAGGAAGCAGCCTCAAAATCTGCGCAGTGTGGGTTCGAGTCCCACCGGGGGCACCAAATGTTGAGGGCCGGAGATTGTTGAGATTCCAACAATCACCGGCCCTCACTGTTTTCGGCCACATGCCGTTTTGGACACGTTTTGGACACGAAAAACTCAGAGCAGGCTCTGGACACGCTCATCGACGCGCGTGGACACGCCCAACAGGTCCTCGTCGAACAGGTCCGCGTACACGTCCAGGGTCATCGCGGCCGACTTGTGGCCCAGCATCCGCTGCAACGCTTTCACGTTCGCGCCGCTGCTCACCGCGATCGACGCGGCCGTATGCCGCAGGTCATGGCACGTCATACGCTCGAGCCCCGCACGTTCCAGGGCACGCGACCACCAGCCCCACGCCGGCGTCGCCGACTGCTGGCGCAACGCATGCCCATCAGCCTCGCAAAACACCAGCGCGTCAGGGTCATGGGGGAGCGCCGCCTGCAGACGGCGCATGAGCGACGCGGGCACCGGCACGTCACGCCGCTCCCAACTCTTCGGCACACCCTCCACATAGTCGACACCCACCTTGGTGATCGTGCGGCGCACATGCAGGACGCCCCTCTCCACATCCACGTCACGGGCACGCAGACCGCTCGCCTCACCCCACCGCAAGCCACACAACCCCAAAACGAGCACCAGCAGCCCATGGGAGCCGCTCTCGCCGGCCAGCGCGACCAATTGCTCGGGCGTCAGATAATGCCGGTCCTCCTTGCCAGACGGCTTGTGCGGCAACTGGATATGCTCGACACAATCCGCATGCGCGACAAGCCTATCCCGCTGCGCCATCTCCATGATCCCCTTGAGCACGCCAAACGCACGCAACACCGTCGACGCCGACGCCCCAGCCGCGCTCATCGACGACACCCACGCCTGCACGTCACTCGGCACAATGGACGCGATACGGCGCTCGCCAAACACCGGAGCCACATGCACGCGCCACGCACTGTCCTGAGTGCGCAAATGCGACGGCTTCCACACACCCTCCTGCGCGGCCACATATTTACCCCACAGCATGCCCACCGTCATCGCCCCCGCAGACGGCGCCACATACGAGTTGGTCACGATCGCCGTGACCACATGCTCCGCCATCCACGCCTCCGCGTCACGACGCCGCTCAAAACCCCTCTTCCTCGTGCTGCGCCCATTGGGCTTGCGGTAGCGCACCTCCCAACGCCGGCCCGCAGCCGTCTTATAGCTCGTGATATTCGCCATAACGCCTCCTACAGTATTGCCAGATTCGGGTCATCGTGCAGGCGCTCGCGATACGCCGTGATGACCCACGGGAGCACATTCAACTCGCGAGCCATGCCCATCACATTGCCCTCGTACACGGTCTCCGCGTACGCGTATTCCATCGGATCGACGAGCATCATGGCGGCCTCCTGGTCGGCGCGCCGCTCCACCCACTTGTCCACATGACAGCCGGCGTCCATATGCCTCGCGTGGCTGATCTCATGCGCGAGCACACAACGGCGCTGCTCGCTCGTCAAATCACAATCCAGCAGGATTAGGTTCGATTCGCGTAGATACAGTCCCTGCACATCGCCGTGCAGACGCCGCTCCCGCAGGACGCAGAATCGTTCCGTAGTCTCTATCAGCATGTCCTCAGTCGTAGTGGTTCCCTCTCTCGGTGTTAAAGGCGTCGATTTCGACGCCTTTAACTGCTCCCCCTGTAATTCCCTTGAAATCTAGGGAATAGAATCACTCGCTTGCATGCCCGTACGATTCCAGACGCCGCTCATTGCGCAGCGTCTGCTTTGTATCGCCGGTATATTCCGGTATATTTTCGAGCGGCCTTGCCGAGTCCTGTGTACTCGATGGCTGCGATGACCGCGTATTTGATGAGCAGATAGACGATGCCCAGCGAGATCGCAGAGGCGAGCACGATGAGAATAAATGCTTGCATGATTTTCTCCTTTTTAGAATGCGTCGAAGTTGACGACTGAGCCACCGGCTACGTCGCAATGGACTGTACTGGTTCGTTCGCCTCCATATGCGTTGCCGATTTTCGCGTCGAAAAACGTTACGCGGGTGCGACCATTGATTTCAGTGATGCTCGTATCCAGCGTGGAATAGTCAAATCCATAGGGGAATGTGTGCTTCGCGTACCGCTTGCATGCGACCAGTGCCTCTGCGTCGGCATGGTTGGAGCTGCTCCCCGAATCGGATTGACCTGAACAGAATGCGAAACACAGCAGGACAATCAGCAGGAACACTCCAGCACTGACCCATTCCGCCATACTGTGACCACTCGATGAGGGCGGCGTACGCTCTTCCATAGCTCTCTCCTTCTCTAATTTCCCTACGGATCCGCCTTATGGCAGATCCTCATACGCCTCCTGCTCGGCCTCGGTATCGCCGCGTTTAGCGGCGTAATCGAATTGGTCGAGATGCTCAGCGATGTAGGTAGCCTGCTCATCGACCGTCCATCCAGACATATCTGGCACTCGATCAGCCGTATTGGCGTCTGCGAGAGCATCCTGAGATTTGTCGGTGTTGTCGTTGGTTGCGCTGCGATCTGCGAGCGCCCTGCCCTGGGCTACTAGTGCCGCGGCGTCGTCGCCGAGGAATGTGCATAGGGCCTCGAATGTTTCGAGGTCTATTGGCCGATCGGCGCGCAGGATTTTTGAGAGTTGCGACTGGCTTATTCCGATGGCTTCTGCTGTCTCTGCCTGTTGGACTCCATGGAATGCCATGCGCCCCTTCATTATTTGCGCCATTGCCTGGCGGAATGCTGCAGTAGTTTCCATGAACTAGATTATTCCACCGACACGCCAAATAGTCCAATTGGGTTGCACTTCTAGTTCAGGTGGACTAGAATAGTTCACATGAACTATCGCAGTCTGAACAGCATCGCCGCGACGAACATCGATTCCATGCGCGGAGCCACACATGAGAGCATCGAGCAGCTTTCAGCTAACACCAATATACCCCTCTCCACACTCAAGGCCCGCTTGGCACGCCGGTATTCGTACACACTCGACGAAATCGAGCTGCTGGCCCGCCATTGGGGCATCGACGGGGCTGGGTTGCTGTCACCGGATTTCAGCGCCACCAAGGCGCTCGCGGACAGGGAGGGGGTGCGCGATGAGCACGACGACCGATGACGGGTATGGGAGCTGGTGGACGCCACAGCAGACGGCCGACTACCTCGGCCGCTCCGTGAAAACCCTCGCCAAATGGCGCTCGCTGCAAACCCACCTCGACCTGCCATGGGTCAAATACGGGCACAACGTGCTCTACGACCCCGACGGCGTACGCCGATGGTTCCACCGCCATCTCAAACCCCGCACAGGCACCATCCTCGAGGACTGCACCCGAAACCAGAAACTAGCAGAACGGAAACGATCATGACCACCACAACCTGCACGTGGAACGTCGACTGGAACCAGTGCGCCAACTGCGCGCGGCTCAAAGAGCGCATCGAGGATGCCGGACAGGCGGCCAAAGTCGTATCGGCGAACCTCGACCGGGCGTACTCCGGATACCGCGAGGACGTGGCCGCCGGCCGCGCGTGCATCGCCACGCCACGGCAGCGCGCATGGAACTCGTACCTAGACGACCTCGAGATGGAACAGTCCCTGGCATTCTCCCATTGGATGGAGGCCATCGACACATGGGCCGACTCCATCAACGAGCATCACCGCTGCTATGAGGCCCGACAGCAGGAGGCCGAGGAGGCGGGGGAGTGAACGAATACCTGCCCCGCTGCAAGCAGTGCGGCATCCTCGCCGGCGCCTGCGACGCCACGCGCGCGGCCGACACCATCGACCAGCACCGGGCCATGCACAAAACCCACAAGCTGAGCATGATCCCCGTCAAAACCAACACGCAAACCCTGGAAGGACCCCAACAATGAGCACCGAAACCACCGAACCGTTCGACCTGGAACAGGTCGCCGCACAGATCGCCAACCTCGAACTGCAACAATCCGCCATCAGCCTGCGCATCAGCCAACTGAAACAGCAAGTCGCGGACCACTGCCCGGACGGCACCTGGCCGGCGGGAGACCTCAAGGTCATTGTCAGCCCGGGCCGGCGCAGCATCGACCCCAAGGCATTCGCCGCCATGGTCCCGTTCGAACAATACCCGGAATACTACGAGCTCAAACCAATGGCACTATCCAAGGTCGAGAAGATCGAGGGCAGTGCGCGCATAGCGGGCTGCGTCCGCCAGGGAGCACGGAGGGTCGCCGTCAAATGAGCAAACCCAAACACCCAGAGAAACACCTCGAAACCAAAGTCAAACACATCGTATTCGACGCGATCTTCTCCTACGACAAGTCGAAAAGCGGCGACGTGTACCTGTTCAACGTCGCCGACATGGGCAGCATCGTGAAGAAAATCACGGACGGCATCGTGGAGGCGCTGTCATGACCTACGGATCCTACATTCCCGGCCACGAGCGCATCGACATGTGGGAGCCCGACGACTACTGCACGCAATGCGGGTGTGGGCTCTCCGCCATCGACATCGCCAACCAGTGGCGCATCTGCCAATGGTGCGCCCGCGAAAACACCAACAACGAACGCGCCGAATACGCACACGACGACACCAGCAAGGAGGAGGCCACAGATGACTGACACCACCACGCAGGCCGTGCTCGCCGTCGCACAAGCACAACAAGACGCCCACACGCCCCACACGCCACACCTGACATGCAGGCAGAAGGAACAGAAGATCGTGTTCTGCCTGACCGCCGCGGCGGCGAGCATCGTGCTCGCACTATGGGGGTTCGCACGGACCCTCGACGCGGCCTCCACTGGCACGCTCAGCGTCCTGCACCTGGCCTCGCTCATCGGCGGCATGCTCATGGCCCGCGTGTTCACCCGCATCGCCTAC
>JAXJQE010000185.1:0-2604 GCA_036311305.1 Bifidobacterium sp.
GCCGTCGACGGCGACGACCGCGCACCGCGCCACCGGACGGCCCGTCGGGTCTTGCGTTTTGGGACGGGGTGCTGGGAGAATGGCACGCATGGCTAGTAAGAAAGGCCCGACCAAGGGGTCGGGCGGCAAGCACAGGAACAAGCTCAAGGGCAAGGGCCCCACGCCCAAGGCCGAGGACCGCGTCTACCACAAGGCCTACAAGGCGAAGAAGGCCACGGAGAAGCGCCAGCGCTCCGACCCGCGCCTGGCCGCGCGCCGCCGCGCCGCCAGGTTCACGTCCGAGTCCGACGACCTCGTCTTCGGCCGCAACTCGGTGCTCGAGGCGCTGCGCGTGGGCGTGCCGTCGAGCACGCTGTACGTCATGGCGCGCCTCGAGCCGGACGACCGCACGCGCGAGATCGTGCGCCTCGCCGGCCAGCGCGGCCTGAACCTGCTCGAGGCGGACCGTCTCGAGATGGACCGCATCGCGCGAAGCGACCGCCACCAGGGCGTCATCCTCAAGGCGGACCCCTTCCAGTACTCCTCGCTCATCGAGCTCGCCGACCGCGCCGAGCGCAAGGCGAAGGCCATGGAGGCGGCGTCCGACCCGGTGGCGCGCGCGCTGGCGCGCCCGCTGTTCGTGGCGCTCGACGGCATCACCGACCCGCAGAACCTCGGCGCGGTCATCCGTTCGGCCGCGGCGTTCGGCGCCAACGGCGTGATCCTGCCCGAGCGCCGCTCGGCGTCGGTCAACGCGACCGCGTGGAAGGTCTCCGCGGGCGCGGCCGCCCACATGCCGGTCGCGCGCGTGGTCAACCTGACCAAGGCGATCGAGGCGCTGCGCGAGCGCGGCTACTACTCGGTGGGCCTCGACGGCGGCGGCGACAAGCTCGTCGGCCAGACCGGCTTCGAGAACGACCCGCTCGTCATCGTCCTCGGCTCCGAGGGCAAGGGCCTGGCGCGCCTGACGCGCGAGGCCTGCGACTGCATCGCCAGCATCCCGATGACCAGCTCGGTCGAGTCCCTCAACGCCTCGGTCGCCGCCGGCATCTCCCTCTACGCCACCGACCGCGCCCGCCGCGAGTCCGCGAACTGACCCCCTCCGCCTTATAGCGTTATAGCGTTATAGGGGGCACCTATAGCGTGGGGAGGGGTCAGTGGGCCCAGACGGCGGCGTCCTGGTCCTCCTCGGGGTTGTAGTCGGCGTCGTCGGGGTGGACGTTGTTGGCGTTGTAGGTGGAGCGCTCGTCGACGACGCCGGAGTCGGCCTCGTCGTTGAGCTCGTCGACGGTCTTCTTGTCCAGCTGCTGCTTGGGCATGATGTCCTTGACGTAGCTCTGCACGGCCTCGGCCATCGGCACGTCGTGGCCGGCCTTCTCGGCCATGAACCAGCGGTGGTCGAGGACCTCGTGGAAGAACTGCGCGGGCTCGATCTGCGTGCGGTACTCCGGCGGGATCATGCGCACGGTCGGCTCGAAGACCTCGCGCATCCAGTCGGTGGCCACGACCTCGATGTCGTCGCCCTCGCGCCAGGTGGAGGCGCGGTAGGCGTCGAGGTCGTTGAGCAGGCGGCGCGCCTGGTTCTCCTGGACGTCCAGACCGGTCAGGCGCAGCAGCTTGCGGTTGGCGTAGCCGGCGTCCACCACGCGCGGACGCACGGTGACGCGCTTGCCGTCCTCGGTGGTGTTGACCTCGAGCTCGTCGACGTCGAAGCCGAGCTCGTTGAGGCGGTTGACGCGCTTCTCGATCTTCCACATCTCGTTCGGCGTGAACTGGTCGGTGTCCGTCAGGGCGCTCCACAGCGCGTGGTAGCGGTCGACCAAACGGTTGCCGACCTCGATCTCGTCGACGTCGCTGGGCAGCAGCGCGCCGGCGTTGAGGTCCATGAGCTCGCCGATGATGTTCGTGCGCGCTAGGTCGACGTCGTACTCGCGCTGGCCCTCGGTGAGGTTGACCTGCAGGTCGCCCGTCTCGGCGTCGACGAGGAACGCGGAGAACGCGTCGGCGTCGCGCTCGAACAGGACGTTGGACAGCGACACGTCGCCCCAGTAGAAGCCGGCGAGGTGCAGGCGCACCATGAGCACGGCGAGGGCGTCGATGAGCAGCTCGGCGGTGTTCGGCCGCAGCGTGCGCGCGAAAAGCGCGCGGTACGGCAGCGAGAAGCGCAGGTGCTTGGTGACGAGGATCGCCTCGAGGGGCTCGCCCTCGGCGTCGTGGCGGCCGGTGACGACGGCGATCGGCTGCACCGTCGGCAGGTCGAGCTTCTGCAACTGGCGCAGCAGCTCGTACTCGTGCTCGGCGACGTTGCGCGTGATCTCCTTCATCGCGTACACCTCGTTGCCCACCTTCACGAAGCGCACGATGTGCCGGGAGATGCCTCGCGGCAGGTTGACCAGCAGGTCGTCGGGCCACGTGGCCAGCGGCTTCTCCCAGGGGAGCATGAACATCTTCGGGTCCGCGCTGGCGGCCGTGATCTTCAGCGACGACGGCTCGTCGCTCTGCGCGGAGGGGTCCTCGGCCTTCACGGACGTCGCCTTCAACGCGCGGGGGTCAAGTTGCGTATTGTCAGTCATGTCCCCCACTCTACCGAGTGGGCCGAACGCACCGGGCCCGGCTCGCTTGCCC
>JAXJQE010000186.1:0-19973 GCA_036311305.1 Bifidobacterium sp.
CAGAACAACAACACCATGGAAGCCGCACTCAACGACGAGCTGCAGTACAGCGACTCGTTCGACATGTCCGTGGCATTCATCAGCTCCGAAGCCTTGAGAACACTGTTCGGCGCGTTCCTAGAGCATGGTCAGGCCGGCGGCGTCAGCAGGCTCATCACCTCCACAAAGAACATGTGGAACGAACCCAAGGCATTCTGGGAACTGCTGCGCATCAAAAACGAGGCGCACGTCGACGTGCGGATCTGGGAGGGGCGCAACCAGCAGTCCCGGAACAAGGCCTTCCATCCGAAGGGATACATCTTCGCCCGGCATATGCGGGACGACAAGTCTTATTTCAACGTTTACATCGGCAGCTCGAACCTGACCATACCGGCGCTCAACTCGCAGCGCGAATGGAATCTGAAGGTCTCTTCCTCCGGCGACGGCGCACTCATCGACCAGCTGCGCGAGGAGGTGTCGGCCCAGGTCAGCGAATCGATTCCGCTTACTGAGGACTGGATCGAGCAGTATGAGGAGGATTTCAAGAAGTATCCGCCGGAACGTAGGAAACTGCTGGAATCAGTTGCCCGCCAGCCCCTCGAACCGAACCGCATGCAGCGCGAGGCGTTGGCGAATCTACGCGAATTGCGAGCCAAGGGTGAGCATCGCGCGATCGTCATCTCCGCCACCGGAACCGGCAAAACGTATCTTTCGGCCTTCGACGTCAAACAGTTCCAGCCGAAACGCATGCTGTACCTCGCGCACCGCGAGGAGATCCTCAAGAAAGCGAAGGAATCCTATCGCAAAGTGCTCGGCTGCGACGATTCCGAGCTGGGCATCCTTTCGGGAACCAGCAAGCAGGGTGACCGCAAATACGTGTTCGCGATGATCAATACGATGTCCAATCCGGAGACGCTCGCCTCGTTCGCCAAGGAGCATTTCGATTACATCCTCGTCGATGAGGCGCATCACGTGTCCGCCGAAAGCTACCGCCGGGTCATCGATTATTTCACTCCGGAGTTCATGCTCGGCATGACCGCGACACCGGAACGCACCGACGGCGTCAATATCTTCGAAATGTTCGGCTACAACGTGGCCTATGAGATCCGGCTCCAGCAGGCGCTCGACGAGGATATGCTCTGCCCGTTCCATTATTACGGCATCACCGAATATCTGGGCGCGCCCGATGCCGAAGGCGCCTCCGAAGGCATCCGGTTGGACGGCGATATGGAAACCGGGAAGCGAAACCAGCTGACCTATGAGATCGGGCAGCTGACCAACGCCAAGCGTGTCGACTACATCATCGGGCAATTGCAGAAGTACACGCCCTACCATCAGGATCTGACCGGCTTGGTGTTCTGCAGTCGCCAGGATGAGGCCGAACGGCTATCGGATCTGTTCAATACGCGCTTCTTCCACCAGCAGGAACGCAACTACCGGACCTGCGCCATCACCGGCCGGAATTCACGCGACGAACGGCAGCAGACGATCAAGGATCTCGAAGAGGGAAGACTCGACTATATCTTCACCGTCGATCTGTTCAACGAGGGTGTCGACATCCCCGCGATCAACCAGATCGTCATGCTCCGCAACACCGAGTCCAGCATCGTGTTCACCCAACAGCTGGGCCGCGGCCTGCGCAAGTTCGCGCACAAGGACAGCGTCATCGTCATCGACTTCATCGGCAATTACGCCAACAACTTCCTGATCCCCGTCGCGTTGTACGGCAGGAAAGGCAACCCCCACAAGAACATGACCCGTGGCAGCATCGGCTTCAGCTCCATCAGCTTCGACCGGATCTCCAGGGAACGCATCCTCGAAGCCCTCGACAACGCCGACTGGTCCAATATGAAGAGGCTTTCCGAGGAGTACCGGCAGATCCGCTTCCAGATAGGGCGCATCCCCCCTGCTTACGGACGTGTACGCCCACGACCCCTCACTGCCGGGCATGCTCGCCCTGCGCCGTAGCAAAGCCGGCAGCCTGCTCACCTCGTCGTACTTGGAATTCGTGCGAGCGTGCGAGAAGAGCCTTACCAAGGGCACCAAAGGCAAGAACGGCGATTCGCCGGCCGATGCGCTCGCCGCGACTTCGGAAACCGAGAACGGCATTCTGAAAATGGCCACGGAACTGTTGCTGCCCGGCATCCGCCCGCATGAGTTGGTGATACTGGACCAGCTGTGCCGTTTCAGCGACGAACGACCGGAACAGCCGCAGACATGGGTACCCGGAACGGGAGCGGATGAGCACGAGCTCAGGAACGAGATCCGCCGCCGTTTCGGCAACGCGGACGATTCCGATGTCCAATGGGAATCCGCGCTCCGGGTGCTGGACTTCTCCTATTTCGGAGAGACCAGCGCGCAACGCTTCGGCAACGTCCCCTTCATCGACAGGAACCCCGACGGGCGCATCACGCTCCACTCGGAGTTCGCCAAACTGTTGGAGCGCAACAGCACCTTCCGCATCTTCTTCGCAGACACGCTGCGGACCGGACTGTTGAACTGCCGGGGCATGTTCGCGGACGCCACCGACCAGCAATTGGAATTCGACCACGGCTTCCTGTACGGGCATCGGTACACGCTGACGGAAATCGAACGTCTCTGCGGCTGGGCCGAAGAGATCAACGGCCAGAATGTGGGCGGCTACTTCTGCCACAAGCGGACCGGAACCATGCCCATTCTCGTCAAATACGAGGCGAGCCAGTATGAAGACCGGTTCCTCAACACCCAGGAAATGGACTGGTACAGCAAGAACGGACGACGCCCAAGCTCACCGGAATTCGTCTGGCTGCAGCACGATGCCGCCACCGAGCGATGGGCCGATACGCATTTCGTTCCGCTGCTTGTGATGCGCAAACAGGAGGAAGCGGACAAGAAATACTATTATCTCGGCCATATCGCTTCGGTATCCGATATCCGCACCGTACAGAAGCCCGGCAAGGATGGCAAGCCGACGAACGTCGTGCTTTCGACACTCAAGTTGAACAAGCCCATGGATCCGGAATTCTACAAGTATCTGACCGGCAAGGCCGAGCTGTAATGCCGCTATCCGCCTTATATATGGCAGATTCGGGCATATGAATCATGCCAGGTGGCTTATATATGGCACTTCATATGCGATATCCCGGGTATCGCCTTTGGAATTCCAAGGTTGATACCCGGGATATCGCGAATCCGGTGCCATATATAAGCCACCTGGTTCCGTGCAGGCACGGAAATCCGCCATATATAAGCGAAGTAGCGGCGGAACAATCCTCCGGAAGGCTCACCGGAATCATTTAGGAGCGTAAAGGCCCCGCGAGCGGAGCGGAGGGAAGCCCCAATCGTTCAGCCCCGCCACAATTCGTCATCGAGCGGCCACTCGTTCACCGTGCAACCGTCGAGATGCATGGACTGTTCCTGCATGAGCGGCGCGGGCTTGCCGGCGCCCGCGCAAGTGGTTTCGTTATCGACATGCCCCAAGGCATGACCGACCTCATGGTTGATCACCATGGTGCGATAGCGTGCGAGATCACCGCCCGCCTTCTTCCAATCCTCGATTCCATCATTCCAACGATCGAGGTTGATGATGACGTGGTTTCCCACGCGGCAGCTGTACTTCGTGCTGCATCCCGCGTCGAACGATGGCAGATACTTCGCCTCGGACAGCACTATGGTGAAGTCGCAACCCTCGTCGGCCTTGGTGAAGGTCGCACCGGCTCGCGGCCAACCGCGCGAATCGTTGAGCACGCGGTACACGGTGTTGGCGAATCCGTCCAGTTTGCCCACGTTCCCCTTGCCCGCGATGCAGTACTTGTATTGTGCAACGCCCTTGCCGCTCTTGTTCGCGGTCTCATTCGCCTTCGCCGCGATCTTCGCGGATTCCTCATCGCTGATCGTGGCCGCGAGCGCATCGAGTTTCGCCTGTTCACCGTTCTTCGCCGTAGCGGAATCGGATGAGGAACCGGATGAGGAGTTCTTCTCCTGTTCGCTCTTCGTGGATGTGGTTTGTTTGGTCATTTGCTTTGTGGACGTCTTCGCGGACGACTTCGTGGATGTGGATGCCGCCGCCTCGCCGTCGGATGTCTTCTTCGTCGTTGACGCTTCGCCCGACTGCCCGTCCGTCTGCGAGGTCGTTGTCGTGGAACCGTCGGCGGCGGCTCCGCTATGCGTATGCACGACCACAGTCACGACGAGCGCCACCACCAGGATGATGACCGCCAATCCGGAGAATACGACCGTTCTACGGATGCGGAACACCTTCTTCGCATCCAATCCCGAAGCGGTCTTAGGGTTCAGCGCATCGGCGACGGTTCTGCAGCGTTTCGCGATCGCGCCGTTCACACCGGAGCACCATTTGCGGAGGGTTCCGCCCATGCCGCGCGATACGCGCATCACCGCTCCCCCGATTCCGCGCATCATATCCGCTGGGGATAGCCTGCCACTCTTGCGTCTATTGTCATCGCCGTCGCCGCCGTTTCCGCGGTTTTCGGCGTTGCCCTTATCCTGCAGCACCATGTTCCCATCCATCTCTCGTAACCAACATCCCAGTATATGCGAGGCCGACCATATCATCGGCATGATGGCAGCCGAGTCATCATGAAGGCATGAAGCGGAAACCGACGGGTTGCAAGGTACAACGGGTACGAACGGCGCATCAACAGTCAGCAGACAACGGAGAGCGACCCGCGCGCCGACGCATAACCGTCCGGAAATGCAAATTTCCCCGGGATCGTGGGGATCCCGGGGAATTGAGGGAAAAAGAAGCGGAAAGAGACCGGCTACGGTAGGGCATTCAGCCAAAGGAGATGAGAGAACTTTGAATTTTCCCTGCCTCGCCGGCCTCTTTCCTGTCTTGCGATCACTGCGAACCACATGACTACGTAAACTATGATATTCGACATTTCGAACCTTTTTGTCGTTTTTAAGGATGATTTGCCGAAAGCGAATCTCATCCTTGCGGAGGATAGGAAAACCACGCGAATACACTCATCCGCATCCATCGCGCAGGTCGGACCAACGCAGGTTGTAGCCTTACCTGTGCGAGAGGAAGGATGATCATGGTCGACGCACCACATGAACGGATCGATACGCGACGCGAGGTCGAGGAGCTCACCGACTACGTCAACAACGGCTGGCTGCGATCAGGCGAGTTCGATGGGCCGACGATCCTGTGGAACCATCTGATCCGCGAAGCCTCGCAGCAGGACGAGCAGAACCGCAACGATGCACCCGTCGCCCCACTCACCGACGCGGACACCGTCATCGGCATGCCCATGCAGTGGTATTTCGATTCCATCGCCGCCATCGTGCCCACGGCCGAACGCACCGAGAACGGCGTGGAAATGCCACGCAGCGACATGCCCACCTTCCACCTCGATTCGCAGGCGTTGTCCGGAGTGGACGCGGTGGTCGGCAACGCCTTGGCCAGCACGCGCTGGGCGGATGCCGTGGCCAATCTCGCCAAGGCGTTGGAAATGACCGCGAGATTCGTCGGCAACGTGGCCGATCGCGACAATGAGGGCTTCGACTATCTCAAGGATCTGGTCCAAAGCGTGCGCGTCTACATGGATGCCGTGGCTTGCAATGCCGACCCGATGACCGGCGAGCAGGCGTTGCGCACGATCACGAGGGTCGCCTGCAACGATGAATTCCGCCTGAATGCCATGCAAATGGTGGAGCTGCTGTCCTGCGGTCTGTCGTTCGCGCAATGGGACGACACCCGTATGTTCGCCTATGACGCGCTGACCGCGGCGACGGCGGCGATGGATGAGCTCATCAAGCACGCGTCCGGGAACGAAGCGAACGAAGCGAATAAGGCGAACGAAATGGGCAAAGGGGTCGACGAGCCTCATAAGAACCTGAGCGCCGACGACCTCGCCAACCTCGCCTCGCTCGACCCAACGCTGCTGACGGAACGCGAGCTCGCCGAAAGCGCACGGCACCAGTTCGATCACGCCATCCAGTTCCTGCGCCACGATCTCATGCGCATCAGCGGCGATGCGACGGCAGCGGACAGGTTCCTCTGCGAGCATCACACGGTCGAACCGCTCGCCGACACCTATGCGGCCCGTCTCGTCGACGCCGAACGGTGGACCGATCTCATCGATTTCGTCGATCTGGTGGAACGCGACAATCCGAACCAGTGCACCGTGATGTTCCCGGAAGATATCGTCCCCTACGAGTGGGAAACGATGCGCGAGGCCGCGTTGGAAGCGTTAGGAAGACGCGACGAGCTTATCGCAATGTACCGCGAACGGCTGGACGACGAGTTCGATCCGAACACCGACATCACCCGGTACAAACTCAACCTGTGGAGGGAACGCCGGGATTGACCCGCGCGGATGGGCCAGCCGCAAGACAACCGCAAAACAGCTGTAGACCGACTGTAGATTAGCCACGGATCAACCGCTTATAACCGTGCGGGGCCGTGCACGCGCGGCCCAAACGAACGGACCACATGCGCACGACCCCGCACGGTTGAATCGGCAAAACGCCGATCAGGTGTCGATCTTGGAACGGTCGAAATCATCCGCGTTCTCGACGATGAACGCCTTGCGCGGCGGCACGTCGTCGCCCATCAGCAGGCTGAAGATTTGACTGGCCTGCTCGGCGTCCTCCATGCGGATACGACGCAGCATGCGTGTACGCGGGTCCATGGTGGTGTCCGCCAGCTGATCGGCATCCATCTCGCCCAAACCCTTGTAACGCTGGATGTCGTCGTTGTACCCGATGTGCTTGCGATCAAGCTCGGCCAGCTTGCCGGCAAGCTCATCATCGGAATACGTGTAGATGAACTCGCCCTTATGCGAACCGGTCAACGCGATGCGATGCAGCGGCGGCACAGCCGCATACACGTAGCCATGCTCGATGAGCGGGCGCATATACCGGTAGAACAGGGTGAGCAGCAGAATACGGATATGGGCGCCATCCACATCGGCATCGGTCATCATGATGACCTTGTGGTAGCGCGACTGCTCGATGTCGAAGCTTTGGCCGGAACCGGCGCCCACCACCTGGATGATGGCCGCGCATTCCTTGTTCGACAGCATCTGCGTGATCGACGCCTTCTGCACGTTGAGGATCTTGCCTCGGATCGGCAGCAGCGCCTGGAATCCGGCGTTTCGTGCGGCTTTGGCGGTGCCGAGTGCGGAATCGCCCTCCACGATGAACAGTTCGGCCACATCATCATTGCCTGGCTGGCAGTCGGACAGTTTGGCCGGCATGGATGCGGATTCCAGCGCGTTCTTGCGGCGCGTGACCTCCTTCGCCTTGCGGGATTGCACGCGGGCGTGCATTTCGCCGACGATCTTCTCCAGCACGCGCCCGGACTGTTCCTTGTAGCCGCGCTTGGAACCGGTGATCATCTCGCCGAACTGTTTGTCGGACATGCGCGTGACGATCGGCTTGACCTGCGCGGTGCCGAGCACGTCCTTCGTCTGCCCCTGGAACTGCGGTTCGGCGATACGCACGGTGACCACAGCGACCAAACCGGCCATGATGTCGTCGCGCTCGACCTTCATGTTGGAGTCCTTGAGATTCACCTTGAGTTTGCGCGCGTTCGCCTCGACGGCCTTGCGTACCTGCCTGGTGACGGAGTTCATCAGGCCGTCGACGTGCATGCCGCCGCCCGGCGTCTCGATGATGTTGACGAAGCTGCGCATCACCGTGTCGTAGCCGTTCACCCAGCGCAGCGCGATGTCGACACCGCAGGTGCGCGTGATCTTCTCCGCATGCAGTTCGCCGTTCGCGCCGACCGCCTGCGTCTCCTCCTCGTACGTGCCTTCGCCCTGGATACGCCAGATGTCGCTGACCGGCTCGCCCTTGGACAGGTAGTCCACGAAGTCCTTGACGCCGCCGGTGTGAAGGAATTCGGCCACGCGCGGGTGGTCGGGCTGGGCGCCGAACGCGCCGTCCTCGATGACATCCGATCCGGTGAGGGTGAGGTCCTCGTCCGACTGTTCGCCGTCCGCCTTCTCCCCCGTGGTGGGCTGCGACTGCGCATCGGCGGTATCCGACGCCGCCGCGGTTCCGGCCGCAGCAGCCTCGTCGGCTGAGCCCAAAACCGGCTGCGCGACCGTATCGTTCGCGCCGTTCGTTTCCGATTCGGAAGCCGCGTCGCCCGATTCCCGCGTTTCGGGAATGTTCTCGTCAATCACGGTGATTTTCAGTCCGGGAACCAGGAAGCTGGTCTGGCGTACACGGTCGACGAGCTGCTCGTATGAGAATTCCGCGGTCTTGTTGAAGATCTCCGGATCGGCCCAGTAGCGGATGCGCGTACCGGTACGCTTCGCCGGCACCTTGCCGATGATGTCGAGTTCGGTGGGTCTGTTCTTGCGGGTGCGTTTGAACGGGGAATCAGGAGAGGGATGCTCGGGATCGGCATCGGTGTAGACGCCCGGATGCCCCTGATGGAACGCCATATGGTAGGTTTTGCCGTCACGGTCGACCTCCACGTCGAGACGGGAGCTCAACGCGTTGACGACGGACGAGCCGACGCCATGCAGGCCGCCCACCGCGTTGTACGAGGAGTTGCCGAACTTCGCGCCGGCATGCAGTTTGGTCAGTACGACCTCCACGCCGGACAGCTTGGTTTTGGGTTCCTTGTCGACGGGGATGCCTCGGCCGTTGTCGTCCACGGAGATCGAACCGTCCGCATGCAGGGTGACGATGATCCTGTTGCAAAATCCCGCCAGAGCCTCATCCACGGAGTTGTCGATGATCTCCCACAGACAGTGCATCAGGCCCTGCGAATCCGTGGTGCCGATATACATGCCCGGACGCTTGCGCACCGCGTCGAGCCCTTCAAGAACGGCGAGATCCTTCGCGCCGTATTCCTCTTTAGCCATGTGCCTCTTCCACTAATTACCTACCTTGACGTGACAAAAAGCTTCCCCAAGGCTTGGCCTCGGGGAAGCAACGTCATCACTGATCGAGGAAGTCGCGCAGCGTCTGCGAACGGGACGGGTGGCGCAGCTTCGACATGGTCTTCGACTCGATCTGGCGGATACGCTCGCGGGTCACGCCGTACACGCGGCCGATATCGTCCAGCGTCTTCGGCTGGCCGTCCTCCAGGCCGTAACGCATCTTGATCACACCGGATTCGCGCGGCGACAGCGTCTCAAGCACCTGCTTGAACTGGTCCTGCAGCAGCGAGAAAGCCACGGCGTCGGACGGGGCGATGGCGTCGGTGTCTTCGATCAGATCGCCGAACTCGGAATCGCCGTCCTCGCCGAGCGGGGTGTGCAGCGAAATCGGCTCACGACCGTACTTCTGCACCTCCTGCACCTTCTCGACCGGCATGTCCAGCTCACGCTCCAACTCGTCGGGCGTGTGTTCACGGCCAAGATCCTGCAGCATCTGGCGCTGCACGCGCGACAGCTTGTTGATGACCTCGACCATGTGCACGGGCACGCGGATGGTGCGGGCCTGATCGGCCATGGCGCGGGTGATGGCCTGACGAATCCACCAAGTGGCGTAGGTGGAGAACTTGAAGCCCTTCTTCCAGTCGAACTTCTCGACGGCGCGGATCAGGCCCAGGTTGCCTTCCTGGATGAGGTCGAGGAAGAGCATGCCGCGGCCGGTGTAGCGCTTGGCGAGGGAGACCACGAGACGCAGGTTGGCCTCGAGCAGGTGGTCCTTGGCCTTCTTGCCGTCGGCGGCGCCCCACTTGAGCTCGCGCTTGCGCTTGAAGTCCATCTGGTCACTCTCGGTGTCCAGCAGGTGCTGTGCGTACAGGCCGGCCTCGATGCGCTCGGAGAGGTCCACCTCCTGCTCGGCGTTCAGGAGGCTGACGCGGCCGATCTGCTTGAGGTAGTCCTTGACGGGGTCGGCGGTGGCGCCGGAGGTGACCACGCGGCGCTTGGGGTTGGTGCCGGGCTTGGTGGGCGCGAGGTCCTCGTCGTCATCGTCGTCGCGCACGACGAACGCGCCCTTGGCCTTGGGCTCCTCGTGCTTGGGCTCCTCGTCCTCGTCGTCGTCATCCTCGGGCTCGGGCTCGGAGTCGTGCTCGTCATCGTCGTCCGTGTCGTCGGAGTCGTCGTCCGTGTCCGCGTCGAGGTCGGCGTCCAGGTCGATGTCCTCGTCGTCCATGTGCTCGTCGTCGAGCGTGGCCTCCTCGGTCTCCCGCGGCTCCTCCTTGGCGGCCTTCGTGGACTTGCGGGAGGTCTTGGCCTTCGTGGACTTCTTCGCCGTCCTGGCCTCCTCGGTCTCCTCCGCCTTCTTGTGCGCGGTGGTCTTGCGGCGCGTGGCGGTCTTCTTCGCGCCCGACGTCTTCCTGGCGGCCGTCTTCTTCGCGGCGCCCTTCTCGGTGGTGGCCTCGCCGTCCTTGGCCTCGATGTCGTCCGCGGTCGTGGAGGCTGCCTTCGGGGTCGACTTCTTCCTGGTGCTCGACGTTTGCTTCGTGGCCAAACTGCTTTCCTCCTGCAATCGATAGGACTCACGGTGGGGCTTGCCGCTGGGCATAGTACAGGCAAGGGCAAGTCACCGACTATGTGAGTAAACCATGAAACGGCGACGATTATTCCACGGCGTTCCACGGGGCGGGCGCCTAGGACACGGCGTCCGACCCGTCGTCGGCACCGTCGCCGTCGTCGCCGTCGTCCATCCCGTCGGCCAGCTCGTCGGCGGTGCCGGCCGCCGCCTCGGCCACCCACGCGGGCATGACGCCGCGCAGCACGGCGGAGACGACGATGTCCGCCAGCGACACCGACCCGTCGACGTCCAGCGCGAGCACCGCCAGCGACAGCGCGCGCTTCGAGCCGGTCCACCACGCCACGTACGAGGCGAAGGCGAAGGGCTGCGCCACCAGGTCGCGCGGCAGGATCTCGCCCATGCGCTCGCACAGCCCGATCGCCCGCTCCATGCGCGCCAGGTCCGGCACGTCGTACGGGTCGTCGAAGGACGCGGAGAGCATGCGGCCCATCGAGCGCGTCGTCGCCTGCTCGTGCGGGTGGGCGGCGAAGTCCATGAGCATGCCGCGGTCCCAGCGGAACGGGTCGGTCACCGCGGCCATGATGAGCGCGTCGCGCATCGCCAGCGACTCATTGACGGCCACGCCCAGCGAGCACAGCAGGCTCGCCGGGCAGTCGAACACGTCCAGCGAATCGTCATCGAGCAGGCCGAGCCAGTCGTCGAGGATGGGGCCGAACCATTCCTCGGCGGCGCGCGCCGGGCCGCGGGCGCGCCGCAGCGCGCGGAACTCCTCCGCCAGCGCACGGCAGCGTTCCTCGTCCGCGCAGTCGACCTGCCGGTGCGGGTAGACCGCCGAGAACAGCGAGGTCCCTTCGGGGTAATGGATGACATGGGGCATGGGTCCGTCCTTTCTCACGCGGCGCGCGACGTCCGCGCGCCGTCCCCTCCAGCTTGCGCGCGCGGGCGCCGCCGTGCCAGCCGGTACGGGTCCTGTGGTCGGACGGCCCCCGCGCGCTTGTCCCCGTGCCGTGCGACAACGCTCATATGAGCTCAACACCAGACCTGCACCGCATCGAAGACCGCATCGCCATCCTCGTGCGCCGCTGGGCGGGCGTGCGCGACGGCGAGCACGTGCCCGCCGCGCTCGCCGGCACCATGCGCCTGACCGTCGACCAGGCCGTGCGCTCCAGCGAGGGCGGCAAGCGGCTGCGCGCGCTGCTGGCCACCGGCACGTACGCGCTGCTCGCGCCGACGATGGCGGGCACCGACCACGCGCGCACGGAGGCGATGACCGACCTGGCGTGCGCCATCGAGATCTTCCAGACGGCCGCGCTCGTGCACGACGACATCATCGACGACGCCGACCTGCGCCGCGGCAAGCCGGCCGCGCACCGCGCGCTGGAGAACGGCACCGGCAGCCGCGCCATCGGCCAGGGCCTGGGCCTCATGCTCGGCGACCTGCTGGCCACCGCGTGCACGCAGGCGGCCGACGCGGCGAGCGCCGCGCTGCCGCAGGGCGACGCCGTGCGCGCCGCGTTCCTGGCGATGCAGCACGACGTGGAGATCGGCCAGGTGCTCGACCTGGCCATCGAGCGCATGCCGCTGGACGACCCTGATGCGCTGTGCCGCGCGTCCTACGAGGTGTTCCGTTGGAAGACGGCCAGCTACACGACCATCGCGCCGCTGCGCCTGGCGTTCCTGGCGGCCGGCATAGCGCCGGCCGACGCGGACCTGCACGCCGAGGCGATCGGCCTGCCGCTGGGCGTCGCGTTCCAGCTGGCCGACGACCTGCTCGACGTGGCCGACTCGTCCGAGGCCACCGGCAAGCCGGTGGGCGGCGACGTGCGCGAGGGCAAGCGCACGGTGCTGCTGGCGGACGCGCTGTCGTCCGCCGACGACCGGCAGGCGCGCGAGCTGCGCGCCATCTACGAGGCGCCCTCGCGCGACGACGCGCAGGTGGCGCGCGCCATCGAGCTGTTCGCCGCCACGGGCGCGATGGACACGTCGCGCGCGCGCATCGCCAACATGTGGCAGCTGTGCCGCGACGCCATCGGCAGGCTCGGGCTGGACGGGCGGCGGCGCGACGCGCTCGAGGCGCTGTGCGCGCGCTTCGTGCCCGGCGTCCATGGGGCGTGAGCCGCCGGCCGCCTCGGCGCGGCTTCCTGTAGAATGGCATGCGTCTCCCCGCGGCGAGCGCGCCGGGGAGCCGTTGGCGAGAGACATCCCAAGGACACGAAGGACGACACGGGTCGAGCATGAGTGAAGCTGCAGATATGCCCCAGGACAAGCTGGTGGACGGACGCTACCGCATCGTGGGCAAGATCGCCGACGGCGGCATGGCGACGGTGTACAAGGCGGTGGACGTGCGCCTGGGGCGCGAGGTCGCCCTCAAGGTCATGCACGTGCAGCTCGCGCAGGGTCCGCAGCGCGACCAGTTCGTGGAGCGTTTCCACCGCGAGGCGAAGTCCGCGGCCGCCATCGCCAACCCGCACGTCGTGCAGGTGTACGACACCGGCGAGACCGACGACGGGCTCGACTACCTGGTCATGGAGTACGTGCACGGCGTGAACCTGCGCCACGAGATGCAGTCCAAGCGCACGTTCAGCGTGCGCGAGACGCTGCGCATCGTCGGCGAGACGCTCTCCGGGCTGGCCTCCGCGCACGCCGCGGGCGTCGTGCACCGCGACGTCAAGCCCGAGAACATCCTCATCAACGACCGCGGACGCGTGCAGATCACCGACTTCGGCCTGGCCAAGGCCGCGTCGCAGGCCACGCTCTCCTCCACCGGCATGCTGCTGGGCACCGCCGCCTACCTGGCGCCGGAGATGATCGAGCACAACCAGGCCACCGCGCAGGGAGACTGCTACTCCGTGGGCATCATGGCATGGGAGATGCTCACCGGGCAGGTGCCGTTCCTCTCGGACAACCCCGTCACCATGGTCTTCAAGCACGTCAACGAGAACGTGCCGTCGGTGGCCACCGTGTGCACCGGCATCGACCCACAGGTGGCGCGCTATGTGTCCTGGCTGACCAACCGCGCCGTGGGCAACCGGCCCAAGGACGCCCAGGAGGCGCTCGACCGGCTGCGCACGTTGCTCAAGTCGCTGTCCCCCGAGGCGCTCGCCTACCGCTACGACCCGGACGCGCCCAAGCCGCTCAACGCCACCACCGTGCTGCCGCTGGCCGCGCCGGGCGCCGACGGCGCGCAGGCGGCGGACGGCTCCTCGCCGCTCAACCGGCAGGTGTCGGCGCGCGTGCCGCAGGGCAACGACCTGCCGACCACCACCGTGAGCACCACGCCGCCCAACGACGACCCCACCGTGCGCCAGGAGAAGCCGAAGCACAGGCACCGCGCGCTGGTCATCTGGATCGTGGGCGTGCTGGTCGTGCTCGCCGCGGCCGCCGGCGGCTTCGCCTGGTGGTACTTCCGCGGGCCGGGCAGCTACTACGCGCTGCCGCAGCCCGAGGGCCTCAAGTGCGCGCAGAACGCGCCGTGCGCCATCAAGGACGTGCAGTGGGCCTCCTACGAGAAGCAGCTCAAGGCCGAGGGCATTCCCTACACGACGAAGGAGGCGTACAGCGACGACGTGGCCAGCGGCGACATCATCGCCACCGACCCCGTGTACGTGGACTCGCATGTCAGCAAGCGCACCGACCAGAAGGTCGAGGTGACCGTCTCCCAGGGCGTGCGCATGGCGACCGTGCCCACCGACATCATGAGCGTGGACGACCCGGTGGAGGCGCTCAAGCAGGCCGGGTTCGACGACGTGACCAACAACTCCTCGGACGACGAGTGGTCGATGGACGTGCCCGAGGGCCACGCCATCTCCGTGTCCGTGCAGCCCGGCGCGCAGCTGGCGCACAACACCCCCATCACCGTCAAGCTCTCCAAGGGCCCCATGCCCGTACAGATGCCCGACGTGATCGGCAAGACCAAGGAGGAGGCGCTGAGCCTGCTGGACGCCGCCAAGCTCAAGGTCACCTTCGCCGAGCAGTACGACGACAAGGTGGAGGCCGGCAAGGTCCTCTTCACCAACACGGACGCCGGCGCCACGCTGCACTGGGGCGACTCGGTGACCGTGACCCTCTCGAAGGGCCCGGAGATGGTGACCGTGCCGAACGTGGTGGGCAAGAAGCTCGACGAGGCCAAGAAGACCCTCGAGGACCTGGGCCTCGAGGTCAAGACGAGCGCGCCCCTGGGCAACCTGTTGGACACCGTGCGCATCCAGAGCCCCAAGGCCGGTGAGCAGGTGCGCAAGCGCGGCGAGGACGGCAAGGCCACGGTGGTCACCCTCACCGTCGTCTGAGCGACGTTATCGTTATAGGGGGCACCTGCCGCGTTATAGGGGGCACCAAAACCACGAGACCCGAGGTGGGAACGGCCATATTCCGCCGTTCGTACCTCGGGTTTCGACGTTGACGTGCCCCCTATAACGCGGGAGGTGCCCCCTATAGGGTGGGAAGGGTCAGTGGGAAGGGTCATCAGTGGGACGGGGGGTCAGGACTCGTGGGACTGTTCCTGCCGCTGGGCGAGGGCGTCGAGGTCGGCCTGCTCGGCCTCCATCTGCTTCTTGACGACCTGCGCGTACTCGGGGACGTACTCCTGGCCGCTCATGGCCTGGATGCGGCGCGTGATCTCGTCGGTCAGCGAGCGCAGCATCTCGTGGGTGACCTGGTCGGACGGGACCTTCTCGACCTGGATGGGCTCGCCGTAGACGACGCTGGTGCGGCCCTTGCCGGGGATGACCTGGCCGGGCTTCTGGATCTCGCGCGGGCCGACGAGCGCGGTGGGGATGATCGGGCAGCCGGTCTCCAGGGCCAGGCGCGCCGCGCCGGTGTGGCCCTTGTACAGCCGGCCGTCGGGCGAGCGCGTGCCCTCGATGTGGATGCCGAAGAGCTCCCCGGACTCGATGATCTCGCGGGCATGCTCGAGCGCGCCGAGCGACTTGGAGCCGCCGGAGCGGTCCACCGGGAACACGCCGGCGGACGTGAAGAACCACTTCTTGGCCTTCCCCTTGAGCCCCGTGCCCTCGAAGTACTCGGCCTTGCCCATGAAGTGGATCATGCGCGGGCAGGTCAGCGGCAGCAGCCCGTCGTCGATGACGGCCAGGTGGTTGGAGGCGATGATGGCGCCGCCCTCATGCGGGATGTGCTCGAGACCGATGGTGGTCGGCTGGAAGCGATGCCGGGCGATCGGACCCAACGTCTTCACGAAAAACCAGTACAGCATCGTCATTCCTTCCTTTCCGACGATTGTCCCGCACGGTTAGAGTAGTACCCATGACTGACCACAACAATAGCAGCCCCGCGGGCGACGACTCCTGGAGCGAGTTCGTGAGCGAACACGCCGAGGACCTGCAGGACGTGGAGCGCTCGCGCACCGGCCGCAAGTTCAGCAGGCACGTGGAACGCGAGCAGAAGAAGGCGATGCTCTCGGTCAACGACCTCAAGGAGGACTCGTTCGTCGGCGGCAACGGCCCGCGCGACCACACGGGCGCCAGCTGGCTGGACACCGACGACATCATGGACCGCCACGGCGCCGGCTTCACGCCCCCGAACCCGGACCTGCGCGGCGGCACCACGACGACGCGCCTGGTGTGCGGCATCCTGCTGGTCGTGGGCGTCGTCGGCATCATCCTGGCCTCGCTCTTCCCCGCGCACACCGGCTGGATCGGCCTGGTCTCGGCGATCCTCATCATGGTGGGCGCCGGCGGACTCATGCTGACCCGCTCCCCCAACCCGCACCTGCCCGACCACGAGGACGACGACTACACCGGCGACAACGGCGCGCGCGTCTAGGACCCGCGCACGGTCGCGCACAGATACGCATGCGGGAAGGCCCCGCACCTTATACAGGTGCGGGGCCTTCCCGCATGTGTGCGCGACGCGCGGCGCGCGGGCCGCGCGTCCGGCTACTTCTTGGACCTGGCGACGGCGATCCACTCGTCGAGCAGCGCCGCGGCCTTGACCTCGTCCACGGTGCGCTCGGCGATGCCGTAGGCGACCTTGAAGCGCTCGGCCAGCGTGCCGTCGGCCGGCACCTGATGGCCGTCGGCGACGATGGCCGACGCGGCGTTGAGCAGCGCGGTGGAGCGGAACGGCACGTCCTTGCCGGCGAACAGGTCGCGCGCGGCCTGCGCGTTGTAGGCGGGCTCGCCGCCGCGCAGGTCGTCGATGGTGACGGGCGCGAGCCCCAGTTCGGCGATGGGGTCGAACACGGTCCTGGTGACCTCGCCGTCCTTGAACTCCCACACGTCGATGGGCCCGGTGGGCGCCATCTCGTCGAGACCCTCGTGCGAGGTGTACACCATGCCGGTCTGGCCGTTGGCGGCGTACACACTGGCCATGATGGGGCTCATCGCGCGGTTCGCGCAGCCGATGGCCATGTGCGCCGGCTTGGCCGGGTTGGTCAGGGGGCCGAGCACGTTGAACACGCACGGCACGCCGAGCGCGGCGCGCACGGGGCCGACGAAGCGCATGGCCGGGTGGAACGTCTTGGCGAACGCGAAGGTGATGCCCACCTCGTCGGCGGCCTCGGCGACGGCTTGCGGCGCCAGGTCGAGCGGCAGGCCGAGCGCCTCGAGGCAGTCGGCGGCGCCGCACTTGGAGCTGGCGGCGCGGTTGCCGTGCTTGACGATGGTGACGCCCGCGGCGGCCGCGATGACGGCGCCCATGGTCGAGAGGTTGACGGTGTGCGCGCCGTCGCCGCCGGTGCCGACGATGTCGGTGCACTCGCGGTCGATCTCAAGCGGCACGGCGTGCGCGACCATGGCCTTGGCTGCGCCGGCGACCTCGTCGGCGGTCAGGCCGAGCTGCTGCTGCGTGGCGAGCGTGGCGCCCACGGCGGCCGGGTCGGCGTTGCCCTTCATGAGGTCGTCGACGAACCATTCGGTCTCCTCGGCGCTCAGGTGCTCGCCCTTGACGAGCTTGGCGAGGTTCGACTTCCAGGTGATGTCGCTCACTTCTTCGCCTCCTCGTTCTGGCCGTGGCACTGCTTGTACTTGCGGCCCGAGCCGCACGGGCACTGCGCGTTGCGGCCGGTGCCCGGGAACGTGCGGCCGTCGGCCCACGGGGTCTTGAGCTCCTCGTTCTTCGGGCGCTTGTTCGCCGGCACCTTGCCCTCGGCGTGCGAGATCGGGGCGGGGCCCGCGGGCATGTGCTCCATGCGCTCGGACTTCTCCTCCTCGCGGGTCTCGGGCTCGCCGGCCTCCTTGGTGGTCTCGCCGTTGAGCTCGTCCTGCTCGGCGGTCAGCTCCTCGTCGATGGTGTCGTTGACCTTGGCCGGTTCCTCGGGCTCGGTCAGCGACAGGTCGTCGTCGAGCTCGTCCTGGTCGTCCACCTGCTCGGTGGTGGCGTCGCCGAGCTTGACCTCCTCGGCGTCCACGGCCTGGTCGTCGCTCTCGTCCTGCCGCTGGTCCTCGTGGTCCTGGGTCTGGGCGACGGAGTCGATGTCGATGTTGAACAGCAGCTGGATGGACTCCTCCTTGATCGCCTCGATCATGGAGTTGTACATCTGGTAGCCCTCGCGCTGGTATTCGACGAGCGGGTCGCGCTGGCCCATGCCGCGCAGGCCGATGCCGTCCTTGAGGTAGTCCATCTCGTAGAGGTGCTCGCGCCACTTGCGGTCGAGCACGGCGAGCACCACGCGACGCTCCAGCGTGCGCATGCCCTCCTCGCCGAGCTTGTCCTCCATGGCGTCGTACTGCTCGAGCGCGTCGTCGGTGAAGACCTTGGTGACGGCGTCGCGCGCCTTCTCGCCCTTGAGGCCCTCGGCGGCGTCCTTGGCCTGCTCGACGGTCACGGTCGTCGGGTAGAGCTCCTTGACGGCGCCCAGCATGCCCTTGAAGTCCCATTCCTTCGGCTTGTCGGAGCCGCGGTTGGCGCCGGCCACGTAGCTGGCGATGGTGTCGTGGATGAACTGCTCGATGTCCTTGTGGATGTCCTCGCCCTTGAGCACCGCCTGACGCTCGGAGTAGATGACGGTACGCTGCTTGTTCATCACGTCGTCGTACTTGAGCACGTTCTTGCGGATCTCGAAGTTGCGCGACTCGACGGCCTTCTGCGCGTTGCGCACGCCCTTGGACACGAACTTCGACTCGATCGGCTCGCCCTCCGGCATGCCCTTGGCCATGACGCGGGCCACGAGCTGCGTGTTGAACAGGCGCATGAGGTCGTCCTCGAGGCTCAGGTAGAAGCGGGATTCGCCCGGATCGCCCTGGCGGCCGGCGCGGCCGCGCAGCTGGTTGTCGATGCGGCGGGACTCGTGGCGCTCGGTGCCCAGCACGTACAAGCCGCCGAGCTTGACGACCTCCTCGTGCTCGTCCTTGACCTGGTCCTTGATCTCCTGCAGCGTGGAGGGCCAGAGGCGCTCGTAGTCCTCCGGCGTGTCCTCCGGGGAGTAGCCCTCGGACTTGAGCTTGGCGTCGGCCAGGAACTCGACGTTGCCGCCGAGCATGATGTCGGTGCCTCGGCCGGCCATGTTGGTGGCGACGGTCACGGCGCCCTTGCGGCCGGCGACGGCCACGACGGCCGCTTCCTTCTCGTGCTGCTTGGCGTTGAGCACCTTGTGCGGGATCTCGGCGATGTCCAGCAGCGTGGAGACGGCCTCGGAGGACTCGACGGACGCGGTGCCCAGCAGGACCGGCTGGCCCTTCTTGTGGCGCTTGGCGACGTCCTTGACGATGGCGGCGAGCTTCTCGCGCGTGGTGCGGAAGATGAGGTCGTCCTGGTCCTTGCGGATCATCGGGCGGTTCGTCGGGATCGGCAGCACGCCGAGCTTGTAGGTGCCCATGAACTCGGCGGCCTCGGTCTCGGCGGTGCCGGTCATGCCGGCGAGCTTGTCGTACATGCGGAAGTAGTTCTGCAGGGTGATGGTCGCGAAGGTCTGGTTCTCGGCCTTGACCTCGACGTTCTCCTTGGCCTCGATGGCCTGGTGGAGGCCCTCGTTGTAGCGGCGGCCCGGCAGGATGCGGCCGGTGTGCTCGTCGACGATGAGGACCTCGCCGCCGGTGACTACGTAGTCGCGGTCGCGCAGGAAGAGCTCCTTGGCCTTGATGGCGTTGTTCAGGTAGCCGATGAGCGCGGTGTTGCCCGGCTCGTACAGGTTGTCGATGCCCAGGTAGTCCTCGACCTTGGTGATGCCCGGGTCCAGGATGCCGACGGTCTTCTTCTTCTCGTCGACCTCGTAGTCCTCGTCGCGCACCAGCTTGGGCACGAGGTTGGCGAACTGGCGGTACCAGCGGGTCACGTCGCCCTCGGCGGGGCCCGAGATGATGAGCGGGGTGCGGGCCTCGTCGATGAGGATGGAGTCGACCTCGTCGACGATGGCGTAGTGGTGGCCGCGCTGCACCAGGTCGTTCTTCTCCCACGCCATGTTGTCGCGCAGGTAGTCGAAGCCGAACTCGTTGTTGGTGCCGTAGGTGATGTCCGCGTTGTACTGCTTGCGGCGCTCGGCGGGCTTCTGGTTGGTGATGATGCAGCCGACCGTCATGCCCAGGAAACGGTAGACGCGGCCCATGAGCTCGCTCTGGTAGCTGGCCAGGTAGTCGTTGACGGTGATGACGTGCACGCCCTTGCCCTCCAGGGCGTTGAGGTAACTCGGCAGC
>JAXJQE010000187.1:0-10110 GCA_036311305.1 Bifidobacterium sp.
GAGCTTGGCCTCGTGGACGACGAGGGCTCGATGGCGGCCGGGTCCTCGGTGGTGGACTCGATGGTCTCCTCGACCTCCTCGCCCTGCGCGAACTCGTCGGCCGGGGCGCCCAGGCCGAAGGCCTGCTTGACCTTGGCCTCGATCTCCTCGGTGACGCCCGGGTTGTCCACGAGGAACTTGCGCACGTTCTCGCGGCCCTGGCCGAGCTGGTCGCCCTCGTAGGTGAACCAGGAGCCGGACTTCTTGACGATGTCGGTCTGCAGGGCCATGTCCAGCACGGAACCCTCGCGGGAGATGCCCTCGCCGTACATCATGTCGAACTCGGCCGACTTGAAGGGCGGGGCCATCTTGTTCTTGACGACCTTGACGCGGGTGCGGTTGCCCACGGCCTCGTCGCCGTTCTTGAGGGTCTGGATGCGGCGGATGTCCATGCGCACCGACGAGTAGAACTTGAGGGCCTTGCCGCCGGTGGTGGTCTCGGGGCTGCCGAAGAACACGCCGATCTTCTCGCGCAGCTGGTTGATGAAGATGCCGGTGGTGTTCGCCTGGGCGAGCGCGCCGGTCATCTTGCGCAGCGCCTGGCTCATCAGGCGCGCCTGCAGGCCGACGTGGCTGTCGCCCATGTCGCCCTCGATCTCCGCCTTGGGCACCAGGGCCGCCACGGAGTCGATGACGATGACGTCCAGCGCGCCGGAGCGGATGAGCATGTCGGCGATCTCGAGCGCCTGCTCGCCGTTGTCCGGCTGTGAGACGATGAGCGAGTCGGTGTCCACGCCCAGCTTGCGCGCGTACACCGGGTCCAGCGCGTGCTCGGCGTCGATGAACGCGGCCACGCCGCCGTTCTTCTGCGCGTTGGCCACCACGTGCAGGGCCAGCGTCGTCTTGCCCGAGGACTCCGGGCCGTAGATCTCCACGATGCGTCCGCGCGGCAGGCCGCCGATGCCGAGGGCCATGTCCAGCGCGAGCGAGCCGGTGGGGATGACCTCCACGTCCTGCTCCGGCTTGTCGCCCAGGCGCATGGCCGAGCCCTTGCCGAAGCTCTTCTCGACCTGCGCCAGCGCGGTGTCGAGCGCCTGCTGGCGCTTGTCGTCCAGGTTCGACGCCTTGCCGGCGCCCTTCGCCTTGTCCGCCTTCTTCTGTGCGGCCATAGCGCACTCCTTTACTTGTCCGTGGCGTACCCGTACGCCATGTTCCCGCGCCGTACCCCGGCGCGTCTCTCACGGTCACCATAGGGCATCCCGCCGGTCCGCGCCAAGCCTGGCCGGGCAATGTGGTCGGACGCCCCCTGCGGCCTTCCATGATACCCCAATATACGAACAAATGTTCGAATCCGCACCAAATCCGCACCCCTCCGGCGTGCCGCGCAGCCGCGGCGCCGGGACACGGGCGCGGGAGTGTCAGCGCCCGAAATCGACCGGCAGCGGCGGCGCCACGTGGTCGCGGCCCCAGCGCCTGGAGTCCGGCACGTCCATCTGGTCGCACAGCACGTTCCACACCACGCGCGGCTCGACGCCCTCGGCGAGGGCCTCGACGACGCTCATGCCGTGCAGCTTGGTGAGCCCCTGGTCATGGGCCAGCGCCCGCCCGTAGCTGCAGCCGAAAGTTTCCTCGAGCAGTTCCCAGAATTCGCGTTCACGCATGCCCACCACCATACCTGTCCGGCACGTCTCGGCCAACCCCGCGCCCGCATCGGCAGGGCGTACCGGCACAACAAAAAGGGGCGCGCCCGCGCTCAACGCACGGACGCGCCCGGGCGATCCCCACGGGGACCGCCCGGGCACTCAGGCCTCGACGGAATCCAGGTAATCGGCGACCATCCTGAGCATCTGCGAGGTGCTCAGGCCGAGGGACTCGGAGATGGAGGCGAGCAGTTCCGAGCTCGCTTCCTTCTGGCCGCGCTCCACCTCGGACAGGTAGCCCAGGGAGACGCGGGCCTTCTCGCTGACCTCGCGCAGGGTCTTGTGGTCGTGGGTGCGCAGGTCGCGCAGCACGTGGCCGATGGCCTCGCGCAGCGACACCTCCTTCACCTCGCCGACGACCTCGCGCTTGCGCACCACGGTCCTCGGCTTGGAGGTCTCTGCGTCCTCCTCCTGCCACATGCGCACGAGGGCGGCCTGCCGCTCGTCCTTCGCCTTCTTCGCCGCCCGGGCGCGCAGCACCTGCTGCTGGGCGAACATCACGGCCCTGCGCTGGGCAGGGGTGAGTTCGCGCATGCGCGCGCTTCCGGTACGAGCCGGAGTGGGAGCCTCTACTTGGGTGACTTCAGTCTGAGCTTCAGTGATTGTCATATTTTCCATGGCACTCACACTCCTTTCGACATAAACACGTCGTTACTAGACAAACCTCTACGTATTCAGTATCAGGAATTATTCCTGTGAAGAACCTGTGAATTCTCTCAGGTTTTCCATAACACATCCCACCGTCCGGTGTCTAATAACGTCTCTGGAACCTTGCAATTCCAACTGTACTGCATAGTGCGAAGATTCCCCGGGGCCCGCGTTTCCTTTTGGCAACGACACGCCGATGTACACGAGGCCGGCCGGCTTGTCGCCGTCGGGACCCGGTCCGGCCACGCCGGTGGTCGACAGGCCGATAATCCCGGAGCGATATTCCGGCTGGCTGAATAGTTTAGCCGTCAGCTGGGCCATCTGGATGGCCACCTCGGGGTCGACCGCGCCGCGCTCGCGCAATAATTTCCGGTCCACGCCGAGCACGGAGGCCTTGGCGCGGATGTCGTAGGTGACCGCGGAGCCCAGGAACACGCGCGAGGCGCCGGGCACGCGCACGAACGCGTCCGCCAGCAGGCCCCCGGTGAGCGACTCGGCGCAGGCGATCCTCACGCCGCGCTCGGCGCACCAGTCGAGGATCGCGGCGGCCTGCGCGTCGCAGTAGCGCCGCAGTTCCGGCACCGTCGCCAGCGTGCGCGGGTCGGCGCGGGTGATGTCATCGTCGTGCATGGACAGGTCCTTTCCTCCGTCGATGTCCTCCATCGATGGTCGTCGCCACGCCGGACGTCGGCGCGGACGGCCGATACGCCAAGGCCCCGCCGGCATGGGCCGGCGGGGCCTTGGCGGGTATGCGTCGCGCGCGTCAGGCGGCGTGCGCCTTGGCGTGCTTCCTGCTGGCGCGCAGCACGCCGGAGACGTACTGCCAGCCGGAGTACAGGCACAGGATGAGCGAGAGGTAGATGAGGGTGTAGGTCACCACGAAGTAGATGGTGAGCCACACGGGGGTGGTGCCGGCGTGCACGAAGCTCCACACCGGGATGAGCAGCATGCCCAGGCCGAGGCACTGGGTGAGCGTCTTGTACTTGCCCAGCTGGCTGGCGGCGATGACCTTGCCGTCGTGCTCGACCACGAAGAAGCGCATCACGGTGATGCCGATCTCGCGGATGAGGAACAGCGCGGTGACGATCCAGCCGAGCCACACGTTGCCGAACTCGTTGAAGCAGGCGGCCACGATGATCGTGCCCAGCGTGAGCAACTTGTCCGCGATGGGGTCCATGAGCTTGCCCAGCTCGGTGACCTGGTTGTGCTTGCGGGCCAGGTAGCCGTCGATCTTATCGGTGGACGCCGCGATGATGAAGATGATGGCGGCGGCCCAGCGCATGCCCATGTTGCGGTAGCCCCAGGGGCCCGCGCCGATGTACAGGCCGAGGAAGACCACCACGAGGATGATGCGCGAGAAGGTCACGAGGTTCGGCGGCCTGTTCCAGCCGTCCCAGAACGACGGCTTGCCGGTGCTGCTTTGCTTGTCCATGCGCTCAAGGATACCCTACCCATGCCCGAAATGTGGACGCGGGGCTTGGACCTACACGCTTTGTGCACCATCCGCCGCCGGGTCGCCGGCCGCACCGGCCTCCCCGGCCGCGTCCCCGGACGCGTCCGCGGCGCCAGCGGTCAGCGAGGGCGCGTCGCCCTTGATGAAGGCGAGCACCTGCGGCAGGTCCTGCGGCTGGACGAGCACCTCGCGCGCCTTGGAGCCCTCGGAGGGGCCGACGACGCCGCGCGACTCCAGCAGGTCCATGAGGCGGCCGGCCTTGGCGAAGCCGACGCGCAGCTTGCGCTGGAGCATGGAGGTGGAGCCGAACTGGCTGGAGACGACGAGCTCGGCGGCCTGCAGCAGCACGTCCATGTCGTCGCCGATGTCCTCGGCGGGGTCGACCTTGGACTGTTCGGACTCGTTGGCCATCTGCTCGATGTCCTCGCGGTAGCGCGGCTTCTGCTGGCTTGCGGCGTACTCGACGGCCTTGCGGATCTCGGACTCCGAGACCCACGAGCCCTGCACGCGGATCGGCTTGGAACGGCCCATCGGCAGGAACAGGGCGTCGCCCTGGCCGATGAGCGTCTCGGCGCCGGTGGAGTCGAGGATGACGCGCGAGTCGGTGGCCGATGAGGTGGTGAAGGCCAGGCGCGAGGGGATGTTCGCCTTGATCAGGCCGGTGATGACGTCCACCGACGGACGCTGCGTGGCGAGCACGAGGTGCACGCCGGCGGCGCGCGCCAGCTGCGTGATGCGCTGGATGGAGCCTTCGACGTCGTTCTTGGCGACCATCATGAGGTCGGCCATCTCGTCGACGACGACGAGCAGGTACGGGTACGGCGCGACCTTGCGCTCCGAGCCGGCGGGCGCGTGCACCTGACCGGCGCGCACGGCCTTGTTGAAGTCCTTGACGTTGCGGAAGCCGAAGTACTCGAGGTCGCTGTAGCGCGCGTCCATCTCCTTGACGACCCATTCGAGGGCGGAGGCCGCCTTCTTCGGGTCGGTGATGATCGGCGTGATCAGGTGCGGGATGCCCGCGTACATGCTCAGTTCCACGCGCTTGGGGTCGACCATGATCATGCGCACCTGCTCGGGCGTGGCGCGCATGATGATCGACGTGATCATCGAGTTGATGAAGCTGGACTTGCCGGCGCCGGTGGCGCCCGCCACCAAGAGGTGGGGCATCTTGGTCAGGTCCGCGGTGACCACCTCGCCCTCGACGTCCTTGCCCACGCCGGTGAGCATGGGGTTGTGGTCCGCCTGGACCTTGGGGTCGCGCAGCACGTCGCCGAGCTGGACGATCTCGCGGTCCTCGTTGGGCAGCTCGATGCCGATGGCGGACTTGCCGGGGATCGGCGTGAGCATGCGCACGGTGGAGCTGCCCAGCGCGTACTTGATGTCGTCCTGCAGGCCGGTGAGCTTGGAGACCTTGGTGCCGGGCGCGAGCTCGACCTCGTACTGGGTGACCGAGGGGCCGCGCAGGAAGCCGGTGACCTTGGCGTCGACGTTGAACTGCGCGAACGTGTTGTCGAGGGCGCGGATGGCGCGCTCGTTGGCGGGGGTGCGCTCGGCGTGCGGCTTGCCGTGGTCGAGCAGGTCGAGACTGGGCAGCCGGTACGGGGCGCCCGCGGACGCGGCGCGCGCCTGGGCGCTCGCCTCGGCGGCCGTCATCGGCGCACCCTGCGCGCCGCCCTGCGACGACGTCGGCGACGCCGCGGCCGACGGCTGCGCGTGGCCCGTGCGCGCGGCGACGGCCGGCATCGCGGCGTGCGACGACGTGGAGGCGGCCGCGGCGGGCGCGACGACCTCGCCGGTCTCCGGGGAGACGAGCATGGTGGCGTCGTTGCCGTCGAGCGTCGCCCACGGGTCCACCGCGGGCATGGAGCCCGACGGCATGGGCCGCGTGCGGTCGACAGCGACGCGCTGGGCGCGCCACGTGTCCGAGTCGATGGAGCGGGTGGCGTCCTCGTTGTAGGCGCCGCCGCTGGACACGGTGCGCGGGCCGTCGGCCACGCGCGTCGTGGCGACGTCGCCGTGGCGGCTGGCGGCGCTCACGAAGGCCTCGTCGCCCGCATAGCTGTCCAGGTGCGTGTCGGTGTCCTGGCCGCGACCGCGGTGCAGCAGGCGCATGAGCCAGTTCTCGCGTCTGGGCGCCGCCGCGCGTTCCTCGCCGTCGGCGGTGCCGTCATGGCTGGGCACCCCCTCGGCGAACTCGAGGTCGTCGCCGTCACGCTCGACGGTGTCCAGCCCGCCGGCCGAGGAGGCGGTGCGCGCCTCGCGCGGCTGGCCGTCGTGGCCGGCGCGCCCGGAGACGCGGCCGACCAGCGCGGAGACCTTGTCCGGCACCTCGGTGACGTGCGTGCGGGTGATCAGCAGGATGGAGAAGAGCGCGGAGACGACGAAGACGATCACCGCGAAGGTCTGCGACAGGCCCCACGCCAGGGGCGAGCCGATGAAGAAGCCGTACAGGCCGCCGGCGCGCTGCAGGTTGTCCCACGAGAACTGCTTGGTGTCCGCGGCCATGACCACGTCGATGATGGAGCACACGGACCACAGCAGGAGGGCCCATCCGGCGATGACGCGCGTGTTGTCCGACTCCTTGCCGGAGTTGCGCATGAGGCGCACGGCGATGATGATGAGCAGCACCGGCACGACGACGCTCATCACGCCGAACAGGCCGGCGGCCACGGCGTGCAAGCCGCGGCCGAGCGGGCCATCCACGCGGAACCATTCGGAGCCGATGAAGAACACGGCGAGCACGATCATGACGAAGCACAGGCCGTCACGCCGGTAGGCGGGGTCGTACTCCCCCACGCTCACCTTGCGCACGGCCGAGCCCATGGCGCGCGGCACGGCGAGCAGCGCGCGCTTCCACCACGGTTCGGGTTCCGGGGCGGGGGCCTGCTTCGAGCGCTTGGAGCCGCCCGCGGAGGACAACGAGGCCGAGCGTGCCTTGCGGGGCTGCGAGGAGGATTGCGATGAGGTTGATCGTGCCATAACGCCCCCGATTCTACCGTATGGGACTTCCCATTATGCGCTCGGCGACGCCTGCCGGACTACTCCCCCGCGATGTCGCCCAGGTGGTGCCGCACGTACTCGTCGGCGCGCGCGTCGATCGCGTCGTAGTCGCCGCGGTCGGCCGTGTCGATGACGGCCATCGCGTTGTCCACGAGCGCGGGGTTGAGCGCGGCGAGCCAGTGGATGCGCGGGTCGCGGCCGAACCAGCCCATCTGCTTGCGCGCCAGGCGCCGCGTTTTCTGCGCCACCTCGGCCTTCGTCTCATCGAGGTCGGCAAGGCCGTCGAGGTAGTCGATGACCTGCTGGTAGCCGAGGGCGCGCGAGGCGGTCACGCCGAGGCGCGGCCTGAGGCGCTCGACCTCGTCGACGAAGCCGTCGTCGAACATTTGCTCGGTACGCTGCCCGATGCGTTCGTCGAGGGCGGCCCGCGGCAGGTCGAGGCCGATCTGCACGCTCGGGATGACGTAGCGGTAGCGCGGCAGCGACGCCGAGTACGGCTGGCCGGTCACCGCGATGACCTCCAGCGCGCGCACGGTGCGCCGGGGATTGCGCGGGTCCATGCGCGTCGCGGCCTCGGGGTCCTTGTCCTTGAGCTCGGCGAACAGCGCGCCGGCGCCCTCGGTGCGCGCGCGCGCCGCGAGCGCGGCGCGCGCGGCCGGGTCGGTGCCCGGGAACGTGATGTCGTCGATGGCGGCGCGCGCGTACAGGCCGGAGCCGCCCACGAGGATCGGCCGGATGCCCTGCGCGCGAAGGTCGGCGATGCAGCCGCGCACCATCTCCTGGAAGCGCGCGACGGTCATCGCCTCGGTCGGCTCGATGACGTCGAGCAGGTGGTGCGGCACGGCGGCGCGCTCCGCGGCGCGCGCCTTGGCGGGGCCGAGGGCCATGCCGCGGTACATCTGGTACGCGTCGGCGTTGACGATCTGCGCGCGCTCGCCGCGCGCGCCCAGGCGGCGCGCCACGGCGATGCCCAGGCCCGTCTTGCCGGACGCGGTCGGCCCGACGATGGAGACGACGCGCGGGCCCGGCTTGCCGAACCAGTCGCGGTCGTCGACCTGCGCGGGGGTCGCGGCCGGTGTGCCCTGCGCGGCGGTGTCCTCAGTGGCGGACGGCATAGGTCTGCCCCTTCCGCGGGTCCGGGTCGGCGATGAGGTTGTGGCAGCCGGCGTGCGTGACGGTGACGGTCACGAAGTCGCCGACGGCCGGCTCGGGCTCGCCGGCGGCCACGCCGACGTGCACGAGCACGCCGGTGCGCTCGCGGCCGGTGATGCGGTGCGTCTCGTCGTCCTTCTTGCCGGCGGTGCCGGTGACCATGACCTCCACGTCGCGGCCCTCGAACGTGGCGAGGTTCTCCTCGGTGATGCGCTCCTGCAGCTCGACGAGCCGCTCGAGGCGCTCCTGGGAGACCTCGTGCGGGACCTGCTCCATCGCGGCGGCCGGCGTGCCCGGGCGCGGCGAGTAGATGAAGGTGAACGCCGAGGAGAAACGGGCGCGCTCCATGACGTCCATCGTCGCCTGGAAATCCTCCTCGGTCTCGCCGGGGAAGCCGACGATGACGTCGGTGGAGATCTGCGCGTCGGGCATCGCCTCGCGGATCTTCGCCAGGCGCTCCAGGAAGCGTTCCGAACGGTACGAGCGGCGCATGGCGCGCAGGATGCGGTCGGAGCCGGATTGCAGCGGGAAGTGCAGCTGGTGCATGACGTTCGGCGTCTCGGCCATGGCGGCGATGACGTCGTCGGTGAAGGCCGCCGGGTGCGGGGACGTGAAGCGCACGCGCTCGAGGCCGTCGATCGTGCCGCAGGCGCGCAGCAGGCGGGAGAATGCGTAGCGGTCGCCGTGCCCGTAGCCGTACGAGTTCACGTTCTGGCCCAGCAGCGTGACCTCCTTGGCGCCGTCGTCGACGACGCGTTGGATCTCGGCGAGCACGTCGCCGGGGCGGCGGTCGCGCTCCTTGCCGCGCGTGGACGGCACGATGCAGAACGTGCACGTGTTGTTGCAGCCCATCGAGATGGCCACCCAGGCGCTCACCCTCGAACCGCGGTCCACGGGCAGGTCGCTCGGGAAGGTCTCCAGCTCCGTGCGCACGCGCACGGCCGGCTTGCCGGTGGCGCGCGCCTGGTCGAGCAGCGCGGGCAGCTCCTCGATGTTGCGGGTGCCGAACACGGCGTCCACCCAAGGCTTGCGCTTGGGGATGCGCTCGCGGTCGAGCTGCGCCATGCAGCCGCCGACGGCGATCTGCAGGTTGGGGCGCTCCATCTTCATGCGGTGCCACAGGCCCACGGTGCCGTACATGCGCTCCGTGGCGTTCTCGCGCACCGCGCACGTGTTGAGGACCACGAGGTCCAGGTCGTGCGCGAGCTCCTGCTCCTCGGTGGCGCGCACGTAGCCGGCGGCCTCCAGCACGCCGGCGATGCGCTCGGAGTCGTGCACGTTCATCTGGCAGCCCTGCGTGTGCACCATGAACACGCCGCGGCCGCGCTCGCCGGACGCGCCGGAAGGCGCGTCGGCGCTCCCGAGGGCGCGCTCGTCCTCGGTCAGCATGTCTTCGTTCATGGGCCACCATGCTACCCAAGGGCGCCCACCGGCGCACACGCGAGCCACGAGATGGTCCACGCCTTGGTTCATCCAGCGGACAGGGCTACAATCGGGGTCCGTGATACTTGACCGACAGAACCGCATCAACACCACCGAACTGCGCGCCAGGCTGACCGCCATGCTCGAGCAGGGGGACGTCCCCTACACCACCGCCCAGGGTCAGGTGATGGACGCCATGACGGACTTCGTCGACCAGCTGCAGGTGTACGAGGGGGCGATGTACGAGATCAGCACGAAGCTCGAGATCCTCGACTCCGAGTTCCAGGTGCGCTTCTCCCACGACCCCATCCACCACATGGAGCGCCGGCTCAAGTCCATCGAGTCCATCCTGGGCAAGCTCGAGCGCAAAGGACTGCCGGTGACCGTGGAGGCGGTGCGCGACAACCTGTTCGACGTGGCAGGCGTGCGCGTCATCTGCAACTACCGCGACGACGTGTACTCGGTGTCCAACTACCTGTCCGCGCAATCGGACATCCAGGTGCTGCGCGTCAAGGACTACATCAAGAACCCCAAGCAGAACGGCTACCGCTCCCTGCACGTGATCTACGCGGTGCCCGTGTTCCTGTCCAACGGCCCGCACTACACGCCAGTGGAGGTGCAATTCCGCACCATCGCCATGGACTACTGGGCGTCCCTGGAGCACGCGCTGCGCTACAAGACGGACCTGCCGGACGCCAAGCTGGCCGAGCATTCGCAGACGCTGCTCGACTGCGCGCGCTCGCTGCAGAACGTGGA
>JAXJQE010000188.1:0-5086 GCA_036311305.1 Bifidobacterium sp.
ATGATCGGCATGATCGGCGTGCAGATCTGGGTGGACAACAAGGTCGACTTCAGCAAGCCGCTCAACATCATGACCGCCTCCGTGGTCATGGTCATCGGCATCGCCAACTTCCAGTTCGCCCTCTCGGACGTGCAGTTCAACGGCATCGCCATCGGCTCCATCGTCGTGCTCGTGCTCTACCACGGCCTCAGGGCCATCGGCCGCGCCACCGGCTCCATCCCCAAGCACCACGAGGACCTCAAGCCGGGCGACGACGACGGGTTCGTGGACATGCCGAGCGTGGACCTGCAGGACGAGTAGTCCGCGGGACCGCGCGACGCAGCGGGACCGCGCGAGGTAGCGGGCTGGCACTAGAGTGGAACAGCCCGCGCACTTCACCTCGCGCGGTCCCGTTTTATATACATGAAAGGCCACTGTGCCAGACCTAGATTTCGATGCCGACGACCGTCCCGACGACACCCCGGCGATGACCTTCGCCGCGCTGGGCGTGCCCGGCCAGCTCGTGCACATCCTCGCGGACGACGGCAAGCGCACCGCGTTCCCCATCCAGCAGGACACCCTGCCCGACTCGCTCGCCGGCCGTGACATCCTCGGCCGCGGGCGCACCGGCTCCGGCAAGACCCTCGCGTTCTGCCTGCCGCTCGTGGCGCGCCTGGGCGCCGAGGGGCACGCGCCGCGGCCCCACGGCGACGAGACGCCGCACCCGCGCGGCCTCATCCTCGCGCCGACGCGCGAGCTGGCCAACCAGATCAACGACGTGCTCGCCCCGCTGGCCGACGCGTACGGCCTGCGCACCACCACCGTGTACGGCGGCGTGCGCTACAACCGCCAGATCGCGGACCTCAAGGCCGGCGCCGACATCGTCGTCGCCTGCCCGGGACGTCTCGAGGACCTCATCGACCAGGGCGTCCTGACGCTCGCGGATGTCGAGGTGGTGGTGCTCGACGAGGCCGATGAGATGGCCGACATGGGCTTCCTGCCGTCCATCCGGCGCCTCCTCGGCCAGATCGCCCCGGACGCGCAGCACATGCTGCTCTCCGCGACGCTCGACCACGGCGTGGACGCCGTCGTCGAGGAGTTCCTGCACGATCCCAAGGTGCACAGCGTGGACGACGCGACCAGCGCCGTGGACCTCATGACCCACCATGTGTTCCTCGTCAACCGCAACGACAAGCACGAGCTCGTGCGCGTCCTGGCATCCGGCCAGGGCCGGCGCATCCTGTTCACGCGCACCAAGTTCCAGGCCAAGAAGCTCGCCCACAACCTCGTGCAGCAGGGCATCCCGGCCGCCGAGTTGCACGGCAACCTCAACCAGAACCAGCGCGACCGCAACCTGCAGGCCTTCGAATCCGGCGAGGTGAACGTGCTGGTGGCCACCGACGTGGCCGCCCGCGGCATCGACGTCTCCGGCGTGGACCTCGTCGTGCAGGTCGAGCCGCCCGAGGACCCCAAGTCCTTCACCCACCGTTCCGGCCGCACCGCGCGCGCCGGCAAGGCGGGCGACGTCGTCACCATCGTCACGCCCGACCAGAAGCGCATGGCGCGTTCCATGCTGCGCCAGGCCGGCATCCACGTCACCCCGCTCGAGGTGCGCCCCGACTCGCCGCAGGTCCTCGAGCTGCGCGGCGAGGTGGCGCCGCTCGTCGAGGGTTGGACGCTGCCCGAGCTCAAGCGCAAGCGCCAGCAGGTGCCCGGCGGCTCCGGCCGCAGGCGCCAAGGCGGCCGCGGCCGGCAGGGCGGCCCCCAGCAGAACGCGCACCATCCCAAGCGCAGCCCGGAGGCCGCCAAGGAGCGCCGGCGCCGTCGCGCCCAGGAGCGCGAGGCGCGCCGCGAGGCCGAGCGCCAGGGCAACGAGCGTCTGGGCGCCGACCAGCGCGCCTTCGCCGAGTCCATGCTCGGCGACGTGCACAGCCTGCGCGGCGAAGGGGAGGGCCGCGACGGACGCCGCCGCGACGACCGCTTCGAGGAACGCCAAGGCGCCAAGGGCCATGGCCATGGCAACGGCCGGGGCAAGGGATCCAACCCGCGCTATGACGGGCACGACCGCCGTGGACGCGACGACCGCGATGGCCGCGGGGAGTACTGGGACGGCAAGAAGCACCGCAGTGAGCGCCGCGCCGCCGACTGGGAGCGCGACGAGCGCCGCGGCGGCAAGGGCAAGGGCGGCAAGCGCACGCACCGCAGGGAGCAGCCTCTCGTGCGCGACGAGCGCGGCGAGGACGCCAAGCGCCACGAACGGCGCATGCAGGCGCGCCAGCAGCCCCGCAAGATGCGCCAGGGCAAGCACCGCACCGGCGCCCCCTTCCGCACCGGCCGCCGCTGACCCATTTCGCTCCCTTTCGGGCACCATAGGGACCCTCGATCGTTATAGGGTGCCCCCTATAGCGCGGCGGGTGCCCCCTATAACGAAGCGTCGGGCGACATCTCAGGCCTGGGCCGGCTGGGGAGCGGGCGCAGGGATCTGGGCCTCGGTCTTCGGGGCCGTCTCCTGGGCTGTCTCGGGCACCTGCTGGGCGGCCGGGTCGCCGCCGTTGGCGTTGGCGGCCAGGCGCGCGGCCAGCATGCGCGGGATGAAGCGCACGCCCTGGGCTACGACCTTGGCGAAGGCGCCCTGGTAGCTCAGCGCGGTGCCCGCCTGCATCTTGGCGTACGCGAAGCGCGCCGCCGCCTGCGGGGTGGCCGGCTTGGCCATGGTGAAGAAGTTCTTGCCGCGCATCTGCGCGTGCTGCTCGAAGCCGGTGGAGATGGGGCCGGGGCACACGGTGGTCACGGTCACGCCGCTGCCGCGCAGCTCGACGGCCAGCGCCTGGCCCAAGGAGCTGACGAACGCCTTGGTGGCGTAGTACATGGCCATGTACGGGCCGGCCATGACGGAGGCGACGGACGCGATGTTGAGGATGCGGCCGTGCGCGCGCTCGCGCATGGCGCGCCCGAAGCGGTGGCACAGCAGCGCCACGGCGGTCATGTTGACGTTGATCATCGAGGTGACCTTCCCCGCGGGCATGTCGAGGAACGCGCTGTAGTCGCCGAAGCCGGCGTTGTTGATGAGCGTGTCGATCTGCAGGTGCTTCTCCTGGGTGAACCTGAACAGGTCGTCCGCGGCGTTCGGGTCGCCCAGGTCGACGCTGACGGCGGTGACGCGCACGTGGAATTCCTTCTCGAGGTCCGCCTTGAGCTCGGCGAGCTCGTCGGCGTTGCGGGCGGTGATGAGCAGGTCCTCGTCATGGGCCGCGCACAGGAGCGCGAGCTGCTTGCCGAGGCCGCCGGTGGCTCCGGTGATGAGAGTGGTCATGGTGGCTTCCTTAGGTCGATGGACTTGCCTGCCACGTTAACCGCCATGTCCGGCGCCCCGCGCGCGGTTCAGCTGTACGGCGACCCGGCCGCGGCGCGCACCCCTTCACAATGCGCCGTTTTGGTGCTACAGATGGGGAGACCGAAGGACCACACGGGAAGGAGCCCCGATCCATGTCCACGTTCGTCGTCATCGCGCTCGCCGTGCTGCTCACCGCCGCGCTCGCCTGGTACTGCTTCGCGCCCAGGCACGCGGAGCGCGCCGTCGAGGAGCACGGCGAGCAGGTGGTGCGCATCGGCGTCAAGGGCGGCTACTCGCCCGCGGACGTCGAAGCGGCCGCCGGCCGCCCGATCCGCCTCGAGTTCGATAGACAGGAGGGCGGGGAGTGCTCGTCGCACGTCGTGTTCGCTGACCTGGGCATCGACCTGACGCTGCCCGCGTTCGAGACGACGACGCTGACGCTGCCCGCGCTGGCCGCCGGCGACTACCCGTTCGCCTGCGGCATGAACATGCTGCACGGCAACCTGCGCGTCACCGGCGACGGCGCGGCGGACACCGTCGACCAGGTGGACGCGGCCCCGGCCGGCGCCGTGGCGGTGCCCGATGCCGCCGACGCGCGCGCATGGCAGGAGGGCGAGGACCGGGCGCGCGCTGAGGAGGCCAGGGAGCTGACGCGCCGGCTCGTCGTCGCCATCGTGTGCACGGTGCCGCTGCTGGCCGTCGCCATGCTGCCCATGATCGGGCCCGTCGGCGCCTGGTGGCGCGCGATGCTGCCCGCGTGGACGACGAGCCCGTGGCTGCAGCTGGTCCTGACGCTGCCCGTCATGTTCTGGTGCGGCTGGCCCGTGCACAGTACCGGCTGGCTCGCCATCGTCCACCGCGCCCCGGAGATGAACGCGCTGGTCACGCTCGGCACCATCGCCGCGTTCGGCTACTCGCTCGTCGTGACCATCTGGCCCACGCTGCTGCCCGCCGGCTCGCGCGAACCCTACTACGAGGCCGTCGGCACCATCATCACGCTGATGATCCTCGGCCAGCTGCTCGAGACGAAGGCGCGCGCCGGCACCGGCGAGGCCATCCGCGCGCTCATCGACCTCAGGCCCGACACCGCGCACGTCGTCACCGACGGCACCGTCACCGACGTGCCCACCGGCCAGGTGGCCGTCGGCGATCTGCTGGAGGTCAGGCCCGGCGAGCACGTCCCCGTGGACGGCGAGGTCGTCTCCGGCACCACCAACATCGACGAGTCGATGGTCACCGGCGAGTCCATGCCCGTGCGCAAGGGCCCCGGCGACCAGGTGACCGGCGCGACCGTCAACGGCACCGGCGCCATCCGCATGCGCGCCACGCGCGTCGGCTCGGCGACCGTGCTGGCGCGCATCATCGCCCTCGTGCGCGCCGCGCAGACCTCGAAGGCGCCCATCCAGCGCGTCGCCGACCGCGTGGCCGGCGTGTTCGTGCCCGTCGTCGTGCTCGTGGCCATCTGGACCTTCGTCGCCTGGTGGCTCGCCGGCGTCCAGCCGCGCGGCCTGCAGGGCCTCGTGTGCGCCATCTGCGTGCTCGTCATCGCCTGCCCGTGCGCCCTGGGCCTGGCCACGCCGCTGTCCATCACCATCGCCACCGGCAAGGCCGCGCAGTACGGCGTGCTGTTCCGCAACGCGCAGGCGCTGGAAGGCTCGGCGCACGTCGACGTCGTCGTGTTCGACAAGACCGGCACCATCACGCGCGGCGAGCCGCGGCTCGTGGCCGCGCTCGGCGCCGACGGCCACGCGCCGCCCGACGCCACGCTCGCGC
>JAXJQE010000189.1:0-4500 GCA_036311305.1 Bifidobacterium sp.
GCTCGGCGGTCACCTTGGGCTGGTTGTGGTAGCCCATGCACACGTTGGCGCCCTTGAAGCACAGCTCGCCGTCGGCGGCCACGCCAGCGGTCACGCCGCACAGCGGCTGGCCGATGGTGCCGATGTGGTTGTTCTCCGGCAGGCTCACGCACACCGGGCCGCAGGTCTCGGTCATGCCGTAGCCCTCGAGCAGCGGCATGCCGATGCCGTTGTAGAAGTGTGCCAGCGAGGTGTCCATCGGTGCGCCGCCGGTGATGGCGAAGTCGGCGTTGGGGCCGAAGATGGTGCGGATCTTCTTGTAGACCACGGCGTTGTAGAACGCGTGGCGGATCTTGAGGCCCGCGGGGATCTTCTCGCCCGTCTGCTCCTTCTCGCTCCACTCCTGGGCGACGCGCACGCCGCGCAGGAACATGCGGCCCGTGAAGCCGGTGCCGGCGCGCTGGGAGGCGGCGTTGTACACCTTCTCGAAGACGCGCGGGACGGCCAGCAGCAGCGTGGGGCCGAACTCCTCGAAGTCCTTGATGATGGTCTTCATGTTGTCGGACAGGCCCAGCGTCAGGGTGCCGGCGAAGGCGACCATGCACATGAAGCGTGCGAACACGTGGCTCAGCGGCAGGAACAGCAGCAGGCGGCGGTCCGGGATGTCGATGGCGCGCGGCATGTACTGCAAGGCATCCATGCAGATGGCGGCCATGTTGCGGTGGCTGATCTCGACGCCCTTGGGGGTGCCGGTGGAGCCGGAGGTGTAGATGATGGTGGCCAGCACGTCGCCGTGGGTGGCGTCCTTGCGCTCGTCGAAGGCCGCGTCCTCGACGTGCGTGCCGAAGGCGATGATGGCGTCGATGGCGTCGGCGTCGATCACGAAGTTGCCGCGCAGCGACGGGACGTCCTTGTCGATGGAATCGACCTTGTCGCGCTGCGTATCGTCCTCGGAGAAGGCGAGCACGACCTGGGCGTCCTCGAAGATGGTGCGGATCTGGGCCGGGGAGTTGGTCTCGTACACCGGCACGGTCACGCAGCCGATGGACATGATGGCCAGGTCGAGCGCCACCCACTCCCAGCGGGTGTGGGCGATGATGGCGATGGACTCGCCGGGGCGGGCGCCCCAGCCGATGAGGCCCTTGGCGATGGCCTTGACCTTGTCGCGGAACTCGGTGGCGGTGAAGTACGCCCAGTGGTCCGTATCGTCCTTGTATCCGATCATGGAGCCGTCGGGGTTGCGCTCCACGCGGCCCTCGAGGAAGTCGTACAGGTTGATGTCCGGGTCGATGGGGTGGTGCAGCGGGGTCTCGTACTGCTTGACGATGGTGGCGTCGTTGACGGCGCCCTCGGTGGTCTGCGGGACGGTGGTCTGCGGGACGGTGGCGTCCTGCGCGCGCAATGAATCTATCATACCCCTAGGAATTACACGATTGACGATACAAATCGGGCCCGATGGTGTTTCGTGGTTACTCTGGCGTAACTTCGGGGCAGGAGGCACGCCGATGTCCAAGGGACGGCCCGGATGTTTTGCTATGAACGAACAAAAGCCTATACTCGAATTGGATGGATTGCCCTGAAGGTGACTAATAAATATACCGTTACGTCAGTAACGAAACTCCCTGCGGACCGTCGTCGTTCCGTCTGGGGATAATGAAGTCTTCGTGTCGGACAACCATACGGGAACGAACGTCACCCAAGGAGGCGAACCGTGGTCAGAAGGCAATGCGTGTGCGGGGGGCCACTGCACGGCCTGCACCATCGCGGCGCGCACATGTTCGGCTTCGTGCCATCCTCGTCCCTGGCCCACTACAACTACGACTGCGAGTTCGACACCGGCATCACGCTGCCCGGTGGCCGCGTGCTCGAGCAGTGCGAGCGCTGCGGCGCGATGGTCCTGTGCGAGTATCCCACGCTGGACGGCTCCCTGCGCGGCGACGACCCACTCATCACCTACGGCCCCGGCACCGTGTACGAGCAGTGCGACCTGTCCCAGGTGCCGCTGACCTACCGATCCTTCCGTGCCCTGATGAGTTCCGGGGTCACCGGCGGCGTCATGTACTCCGGCGCGTTCCGCGACCGCATCGCCCAGCTCTTCCACACCGACCCGCAGCGCCTGCCCAGCTGGAAGGTCGTCAAGGACGCGCTGTTCGACATCTCCAACAGCGCACTGGACGAATGGTGGTTCGCCTCCATCGGCCGCAACTTCATCGTGCTGTACGAAAGTTCGCAGGTGCTGCACCTGGTGAGCGCGTGGCACCGCGTGCCGGGCACCGAGATCCGCAACCCGCGCATCGTGCACATCAACTCGCTGAACACCGACCCGTTGCGCCACCAGGCCTCGGACACCGTGGAGATGAGCGCCGCCTCGCAGGAGCTCGTCATCCCCGAGGAACGCAAGCGCATCCTCGCCATTGGCAACCAGGCGCGCCTAAGGCTCATCGACTCGTCCATCCAGATCGGCCGCACATTGCCGGACATGGCGCAGTGGGCGCCCGTGGACGCGATGGAGCGCGGCAGCGCGCTCGCCAAGGACGGCGCCGTCGAGACGCTCGTGGACACGTCCTTCGGCATCCGTCACGCGCGCGTGCGCGACGGCGACGCCGTGCACAGCGTGGACCTGCTCATGCGCCACGACGTGGTCGCCAAGGTCACGTGCACGTGCGACGAGGCGCAGGGCCTCCACGTGTGCGCCCACATCGTCGCCATGGTCTTCGAGCTGGGGCGGCGCTACAGCTTCCTCATCACGATGCCCGCCAAGGAGCCGGCCGGCGCGCTCGCCGTGCACGGCACGGACAAGGACGGCGTGGACGTGGCGCGCTACGGGCACTACGCCGACGCGGCCGCCATCATGCGCGAGCCGCACCGCGCGCGCTACTCGTGGATCACCCCGTACGTCGAGCCGTTCGCCGACCCGCCCGAGCCCCTCTACCACGTCGAGTTCATGGCCTCGCCAGTCATCGGCATGCCCAACGTGGGCTACTGCGTGTACACCGAGGTGGTCCTGAGCTTCATCGACCTGGTCATCCAGCAGGGCGACGCCGACTACGCGCGCGTCCTGCACCGCTACGGCCTGGACAAGGAGGTCGTGCCCTCCATCCTGACCATCGAGACGCTCGACGCGCCGCTGGTCATGGCGCTGGTGACCATGGTCGTCTACCGCGAGCGCCGCAACGAGGGCTACCTGGCGGAATGCCTCGAGAACGGCGTGCTCGTGCGCATGCTCAAGCGGCTGCGCGAGGCGGACGGCGAGGCCGGCGACGCTGACTGAGGCCGCGCGCATGCCGCGCACGGCGAAGCACGCGCCGCGGCGGCGCGGGGCGCGCGTACGATGGAGGCCATGAGCGAAGACATCACCTATCGCGCGCTCGAGAGCGCCGACTACCCGACCATCAAGCAATTGCTGTGCGACCAGTGGCACAGCCAGCCCGGCCGCGACACCGACCTGGCGATGAAGCTGGCAGAGATCGACCTCGAGGATTCCCTGGCGCGCACCACCTGCGCCGAGGTGGCCGTGGCCGACGGCAAGGTCGTCGGTGTCGTCCTGGGCGGCATCGAGGGCAAGAAGGACCGGGAGAAGGCCGAGCGTCACCACGGCGCCTCGATGGGCCTGCGCCTGTCCCTGGACATGAACAAGGGCGGCCACGAGGCCTACAAGCAGTACGAGCGCAACCTCAAGGCCAACGAGAAGCTCGTCGACCAGGCCCGCAAGGAGGGCCAGGCCTACGGCGCCGAGGTCGTGCTGCTGCTCGTGGACCCGGCCATGCAGGGCCAGGGCATCGGCCAGCATCTGTTCGACTGGGTCACCGCCCAGTTCAAGGACGCGGGCGTGGACAGCTACTACCTGTACACCGACACGAACTGCGACTACGGGTTCTACGACAAGCAGGACCTGGCGCGCCGCGCCGTGCTGGACGTCGAGCCGCACACCCCCAAGGAGGACGCGGAGGTGCATAAGGAGGACGTCTCCCTCGACGACCACCTGCACGCCATGATCTACGACAACGAGACCAGCCCCGCCAACGAGGGCGTCAACCCGCTCGGCCGCGACTGAGCCCGTCCCGGGGCCGAACACCCACAACCCAAGGAGGAGCCGCCGCCGTGATGCATGTCAGCGACAAGGAGTTCGACAAGGCCGTCCACGATGCCGTGGCGCTCGTGCCGGACCGCTTCAAGAAGGTGCTGGAGAACATCGCCATCACGGTGGCGCCCGAACCCACCCCCGAACAGAAGAAGGAGATGACGCACGGCCACGGCGAGCTGCTGGGCCTGTACCAGGGCACGCCCATCACCAAGCGCGGCCCCTCCTCCTACGCGGGGGTCCTGCCGGACGTCATCACCATCTTCAAGGACCCGCACGAACGCGTGTGCTCGAACTACCATGACCTGGTCACCCAGATCGAGAAGACCGTCCTGCATGAGATCGGCCACTACTTCGGCTTCGACGACGCCTACCTGCACTCGCACGGCTACTGATCCCTTTTCCGCGTTATAGGGGGGGGCACGAAACGCCCGGATTCC
>JAXJQE010000190.1:0-8959 GCA_036311305.1 Bifidobacterium sp.
GCGGTTCATACCCGGGGTCTCGCGCATTCGGTGCCCCCTATAACGCGGGAGGTGCCCCCTATAGCGTCAGGGGCGTAACGTCAGGGGCGGCCGGCGATCAGTCGTCGAACGGATCGAAGTCGCGGCGCACGCGGCGGCGCGGACGCTCGTGGCGCTCGGCGCGGTCGGCGCGGTACTCGTCGTAGTTCTCGTCGGTCGCGTAGCGCGGGTTGCGGTCGTCGCGGCGCGAGCTGCGGCGCGGACGGTCCTCGCGGCGGTCGTCGCGGCGGTCGTCACGCTCGCGGCGCGAGTGGCGCGAACGGTCCTCGAAGTCGTCGTCGAAGTCGTCGCGGCGGGAGCGGCGCGGACGGTCGTCGAAGTCACGGTCGTCGCGGCGCTCGTCGCGCTCGCGGCGGCGGCGCGGACGGTCCTCGTCGTCGTACTCGCGGCGGCGCGGACGGTCCTCGCGGCGGCGGTCGTCGTGGCGCGGACGGTCGTCACGCTCGCGGCGCGGACGGTCGGCGTTCGACTCCTGGTGCTCGAAGCCGGGTACGGCCAGCGAGATCTTGCCGCGGTCGTCGACGCCCTGGACGACGACCTCGACGGTGTCGCCCTCCTTGAGCACGTCCTCGACGGAGTCGATGCGCTCGCCGTCGGCCAGGTTGCGGATCTGCGAGATGTGCAGCAGGCCGTCGGTGCCCGGGGTCAGGTTGACGAAGGCGCCGAAGCTCGTGGTCTTGACGACCTTGCCGTTGTAGGTCTCGCCGGCCTCCGGCACGTGCGGGTTGGCGATCTGGTCGATGATCTCCTTGGCCTTCTCGGCGGCCTCGCCGCCCTCGGAGGCGATGTACACGGTGCCGTCGTCGTCGATGGTGATCTCGGCGCCGGTGTCCTCCTGGATCTGGTTGATCATCTTGCCCTTCGGGCCGATGACCTCGCCGATCTTGTCCACGGGCACGGTGGTGGTGATGATGCGCGGCGCGGTCGGGCTCATCTCGGCCGGGCCGTTGATGCACTCGTTGATGACCTCGAGGATCGTCTGGCGGGCCTCGTGCGCCTGCTTGAGGGCGCCGGCCAGGACGTCAGCCGGGATGCCGTCGAGCTTGGTGTCCAGCTGCAGGGCGGTGATGAAGTCCGCGGTGCCGGCGACCTTGAAGTCCATGTCGCCGAACGCGTCCTCGGCGCCCAGGATGTCGGTCAGGGTCTTGTAGATGTGCTTGCCGTCCACGTCGCCGGAGACCAGGCCCATGGCGATGCCCGCGACCGGGGCCTTGAGCGGCACGCCGGCGGCCAGCAGGGACAGGGTGGAGGCGCACACGGAGCCCATGGAGGTGGAGCCGTTGGAGCCGATGGCCTCGGAGACCTGGCGGATCGCGTACGGGAACTCCTCGCGGCTCGGCAGCACCGGCACGATGGCCTTCTCGGCCAGGGCGCCGTGGCCGATCTCGCGGCGCTTCGGGGAGCCGACGCGGCCGGTCTCGCCGGTCGAGTACGGCGGCATCTCGTAGTTGTGCATGTAGCGCTTCGTGGTCGGGCCGCTCAGCGCGTCGATCTGCTGCTCCATCTTGAGCATGTTCAGCGTGGTGACGCCCAGGATCTGGGTCTCGCCGCGCTGGAACAGGGCGGAGCCGTGCACGCGCGGCACGATGTCGATCTCGGCGGACAGCGAGCGGATGTCGCGCAGGCCACGGCCGTCGATGCGGTAGTCCTGGGTGAGGATGCGGCGGCGTACGATCTGGCGCTGCAGCTCCTTGAACGCGTTGCCGAGCTCCTTGTCCTTCTCGGCGTCGTCCATGTCGGTGAACTCGACGGCCAGCGTCTCGCGCACCTTGTCCTTGATCTCGTGGATGCGCTCCTCGCGCGGCTGCTTCTCCGCGATGGACAGCGCGGCGTCGAGGTCCGCGTGCGCGATCTCGTCGATGCGGTTGAACAGCTCGTCGGTGTACTCCGGGAAGAGCTGGAACTCGCGCGTCTTCTTGGCGGCCATCTCCTTGAGCTTGTTCTGCGCCTCGCACAGGACCTTGATGAACGGCTTGGCGGCCTCGAGGCCACCGGCCACGACCTCCTCGTCCGGCTTCTGCTGGCCCTCGTCGTGCACGAGGCTCCACACGTTCTTGCCGGCGCCGGCCTCGATCATGGCGATGGCGACGTCGCCGTTCTCGACGACGCGGCCGGCGACCACGATCTCGAAGACCGCGCGCTCGCGCTCGCTCCAGCGCGGGAAGGCGACCCACTGGCCGTCGATGAGCGCCAGGCGCACGCCGCCGACCGGGCCGCCGTACGGCAGGCCGGAGATGAGCGTGGACGCCGAGGCGGCGTTCAGGGCGATCATGTCGTAGGAATCCTCGGGGTCGACCGCGAGGATGGTCTCCACGATCTGCACCTCGTTGCGCAGCGTGTGGGGGAAGAGCGGACGCAGCGGGCGGTCGATGATACGGCAGGCCAGGATGGCCTCGGAGCTCGGGCGGCCCTCGCGGCGGAAGAAGGAGCCGGGGATCTTGCCCGCGGCGTACATCTTCTCCTCGACGTCCACGGTCAGCGGGAAGAAGTCGTAGTTCTCCTTCGGCGTGCTGCCGGCGGTGGTGGTGGACAGCACCATCGATTCATCGTCCAGGTAGGCGGCGACGGCGCCGTCGGCCTGCTGGGCCAGCCGGCCCGTTTCGAAACGCAGGGTTCGCTTGCCGTACGAACCGTTGTCAATGACGGCCTCCACGGCCTTGATCTCGGGACCCTCCATAGGGTTCCTCCTTTTGTTGTCTTTGCTTATTTACCTAACAAACATCCTCGTGCGGGCCGGCGCCGACTGTTTCTTCACTTCGTTTCATCCGCATGGGCGGCCGACCGGTCACGTACGCCGCGACGGTTCCCGCCATCGGGGCGGGCGCGGCTGTTTCAATTATCTCGGCGCGGCCCTCGGCCGGCGCCATTCCACCGTTTCCAGATTGTAATACCGCCCCTGTGCACACGCGCGTGCGCGGGGCGGCGATTCAGCGCGCGGCGCGTGCCGCGTGCCCCGTTCCCCACCAAAGTCGCATCCGGAATCTCCACTTATGACTTTCGCAGGGAATCCCTGCCAAAGTCACATCCGGAAGCCTTACTTGCGTCTTCCGTGGATGGATACGGAAAAGCCCGAGCGGCGCGTGCCGGCTCGGGCTTCCGGGGTCTGCTAGCGGCGCAGGCCCAGACGCTCGATGAGGGAGCGGTAACGGTCGATGTCGTTCTTCTTGAGGTAGTCAAGCAGACGACGACGGTCACCGACCATCAGCAGCAGGCCACGACGGGAGTGGTGGTCGTGCTTGTGCTCCTTGAGGTGCTCAGTCAGGTCGGCGATGCGCTTGGTGAGCAGGGCCACCTGGACCTCGGGGGAGCCGGTGTCACCCTCATGGGTTGCGTACTCGGCGATGATGTTCTTCTTTTCCTCGGCCGTCAGTGCCACGGCATCCTCCTTGTGAAGCTGCGCGGTGCTACCGGCCCAGTGCCGGTGCGCTCTCTATCCGCGGGCGAAACACGCCAATCGGCCACTATACAGGCACCCCCGGATCGCGCGGTCGAACGCCAGAAACCTCACGTTTTTCCGTGACTTTTCTAGGACGCCGGCTTCGCCGGCCCTAGAAAAGTCACGGAAAAACGTGAGGTTTCTGGCGGAAACGCCGCGCGCGTCCACTATGTGGGACGCGGTTTCGCCTACGGGCGAGCCGGCTTGCGCGCGTAAAGCGCACGCCACGCGCGCGCCCTAGCATGGGCGGCATCGCCATCGAACAGCGCGCCGCTGCGCGCTCAGGGAGAACGGAGGGGTGTTATGGGCACCATCACCAGGATCGGCATCGTCGGCATGGGGCACGTCGGCGCGCACGTCGCCAACAGCCTCGTGCTGCAGGGCATCGCCGACGAGCTGTACATGACGGACATCTGCTCGGGCGAGCGCAGCCGGCAGGCGAAGCTCGACGCCGAGGTCCAGGACCTCGGCGACTCGCTCGCGTTCTGCCCCGCACAACGTCGCGCTCGTCAACTGCGGGCAGGACTACGCACAGCTCGCGCAGTGCGACGTCATCGTCAACGCCGCCGGCGACGTCTCGCTGTCCAGCAAGGACCGCGACGGCGAGCTGTTCTACACGACGGACACCGCGAAGACGTTCATCGAACCGATCACCGAGGCCGGCTTCGGCGGCGTGTGGGTGAACATCTCCAACCCGTGCGACGTCGTCGCCACGGAGATCTGGAAACTCTCGGGCATCGACTCGAACCGCGTGCTCGGCACGGGCACCGCGCTCGACTCCAGCCGCCTGAAGTACGCACTCTCGAAGGTCACGGGCTTCGACCAGCACTCAATCTGCGCGTACATGCTCGGCGAGCACGGCAACAGCATGTTCGCCGCGTGGAGCGCGGTGAACTTTGGCGGCAAGCCCTTGTCGCAGCTGCGCGAGGAGCAGCCGGAGCGCTTCAGCTTCGACCTCGCCGAGGTCGAGCAGGCCGCGCGCCGCGGCGGCTACGTGACGTACGCGGGCAAGCACTGCACGGAGTTCGCGGTCGCCGACGCGGCGTGCCGGCTCGTGCGCGCGATTGTGTCCAACGAGCACTACATCACCGCGTGCTCGACGCTCATGACCGGCGAGTACGGCGAGAGCGGCCTGTACACGTCGCTGCCGTGCGTGATCGGCGCGGAGGGCGTCGAGGAGGTCATGCACCTCGACCTGACCGACGCGGAGCTCGCCGAGTTCCGCAAGAGCTGCGCGCACGTGCGCGAGAACCTGGGGCGCATCGGCCTCGAGTAGCCCCGCGCCGCCCCTAGTGACGCGCGCCGCTCCCTTGTTTTCATGACGGAACGCCCTTCCGCGTTATAGGGGGCACGCCCTTCGTTATAGGGGGCACCACAATACCGAAACCCGAAGTAGCAGACGCGGAAAATCGCGGTTCCTACTTCGGGTTTCGCGTTTGTGGTGCCCCTATAACGAAAGGGATGCCCCCTATAACGTGGAGGAACGTGGAAGTACGTGGAAGAACGTGGAAGGCGGTGCGAGAGGCAACGCAGAGGGGTTGATAGGGACCGATAGGGGCTAGGAGGCCGGTAGGGGTCAGACGACGGTGGTGAAGCCGCCGAACATGGCGATGAGGACGGCGAGGACCTCGAAGACGAAGAGCATGATCAGGCTCGTCCACACATGCGTGAGCACGTTGAGCGGCGAGTCCTTCTTGATGGCGATGAGCATGCCGACCCAGACGACGGCGAACACGGCCACGGCGAGCGCGGACGCGATGATGCCGATGTTGGCGGCGTTGGCGACGCGCGCGTGGTCGCCGTAGATGACGTACGTCGAGTACCAGAAGTTGAACTTGAGCACGCCGACGCCGGCGATGAACTGCTCGCCGGCGAGCAGCACGATGAACAGCGAGAACCACACGGCGCGGTAGCGGTCGACGATCATCATGACCAGCGAGACGATGGCGAACGTGGTCACCGCCCAGGAGACGAGCAGGATGCCGCGCGCGTCGACGGAGCCGAAGCGGTCGGTGACCCAGCCGGTGTGGTTGACGGCGACGGCGCGGCCGCCCCAGTAGGGGGCGATGAGCGCGGCGAGCACGAGCACGATGGCGCCGGTGATGAGCCACGGGTGCGAGCGCTGGCGTTCGATGTCGGCCAGCGAGACGTCCGACTCGGGGATGGTGGCCTCGGGGTGCTTGGAGACGAGGTTGGCCTCCATCTCCTGGCCGCTGTCCGGTTCGGTGGGGCGCGGCGCTGGCTCCTCGTCCAGGGCGCGCAGGACCGCCGCCTCCTGCGCCGAGGGCGTGCGGATGGCGGTGGTCTTGCGCGTGGTGTCGGTTTCGTCGGATGTACGCGTCATGGTCACCTTCGCTGTGGTTCGCCGGATTGGAAGCTTCATGGTGGTCCCACCACTCTACCGCAGGGAGGGCAGAGTGCGTCCGCAGCAAAACGAAAAAGCCCGGAATCCTTGGAATTCCAGGCTTTTCTGGAGCGGATGACGGGAATCGAACCCGCGTAATCAGTTTGGAAGACTGAGGCTCTGCCATTGAGCTACATCCGCGTGCCGCCTAGGTAATTTCGGCAGCGTGGGCCATTGTACACAAACCCTTCTCCCCCGTCCAGCGCGCCACGCCGAATATGGCCCGGCGCAAGGACGCGGGGAAAACATGAACGTTCCTGCGCCGGACCCCCGTTATCTGGATGCCAGCACCACCACGGCGGAGGCGATGGGGCCGTCGTGGGTCAGGGACGTGCCACGCCAGGGTGTCGGGCGCGATGGACGGATTGCCTGTGGCCTCACGCAGCGAGTCCACGAGCGTTTGCATCACCTCCGGCGCCAGGACGACGCGGGGCACGCCGTGGGCGCCGTCGATAGTCTCGATCAGCGCCCACGGCGTGGTCTCCACGGTGTACGGCAACGCGCCGGGATGGGTGCCAGAGTGGATGTCGCCGCTGGGACATGAAGCATCCACGGAACCGGAGGTCCTGAACGCCAGCGCCTCGCACCAGGCCTTGACGACCGCTTCCTTCGCGGCCCAGCGGGCGGCGAGGTGCACGGCCTCGCCGTCGCCCTTGGCCTTGGCGCGCAGGGCGCACTGGCGTCGCTCACGCACGGAGAACAGCTCCCGCATGCGCGAGCCGGGTTGCGCCAGCTGCCCCGCGAACGCCTCCACGTCCACCACGTCATGTCCCAGTCCCAGTATCATGATCGGTCCTTATACCACGAAGGGGCTTCGCACATCTCCGCCGCCCAAACCTGATGTGGGGAGTGAGTGGCGCGAATCCCGGCCATTTTCCACCATTTTCACCATGGAATGGTGCGGATGCCCCCACATCTCGAAGTCTTCCCCGAGATGTGGAGGCCCATCCGCCCTACACCTGCCTCACCCGAAGTACCCGGACTCCCCCAGGCGCGCCTCGGGGTCCAGGAGCATGGCCTTCTCGGCCTCGTGGGCGTCGTAGCCGCGGCCGTCCTCGCGGAAGCGGCGGTTGTCGATCGGTTCGTACAGCGCGGCACGGCCCATCATGCCCTCCTCGAAGTGGCGCTGGCCGGAAGCCAGACGTGCGTTGGCCCGCGAGCGCCACTCCTTGAGCGCCGGCTCGCCGTAGGAGTGCTCCACGGCCGCCTCGAACGCGCCCGGATGCACCAAGGCCACGAACCCGGACACATGTCCGAAGCCCAGCGAGGTCGCCAGCGCGGCCTTGACCGGCCCATGCGAGCCCAGGTCGAGCGGCGCGCGCAGCCACACCATGTGGTCGTCGCGCTCGAGCTTCGGGTCCACGCATTCGAGCGAGGCGTTCGCCGGCACGATGCCGGAGCGGAACAGCTGCGTGATGCCGTTGACCTGGAACACGCAGGCACCGCCCTTGGCGTGCCCGGTGAGCGACTTCTGCGAGATGACGAACAGCGGGTTGCCGTCCGCGCGCCCGATGGCGTGCGCGAGCGTGTTGTGCAGCTCGGACTCGTTGGGGTCGTTGGCGTTCGTGGACGTGTCGTGCTTGGAGACCACGGCGATGTCGTCCGGCGTGACGCCCAGCTTGTCCAAATCACGCACCAGCTTGGAGGAGCGCCCGCCAAGATCGGCCGCCAGCGCACCCAGCCCCGGCGCGGGGATGGACGTGTGCGCACCGTCGGCGTAGGAGTGCACGAAGCCGACCACGCCGGCCACGGGCAGCCCCAGGCGCATCGCGATGTCGCCGCGGGTGAGCAGCACGGTGCCGCCGCCCTGCGACTCGACGAAGCCGCCGCGGCGCCGGTCGTTGGCGCGCGAGAAGAACCGCGGCTCGATGCCCTTGGCGAGCATTTCCCCGGAGTTGGCGGTGGCGTTCATGTTGCCGAAGCCGATGACGGACTCGACGCCGATGTCGTCGATGGCGCCGGTGACCACGAAGTCGGCCTTGCCGAGCGCGATCTTGTCGACGCCCTCCTCGAGGGAGACCGCGGCGGTGGCGCAGGCGGACACGGGCTGCACCATGTTGCCGTAGCCGCCAATGTAGCTCTGCATGACGTGCGCGGCCACCACGTTCGGTAGCGCCTCCTGCAGGATGTCGGTGGGGATCTCGTGGCCGAGGAAGCGGTCCAGGTAGAGCTTGCGCATCGACGCCATGCCGCCGAAGCCGGTGCCCTGCGTGCTCGCGACCATCGACGGGTGCACGGCCTGCAGGATCTCGGTGGGCGTGAACCCGGCGGACAGGTAGGCGTCCACCGTGGTCACGATGTTCCACAGCGCGATCGGGTCGACGTCGCCGACCATCGACGCGGGGATGCCCCACTTGACCGGGTCGAAGCCGTCGGGGAACTGGCCGCCGACGATGCGCGTCATCGTCGCGCGCCGCGGCACGCGCACCATCGAGCCGGCGTGGCGGGTGACGGTCCACTCCCCCGCGGCGGCGTCGAACGCGGCCGTGGTGTGCGCGGCGTCCATCGCCACGTATTCGTCGGCCAGCTCGCGCGTGGGCACGGTGAAGCTCACGTCGTGGTCGAGGTAGACCTCGGCCTCCTCCTCGTCGGTGCCGTCGCGGTAGTCGCCGCCCATGCCGTCGGCGAAGGGGCGCACGCCGGAGCGTGCGACGACCTCGTCGTGGAAGCGTTCGGCGATGTCCTCCTCGGGCACGAGCTCGCCGTCAGCGTCCACCCAGCCGGGCACGGGGCTGTCCTGCCAGCTTACGAGCCCCATGTTCCACGCGAGCTCGAGCACGGCGCCCGCGGACAGGTCGACCGAGCCGTCCGCGTGGATGCCGAGCTCCGCCTCGGCGCGCGTGCGGCCGGAGCCCCACGGGCCGAGCTCGCCGATGGACACGATGACGATCTCGTCCTCGGGGCGCGCGGTGACGCGCGCCCAGTCGTCGAGCGAGACCGCGGCCTGCGTGGGCACGTGGCGGCTCGGCAGCGCCTTGAGCGTGGCGGCCGGCGCGGCGTCGGCGCTCGCCTCGGCGTCGAGCGCGCCCGCGGCCATCGCCTCGGCGCGCAGCGCGCGGATGTCGAGCGGCGCGCTGCCC
>JAXJQE010000191.1:0-7611 GCA_036311305.1 Bifidobacterium sp.
GGACGGGCATGGCAAGGCCCCGTCGGCGTCGACGCCGACGGGGCCTTGCCATGCCCGTCCGGGGTGTTCAGGCGAACTGCGCGTTGTACAGCTTCGCGTAGGCGCCGTCCTTGGCGAGCAGGTCGTCGTGGTCGCCCTGCTCGACGATGTCGCCGTGCTCCATGACGAGGATGAGGTCCGCGTCGCGGATCGTGGAGAGGCGGTGGGCGATGACGAAGGAGGTGCGCCCGTGCATGAGGTCGTTCATCGCGGTGGCGATGGCGGCCTCGGTGCGCGTGTCCACGGAGCTGGTGGCCTCGTCGAAGATGAGGATCGACGGGTCGGCCAGGAAGACGCGGGCGATGGTCAGCAGCTGGCGCTGCCCGACGGACAGGTTCGCGGCCTCGTTGTCCAGGACGGTGTCGTAGCCCTGCGGCAGCGTGCGGATGAAGAAGTCCGCGTGCGCGGCCTTGGCGGCGCGCACGACCTGCTCGCGCGTGGCGTCCGGCCTGCCGTAGGCGATGTTCTCGGCGACGGTGCCGCCGAAGAGCCACGTGTCCTGCAGCACCATGCCGAACTCGCCGCGCAGGTCGGCGCGCGCCATCGTGGCGGTGTCCACGCCGTCGAGCGTGATGTGGCCGCCCTGGATGTCGTAGAAGCGCATCAGGAGGTTGATCATCGTGGTCTTGCCGGCGCCGGTGGAGCCGACGATGGCGACCTTCCTGCCGGGTTCGGCCACGAAGTCGACGTCGGTCATGAGCGGCCGGTCCGCGTCGTAGCCGAAGCGCACGTGGCTGAACTCGACGCGGCCCTTGACGGGTTCGGCCGGCAGGCTCGGGTGCTCGGGGTCCGGGGTCTGCTCGGGTTCGTCGAGCAGCGCGAAGGTGCGCTCCGCGGAGGCGAGCGCGGACTGCAGCGAGTTGACCATGAACGCGGCCTCGGTGATGGGCTCGCCCACCAGGTTCATGTACTGGAAGAAGGCCTGCACGACGCCGATGCTCATGCGTCCGGCGCTCATCATGGCGCCGGCTAGCAGGATGATGATGGCCTGCGAGAGGCGGTTGATGGTGCGGGTCAGGGGGTTGACGCAGTTGGTCAGGAAGTCGGCGCGCTGGGCGATGCGGCGCACGCGCTCGGTGGCCTCGCGCACCTCGCGCACGCTGGCGGCCTCGCGGTTGGACGCCTTGATGACGTCGCGGCCCTGGTAGTACTCCTCGACCATGCCGGTGAGCTCGCCGACGACCTGCTGGCGCTCGGAGGCGACCGTGAGGGTGCGGGCGGCCACGGCACGGGTGACCAGCAGGTTCACGGCCACGAACACCAGGAAGATGAGCGTGAGGAACCACGAGTAGTAGACCATGATGGCCAGGGAGCCGATGATCGAGGCGATGGAGGTCAGGAGCTTCAACAAGCCGGTCTGCATGACCTCGCTGATGCGGTCGAGGTCGAGCGTGACCTTGCTGAGGACCTCGCCCGGCTGGTTCGCGTCGAAGAAGCGCAGCGGCAGGCGCTGCAGCTTGGCGCTGATCCGGTGGCGCAGCGTGAGGTTGAGGTTCTCCGCGACCGATGCCATGAGGTAGGTCTGCAGGTAGTAGAACGCCCACTCGCCGAAGTACAGCAGCCCGATGACGACCAGCGGCCAGCCCAGGCCCCCGTCGCCGAAGCCGATGCGGAAGGCGGTGCGGGTGCGCCACGCCTCCTGCACGTGGTGCCAGATGTCGTTGACGACCACGGCGGAGTACATGGGCGCGCCGATGTGGAAGCCCAGGTAGAGCACGATGGACACGCCCACCACCGCCAGGCGCCCGCGCTGGCCGCGCAGCTGGCCGAAGAGGCGTTTCGCGGTGGCCGCCGCGTGCGCCGGCTTCTCGCTGCCGGCCCCCTGGCCGGCGGCGCCGGCGCTCTCCTCGTCCTCGACGACCGTGTCGCTGGCGCGCAGCCGGTCGAGTTCGTTGGTGTCCTTCAGGTCCTTCATGTCCTTGCTCATGCGTTCACCTCGGTTCCCTGGTCGTTGCGGTCGGTGTCCGCCACGGCGACGGCCACGGTGGGCGCGTCGTCCGCGCGGGTCTGCGATTCGACGATCTCGCGGTAGACGTCGCAACCGGCGAGCAGCTCGTCGTGCGTGCCCTGGCCCACGACGTTGCCGTCGGCGAGCACGATGATGCGGTCGGCGTGCGCGATGGTGCTCACGCGCTGCGCGATGATGAGCGTGGCGCGCCCGTCGTCGCGTTCGCGCAGCGCGCGGCGCAGCCTGGCGTCGGTGGCGAAGTCGAGCGCGGAGAAGCTGTCGTCGAAGACGACGAGCTGCGCGCCGCCCACCAGCGCGCGGGCGATGGACAGGCGCTGGCGCTGGCCGCCGGAGAAGTTCGTGCCGCCCTGCGCGACGCGCGCCTTCAGGCCGCCCTCGAGGCCGTGCACGAAGCCGCCCTGGGCGGTCTCGAGCGCGGCGATGAGGTCGCCGTCGGCCGCGGCGTCGTCGCGGTAGCGCAGGTTGTCCTCGACGGAACCGGAGAACAGCCACGCGCGCTGCTGCACGTAGGCGATGCGTTCGCGCACGTCGCGCTGCGCCATGTCGCGCACGTCGACGCCGTCGAGCAGCACGCGGCCCCAGCTGGCGTCCTGGAAACGCATGGCCAGCTGCGCGACGGTGGACTTACCCGAGCCGGTGCCGCCGATGATGGCGACGGTCTCGCCGGCGCGCACGGTGAAGCTCACGTGCTTGAGGGCGTCCTCCTCGGCGTCGGCGAACCGGAAGGTCACGTCGTCGAAACGCAGCACCTCGCCGTCGGCGAGCGGGCCGCGGCCGGCCATGTCGACGGCCGTGCCGGGCGCCGGGTCCTTGATCTGCGGGTCGTGCGCGAGGACCTCGTCCACGCGCCGGCAGCACTCGAGGGCGCGCGGCAGCATGACGATGACCATCTGCGCGGCCATGAGGTAGAACAGCGCCATGATGGCATACTCGATGATGGCCACGATGTCGCCGATGCGGAACGCGCCGGCGGCGACCTGCGCGCCGGAGAGCACATAGACGACCACGAAGAAGATGTTGATGAACAGGAAGGAGAGCGCATCCAGGTTCGCGAACAGGCGGTTCGCCTTGATGGACGTGGCCGCGTAGTCCTCGAAGGTGCGGTCCATGCGCGCCTGCTCGAAATCCTCGCGGTCGAAGGCGCGCATCACGCGCGCGCCGGTGAGGTTCTCCAGCAGCACCGCGCCGATGCGGTCGAGCAGCCGCTGCAGGCGGCGGAACAGCGGCGAGGCGGAACGCAGGATCGCCAGCGCGATCAGCGAGACGCACACGAGCGCGCCCACGAGCCACCAGGCGAGCGTCACGTTGAGGGAGAACGCGAAGACGAGCGAGACGACGAAGATGAACGGCACCGGCAGCATCATCATGATGACGTTGGTGATGGCCATCTGGATGTTCATCACGTCGCTCATCGTGCGCGTGACCATGGAGGCGGTGCCGAAGCCGCGGAAGTCGAACACGGACAGGTCCAGCGACTTGTCGTAGATCGCGTCGCGGATGTCGCGCGCGACGTGCGCGGACAGGCGCGCGCAGCACCAGCCGCCGCCGATGGCGCAGGCGCCGGCGACCAAGGCGGCGGCCGCCATCATCAGCGCGGTGGGCAGCATGCCCTGCAGCGACGCGCCGGAGGTGCCCTCGTCGAGCAGCTCGGAGACGAAGGTGGGCACGAGCAGCGCGCCCACCACGTCCACGAAGAGCAGCAGGACGGTCAGGGCGAACAGGCCGCGGTACGGTTTCATGAAGCGCAGTACCAGCCGCATACGGGGTCATTCCTTCCAGGGGTCGTCGATGGTCTCGGGAACGGATGCGAAAGTCCCATATCGGGACAATTCATGATGCTACCCCACCGCATCCACGCATGCAATAAGCGACGCGCCGGTATGCGCATCCTTCACGGGATGCGCACACCGGCGCGTCGGAATAGTCGGGGGAAAGGTCAGGCCGGCAGCATGCCGATCTGCGCGTCGAGGGCGTCGACGAAACGGCCCATCGCGTTGAGCATGCGCTCGCGGTCCTCCTCGCCGAGCGTGCCCATGGCGCGCGCCTCGGCACGCCGCAGCGGCAGGATGAGCGCGTCGCGGTAGCGCGCGCCATCGTCCGTGAAGCGCACGGTGCGCACGCGCCGGTCGCCCGGGTCGGCGTCGAGGCGCACGAGGCCCTCCTGCGCGCAGGCGGCGACCACGTTGTTCACCGTCTGGCGCGGCAGTTTCAGGTAGTCGCAGATGGCATGCTGGCTGGCGCCGTCGTGATCGAACAGGTAATCGAGGATCATCAGGCGCGTCGGCGAGACGCCCACGTGCCGCGCGTAGGCGTCATAGATGCCGTCGATGCGGTGCATCGCCTCGAAGCACGCGTCGAGCTGGCCGTCGATGCTGCCCGAGATACGCTCGCCGGCCATGGACCCCACGGGGTCCATGGCCGGCGACGGTGAGGGCGTCTCCACCGCTCAGTACTCCTCGACCGTGACGGGCTCGGTCTCGCCGGAGTCGAGCATGTCCTCCAGGTCCGTCGGGCCCGTGAGGATGCGCGTGGCGGACTGGGCGACCATGAGGCTCATGCGCGTGTCCGGCGTGAGGCCCTCGCAGTACACGTACACCGGCTTGCCCAGCGCGTAGGCGTAGCCGATGGTCCAGATGGTGCCCGGGTCCTTGTCGTCGTAGTTGGCGATGACGGCGGCGGAGTTGCGCAGGGCGTCCAGGCGCTTGGCGAACACGGCCTGGGGGCCGTCCACGTTCACGTCGCCGTGGAAGCGCGGCTGGTACATCCTCTGCTTGCGGTCCTCCAGGACCTTCTCGAGACGCTCCATGCTCTCGACCTGCTCGGCGGTCTGGTAGGGGCCGGCCACGTAGAAATCGAAGATCGGCTTCGAGGAGGTGAAGGAGCCGTTGCCTGTATTGATCTGTTCCATGCCTCCATTCAAGCGCGCGGCCGCCCCGAACCGGTAAAATCGGCTGACAGCAATATCCCCCGGGGCGCCCGCTGGCGCGCCCTCGCCGCCCCCTCCTACAATCGTGGGCGCAAGGCCCGAGGGCCCCGCCGCGCGTGCCCGGCACGCCCGGCGCGCGGACCCGACGGCACCCATGGGAAGAAAGGGCCACGGCGAGATGGACGAGGAGCGTCTGGACAGGGAGGGGGCGTGCCCGCGCACGCGCACGGAGCATGACTGCATCGGTACGCACGAGGTGCCCGCGGACGCCTACTGGGGCATCCACACGGAGCGCGCCCGCGAGAACTTCACCGTCAGCGCCATCCAGGACGCCTCCCACGAGGCCCTCATCCGCGCCTACGCCATGATCAAGCGCGCCTGCGCCATGGCCAACGCCGAGCTCGGGCTCATCGACCCCGCCAAGGCGAAGTGCATCGAGGAGGCCTGCAAGCGCATCGAGGCCGGCGAGCTGGCCGACCAGTTCCCCGTGGACGTGCTGCAGGGCGGCGCCGGCACGAGCCTGAACATGAACATGAACGAGGTCATCGCCAACCTGGCGCTCGAGATCGCCGGCCGGCCGCGCGGCGACTACGCCTACATCCACCCCAACGACGACGTCAACCACTCGCAGTCCACCAACGACACGTACCCGGCCGCCTGCAAGCTGGCCATCTGCATGGGCCTGGAACCCCTGTCCGAGGCGACGCGCAAGCTGCGCCGCTCCTTCCACGACCTGGCGGACAGGCACCGCGACGACGTGACCATCGGGCGCACCCAGCTGCAGGACGCGGTGCCCATGACCTTCGGCCAGGAGTTCCACGCATGGGCCAGCTTCATGAAGCTCGACCTCGAGGCGATGCGCGACCTGGTGCCCAGGCTGTGCGACCTCAACCTCGGCGCCACCGCCATCGGCACCGGCATCTGCGCGGACCTGAGGTTCCGCAAGCTCGCCATCAGCTACCTCGCGCAGATCAGCGGCCTGCCCATCCGCGCCGCCAACGACCCGGTCGCCTCGGTGACCGACATGAGCGCGTACATCGCCGCGAGCGCCACGCTGAAGAACCTGGCAGTCCACCTCAAGAAGGCGGCCGACGACCTGCGCCTGCTCAACTCGGGGCCGCGCGCGGGCCTCGGCGACCTGCGCGTGCCGCCGCGCCAGGCGGGCTCCTCGATCATGCCCGGCAAGATCAACCCCGTCATCCCCGAATGCGTGGACCAGTGCTGCTTCGTGATCTTCGGCATGGACGTGACCGTCAACTGGGCGGCCGCCGAGGGCCAGCTGCAGCTCAACGCCTTCGACCCGGTGATCATCCACGAGATCCTCACCGGCATGACCATCGCCATCCACGCGATGGACATGTTCCGCACCCGCTGCATCGACGGCATCGTCGTGGACACCGAGCGCGGGCGCCTGCACGCCGAGCGCTCGCTGTCCCTGGCGGCAGCCCTCAACGACGAGATCGGCTACGAGCAGGCCGTGCAGGTGGCGGACACCGCCATGCGCGAGGGCCTGTCCATCCGCGAGGCGGCGCTGGAGACGACCTCCATCCCCGAGGAGCGTCTCGACGGCACGCTCGACGTGCTGCGCCTGAGCCGCCGGCTCGGCCAGACCTGCCGCGACGGCGGCGCGGACGGGCGCGACTGACCCCTCCCCACTGTTCCGACAGGGCCGGCGCGACACGCCGGCCCTGTCGTTTTTCACCCTTTTTTCACAAAACCATTGACTTGGCGCGAGCGCCGGCGAACAATCATCCCCATGGACACCCCCACCGACGACACCACGCTCGACGCGTGCCCGCTGCAGCAGGACATGACCGTCACGCGCATCGCCATCGACGAGCGCCACCGTTTCCGCATGCTCGAACTGGGGTGGCGCGCCGGCTGCACCATCCGCGTGACGCAACGCTCCAATTTCGGCGGCCGCGTCGTGGCCAAGGGCACCGAACGCATTGCCATCGACGGCTGGACCGCGCGCCGCATCCACGTGCGACCCAACCTGCACCGTGCCGCGCCGGACGCGGACATCCCGCGCTGAGCGCCCCTCCCCCATCCATCCCCGAATCCACCGACCCCTCCGAGGCGAACACCCCATGGACCAGCATTCCGGACACTCCCACCACCGCGGCCTCGCGGCGGTCCTGCCGCAGCGCCACGAGGCGCACGCCGGCGCGCACGGCGACGCCGGCGCGCACGGCGAAACGCACCACGGCGAGCCGTGCGTCGTCTTCATCGGCAACCCCAACGTCGGCAAATCCTCCACGTTCAACGCGCTGCTGGGCGCCAAGGCGCGCGTCATGAACGCGCCGGGCACCACCGTGCTGCTCGAGTCGGGCAGCATGGCCATCGACGGCACCGACTGGCGCTTCGTGGACACCCCCGGCACCTACTCGCTGCTGCCGCTGTCCCCCGACGAGCAGGTCGCGGCCGACGCCGTCATGGGCGTCGACGGCAACCCGGACCCCGACGTGGTGGTCACCGTGCTGGACGCCACGAACCTGGCGCGCTCCCTGTACTTCCTGGCGATGGTCCTCGAACTGGGCCGGCCCACCGTCGTGGCCCTGACCATGGACGACCTGGCGCGCAAGCAGGACGCGTACGTCGACCCCGCGCAGCTGTCGCGCGCGCTCGACGGCGTGCCCGTCGTCGCCGTCAACGGCCGCACCGGCGAGGGCGGCGA
>JAXJQE010000192.1:0-1923 GCA_036311305.1 Bifidobacterium sp.
GGGAGGGGCCCCGCGCGCCCGCGTGCGCGCGGCCACGGGCGTTGGACAGTGCCCGCGCAGCGAACACGGGCACGCGCGGCCCCAGTTCGCGCGGGTTTGCTATATTGGCCAGTGTGAATCAAACAGCATCTGACAAGGCCGAGGAGTTCGGCTTCTGCAATGGGGACCTCGTCCAGGAGTGGCTCTGGGACGATGACGTGGACGACACGATCCGCGAGAACATCGAGACGCTGACCGGCGAGGACCTGGTCGACGAGGAGTACGACGGGGCCGTGGACGGCTCGATCATCTGGTGGCGCGACGGGGACGACGAGGACGCCCTGTCGGACACCATCGTGGACGCTTACGGTGTGCTGGGCCAGGACGGCCCGATGTGGCTGCTGACCCCCAAGCCGGGACGCGAGGGCGCCGCCAGCGCGCTGGTGGTCCAGAACGCGGCGAAGACCGCCGGCATGAACGCCTCCACCCCGCTGACGGTCAGCGACGACTGGAACGGCATCCGCCTGCGCGCCTACGGCAAGGGCGCCAACCGCTGAGGCGGACCGCCCCCGGCGCGCACCCCGGGAACACGCATGATTGTTGGCACCCGCCGGTAGGCTGAGGTGCCTGCGGGCGATTAGCTCAGTTGGTTAGAGCGCCACCTTTACACGGTGGATGTCAGGAGTTCGAGTCTCTTATCGCCCACCCTCCGCACGCTTGCGCCCAGAGCGCATGCCTTGCGGGCCCGCGAAGCGGCCGCCCCTATAATCGGCACCATGAACAGTCTGGGCGACCTGAATCCATTGCGGTTGATACCGAATCCCGCACGTCGCCAGGACGAACTGGCCGAACGCATCGCCTCCCTCGAGCTCGAGCTGGACCGCGCCACCGAGGAATCGCAGTGGCGCTCCATCGAGGCCGACCGGCGCATCGAGGCCCTGTCCAGGCGCGTCGACGCCGAGCACCGCGCCACCGCGGCGCGCGCCCGCTCGTGGCGGCGCGCCGACGCCATTGTCGCGCTCACGCTCACCGTGCTCGCCGCCGGCATGCTCGTGCCGATGGGCCTGTGCCTCGGCGGCGTGATCGATCCCGCGCGCGCCGCCGTGCGCTGGACCGGCTTCGGGCTCGCCGCGCTGGGGATGGCGGCCATGGCCGTGTTCCTGGTGCTGGGCGCGCGCATGCCGCGCTCGCGGCAGGCGGCGGCCGTGTTCGAGGCCGCGGTGGTGCTGTTCGTGTGCTCCTGGTTCGTGTGAACCGAGCGTGCCGGCGCGCGTGTCGTGGGCGTGCGCTGGCATGCGTCGCGAATCCCACGTAATCTTGGAACCGTACGTTGTCTTGAGGAGGAAAAGTCGATGGCCCAACAAACGGACGCCAACAGCGGCGCGCCCACCCTCGATCGGGTCGGCAAGCGCAAGAAGGGATACGACGTGCGCCAGGTCGACGCCTTCCTCGAGCAGGCGCACGCCCTGTACGACAGCGAGGGCATGCAGCTCAAGCGCAGCGACATCCAGGACGCGTCCTTCGACATTGTCAAGGGCGGCTACTCCATCCCGCAGGTGGACGCCACGCTCGAACGCCTCGAGCAGGCCGTGAGCGACAAGCAGACCTCCTACGAGATCGCCGAGCTCGGCCGCGTGGCGTGGAAGGCGCAGACCGAGGCCCAGTACAAGGAGCTCGACGCGCACGCGCAGCGCGCCGCGGGCCAGCGCTTCGCGCCCGGCAAGGCGAAGCAGCCCAGCTACGACCGCAAGCAGGTGGACCGCCTCATCGACCGCATCATGGCCAAGGCCGCCTTCGAGCTGCAGCGCGTCAACGCCGACGAGACGCTCATCGACGCGCCCGGCGACCCGGACCCGGACCTGACGAGCAAGGCCGTGGCGAACGTCACCTTCACGCAGCGCAAGGGCAAGCACGGCTACGACGAGCGCCAGGTGGACTACTACC
>JAXJQE010000193.1:0-2134 GCA_036311305.1 Bifidobacterium sp.
GCGGTGTGCGCGGCGGCGGACGCCGCGTGCGCCGTGGCGCGCATCGGCGACGCCAGGTGCGCGTCGTGCGGCGCGGCCGGTGCCGCCGGCATGGGCAGCTCGATCGGCTCGACGATGTCGTCCTCGCCGGCGTCGGCGGCAGCGTCGGTGTCCTGGGCGGCGAGGCGCGCCTCGAGCTCGGCGACGATGGCCGCGTGCCGCTTCTCGTCGATGCGCACCGTGCACAGGAACACCAGCAGGCTGGCGACGATGCCGCACAGCGGCACCACGTACGCCCAGGTGGTGAAGGTGGAGATGTCGTGCGCGGTCATGTCCGCGGCGGTGGCGGTGCCGGTCATGCCGGCGGCCACGGCGATGAAGCCGACGATGCCGTTGGACAGCGCGCCCGCGATCTTGTCCAACATCGGGCGCACGGACAGCGTCACCGCCTCGTTGCGGTGGCCGGTCTTGAGCTGGCCGTACTCGATCGAGTCGGTCATCGAGAGGATGGCGGTCATCTGGATGGTCTGCGCGGGCAGGTAGAAGAGGACGAGCGCGACGATCACGGCCGCGAGGTTCCTCGGCGCGAGGATGAAGGTCGCGTACCCGGCGACCATGAGGCCCATGCCGGCGGCGAACAGCCAGCGGCGGGGGATGACGCGGTTGAGCAGCGGGTACAGCGGCGTCGTGCACAGCCCGGCGACGATGGCGATGACGCCGGCGACGGAGAACTTGCCGGGCTCGCCGAGCACGTACGTGAACTGGTAGAAGAGGACGCCGGTGGTGGCCACGTTGGCGATGGCATACAGCAGGTAGCTCAGCGCCACCCACAGCAGCTGGTCGTTCTTGGCGATCGCGCGGAACGCGGCGAGCGGGCCGCCGGGCTGCTCCTCCTTGGCGCGCAGCTCGCTGTCCGCCTCGCGCGTGCCGAACGCGACGGTCCACGCGGTGACCAGGCCCAGCAGCGCGACGATGACGGCGAAGCAGGTCCAGCCGCTCTGCCCCTCGGTCCATTCGCCGGTGAAGCGGTAGGTGAAGTAGCTGACGACGGGGATGACGATGACGGTGATGCCGTTGTAGCCGATGGAGCCGGTCAGCGTGGCCAGCGACGTGTACACGCTGCGCTCGTGCGAGTCGGTGGACAGCGCGGGCACCATGCCCCAGTAGGAGATGTCGCGCGCCGAGTAGAACACGTCGAGCGCCAGGAACGTGACGATGAACAGCGCGATGAACCACGTGGTGTTCACGTTGACGAGGCCGAACAGGCCGGTGAAGATGAGCACGAGCAGCACGGAGGGCACGAGGCCGCCGATGAACTGCCACACGCGGAACCGCCCCCAGCGGGTGCGTGTGTTGTCCACGAGGTTGCCGAGCAAGGGATCGAGGAAGATCTCGAGGATGCGGATGCCGACGACCAGCGACGTGATCAGGGCGATGAGGCCCGCGGGCGCGCCGCCCTCGGAACGCGAGAACAGCGCGGTGGTGACGTACGTGATGAAGAACGTGCTCATCGCGTTGTAGAAGGCCGCCTGGCCGAGGTTGCCGACGGCGAACGCGATGCGCTGGCCGACGGAGCCGCGGCGGCGGGGTGCGGTGGTGGATGCCATGTGACTGCCTCCTTGCAATCGAAATGTCTGGGAAGGGCCCAGAACGCAAGTATAGGAATTTACTGAGAAAAGTAAAATGATTTGTGACATGAAAACGCGGTAAATGGCGTGTTTCAACATGTTTTTCGGCGTGTCGGAATATTGGGTCTTGCGCAATCTAGGTAAATCATTTACTATCGATTCTTGCCGGCGGTCACGCGGCCGTCATCGCCGGCACCGCCGTGCCACCCACGCACAGGGTGGCACGGCCCCACACTTCAGCGCCCCCGGGCGCGCCCCGCACGTAGGGCGCGCCCGGGGGCGTGCGACACCAAGGAGTTCCCATGCAGCCACAGCCCACCACCCTCGACCGTCCCAGCCCGGCCATCCTCACCGACGACCGGCCGCCCGTGCGCACCGCCACGCGCGCCGACCCCGCGTGGCTGGCCGATCCGCGCGCCTACGCCGTCAACCGCCTGCCCGCGCACACCGACCACGCCTGCTCGGACGGCGGCGACGAGCAGCTCGTCCAGTCGCTCGACGGCACGTGGCGCGTGCGCGTCGAGCCC
>JAXJQE010000194.1:0-15632 GCA_036311305.1 Bifidobacterium sp.
ACTCGGGAGAGGGGGTTACTTGTCCAAGCGGGTGTCGAGGCGGTGGATGAAGGCGGCCATGTCCTGGCGGTAGACCGGGAACATGCCTTGGTATTTGACCGTGCCGTCGGACTGCTTGTAGCCTTCGGTGATGGCGGCGCCGGCGAGCCAGCGGATGTCGTCGGCGTGCGGGGTCGAATCCGTGACGTCAGTGAAGGACGTGTCGAGGGTGACGCCGGTGTCCTTCCCCGCGAGCTTGGCGAGGCGGTGGAGGAAGGCGGCCATGTCCTGGCGGTAGACGGGGGTCATGCCCTCGTAGCGCCATGTGCCGTCGCCGTTCGCGTAGCCCTGGGCGATGCCGTTGTCGTACACCCAGTTGATGTCCGCCTCGTGGGCGTGGCCGGGGTTGATGTCCGAGAAGCGCTGCACGGTCACGCTCTTCGAGCGGCTCGTGCCGCCCGCGTCCTTCGCGGTGATGGTCACCGTGCCCGTGCCGACCGCCTTGAGCGTGTTGCCGCTCGCGGTCATGACCGCCGCGTTCGAGGTCGACACACTGCTGGTGGGCACGGTGACGGCGGTCGGGGTGACGCCGGTGAAGGTGTTGGCGGACAGGGAGGCGCCGGTCATCGTGACCGACGGCTGGGCGCTGCGGCCGATGGCCATGCGGTCGGCGACGCCGCTGAGCGTGCCGGCCTTGAGCTTGGCGGTGGGCACCGCGATCTTCAGGTCGTAGCTGCCGTTCAGGCCCAGCTGCGAGGTGGACTTCGGGGCTGTCGTGCTCGTCTCGCCGGCGGCCATGCCGTTGACCATGCCGAAGCCCATCGCCGTGGAGGCCGGCATGATGATGTTCTGGTAATGGCCGATGTCGGCGAAGGTGATCGAGGAGTCGCCGCTCACGTACTTGATGTAGTCGGCCTTCTCCCCCATCCAGAAACCGAAGGCGGTGTCCATGCTCGTGCCGGCGTAGGCGAGCACCTCGTAGGCGGTGCTCACGCCGTTGACGGCGGCCGTGCTCGAGGAGGTGCCGTCGCCGTAGCGCACGTGGTCGCACAGGTACGTCGACTCGAGCGCGCGCTGCACGGCGATCCGCTCGAGGTTCGTGTCCCACGAGGGGTTGAGGTAGGCGCTCTGCGTCATGCCCTTGCGCGTGAGGTACTGGGCGACGGTGTAGTACTTGCCGTCGCTGGAGTCCTTGAACTTGATGCGCGAGTCGTTGAGCGCGTCCTGCCGCCACTGGCGCACCAGCACGATGGACCTGGCGGCGACGGTGCCCTGTCGGAGCGTGGCGGTGGTGGAACCTTGCGCGCCGCCGCCGAGCGAGACGCCGAGGTTGGCGGCCGTCGCCGCGAGCGCGGGCGTGGGTGCGAGCGCGGGAAACAGTGCGATGAGCATCGCGAGGATGGTGCCTGCCGCGAGGGCGGCGACGCGTCGTTGCGTACGGGTTGCGGAAGTCATGTCCTCGATGATACGGCCCCATCCCGCCACGGTGGCGCCCCTTCTCGCCATGGAGACCTGACGGCCCTGCCGCGTACCACTGCTAGCATGGCGGCGTACCTTCCCCCACGTTTTGGAGCCTCCATGAGCCAGCATCCCATCCCGCCGTCGGCCAGCGATCGGGCGCGCCTCGCGCGTCCGTGGATCATCGCCATCCTCGCGGTGCTGCTCATGGAACTCGGCTTCTTCAACCTCGGCCACTGGCGCACCGCCTCGCTGGCCGAGGCGCGCACGGGCGAACCCACGATCGGCGCGGGCCTCAAGGCCCTCGGCGGGGGCGAATATGAGGTCACCGACCCGGCCACGGCGACCGTCACCGTGCCCGTCGGCACCGCGGACGGCCGGCCGGTGGCCGTCGGCAGCGTGCGCGTCGTCGCCGACGGCGCCGACCCGGCCGCCGCGCAGACCGTCGCCATCGCCCTGCACGTGCCCGACGAGGAGAGCACGCAGCTGTCCGCGCGTGACCTGGCGGGCACGAAGGACACGTCGGGCCTGTCCACGCGCGCCGACGGCGGCGTGACCAGCGAGCGCCGCTCCTGGGTGGACCTGCGCGACTCCGACGGCGCGTGGGGCAACGCGCGCGCCACGCTCACCTACACATCGCTGCCGGACAGCCAGGTCCTGCTCGTCGGCAAACTGGCGCGCGACTACCACGCCACCGAGCTGCGCGCCACCTTCCTGGCCGCCGAGGGCGCGCACGTGCGCTTCACGCGGCTGGAGGCCAACGCCCGGCTGCCGCTGCGCGTCTCCCCCGTCCGGCTCGCGCTCGAGATGGCGTTCGCCGCGTTCCTCGTGCTGTTCCGGCCGCGTTCGCGCCTCTATCGGATGCCGGTGCGCGACAGCCGCCTGCAGTGGCTGGCCGTCGGCGCCTTCGTGCTGGTGTGGTCGGTGGCGCTCGCCTACATCGCGCGGCGCACGCAGCTCATCCAGTTCTACCAACTGCCCGGCTTCCTGCATTGGAAGGACACCGAGCAGTACCAGCGGCTCGGCGAGGCGCTCCTGCACGGTCGCACGTGGCTCGACCTGCCGGTGGACCCGGACCTGACGACCATGGCGAACCCGTACTCGTACGCCGACCGCCTGGACCTGGCGGCGCGCGGCCACCAGTTCTTCTGGGACCATGCGTACTACGGCGGCCATTATTACAGTTACTTCGGCGTGGTGCCCGCGGTGCTGCTGTTCGCGCCCTTCCAGCTGCTCACCGGCAAGTGGCTGCCCACGTGGGCGGCCATCGCCGCGTGCTGCCTGGTGGCGACGGCGTGCGGCACGCTGCTCGTACGCCGCGTGGCGCGCGACCGGTTCCCGCGGGTGTCGCTGGGCACGCTGTGGCTGACGACCCTCGGCTTCAACCTGTCGACGAACCTGCTGCAGTACTGCCACCGGTCGGATACGTACGGCATCCCGATCGCCATGGCGATCGCGCTCACGCTCGCCGGCCTGCTGTGCTGGCAATGCTCGCAGCGCGCCGACGGCACGGTGAACCCGTGGCTCGTGGGACTCGGCTCGCTGCTCATGGCGCTCGACCTGGGCACGCACCCGCAGTTCATCCTGGCCAGCGTGCTGGCGATCCCCATGTTCTGGGGGCAGATCGCGCACGCGCGCACCCTGTTCTCGCGCCGCTCGCTGGGCGCGAGCGTGGCCGCGCTGCTGCCCTACGCGTTGGTGGCCGTGCCGCTGCTGCTGTACAACCGCGCGCGCTTCGGCTCGCTGTTCGATTTCGGCGCCACGTACAACCTCAGCTGCTATGACATCGACGCGTACCACGGCGCCTCCTACCAGCTGGCGACGCAGGTGTTCGCGCAGCTGTTCCAGCCGTTGGCCACCACGACGGCCTTCCCGTTCCTGGCCATAGCGGACACGGCCGCGGCGGCGCCCAACGAGCCGTCGATGGGCGGATATTTCGCGATGGTGCCCTTCGCGTGCCTGGCGCTGCTGTTCTGGTGCGCGCGCCGGCGGCTGCGCCGGCACGGCGTGTGGGCGTTCACCTGCGTGGCCTTGGCGGTGACCGTGGCGATCGTGCTCGCGGATGTCTCGATGGCGGCCACGGGCATGCGCTACCTGGGCGACGACGCGTACCTGCTGGCCATGTGCGCGGTGCTGGTGCTGTTCGCGCTGGCCGGGGACGGCTCCGGCCCGCTCGCCTGGCGCATCCTCGTGACGGTGACGGTGACGGCAGTGGCGATCGGCGCGCTCATCGCCTTCCTCGGCCTGTTCGTGCCGGGACGCCTGGGCGGCTGGGACCAGGTGGTACCGCAGTGGTACTACGCCGTGAGGCTGTGGTTCATCGGCCTGACCGCTTGGCCGCAACGACAAGGGGTGCGCCCGCCGCCGCCGGCGCACCCCGTGGGAGATCGGCCGGCAGGTACGGCCTTGGTCGATCACTTGGTCAGCAACGTGTCCAGGCGATGCAGGAAGGCGGCCATGTCCTGGCGGTAGACGCTGGTCATGCCCTCGAAGCGCCACGAACCGTTCGGGTTGCGGTAACCCGTGGAAATGCTCGAGCCGCCCAGCCACTGGATCTCGGCGACATGCGGCGTGCGGGAGTTGACGTCCGTGAAGTCCGTCTTCGGCGTCACGCCGCCGGACTTGCCGGCCTTGTCCGCGAGGCGCTTGAGGAACGCGGCCATGTCCTGGCGGACCACGGTGTTCATCGGACGGAAGGTGTACGTGCCGTTCTTCTCGCGCCAACCGGTGGAGATGCCGGCGTGCGCCAGCCACAGCACATCCTCCGCGTGCGGCGTGTTCTTCTTCACGTCCGTGAACTTGTTCCAGTCCGCGGCCGAGGGCTTCCAGGTCGCGGCGTCCGCGATGTTGTCCTTCACGGCCAGGCGACGCAGGAACGCGGCCATGTCCTGGCGCACGACGCTGTTCATCGGGCGGAAGGTGACGGTGCCGTCCTTCTCCTTCCAGCCTTCGGAGATCTTGCTCTGCGCCAGCCAGGTGATGTCATTGGCGTGCGGCGTCCTCGGGCTCACGTCGCGGAACGACACGGTCTGCGCGCTGCCCGTGGCGGCCGTGGTGAATGCGGGGACCTGCACGGCGTCCTGGTACACGCTGAAGGTGTTGGCATCGCCACACTGCCCCATCACGTTCACACCGATATGGGCGCCAACGAACAACTGGTTCATGTCCACATTGATGGGGGTGCCGTAGTTCTTGTTCGTGCCGTAGGTCTCGCCGCCGCTGCACGTGTAGGACCCTTCCGAGGTTTCGGTGCATTTGCCTGGCGTTTCGGACAGGGCGCCGGTCTGGCCGACTTCCCGCATCTTCTCGACGTTCAGGTACCAATTCGCTTCCGAACCGAGAGACATGGGATAGATGCTCTTGGACTCATCCTTCTGGGGTACGTTCTTGTTGCCGTACCAGGTCTGCGGCTGCAGGTTCCTGATCGGGATCGTCACGGTGCCCTTGTCCTTGAGTTCAGTGGACGCGTTGAGCGTCGTCACGGAGTGGAAGTCATATCCACTCATGGTGCCGATGGTGTGGTCCCAAACCTTGAGCGGTTCGGTGCGCAGCCCGGAGATGTTCTTGGCCTGGTCCTCCTTGGTGACGTTCGTGCAAACGTCATCGGCATCGGTCCAAACCGGCGAGCAGCCGGCCGACATGGGCTGGTACCATGTCTCGGCCGGGGTCATCGACACGATCTTCTGGACTCTGGTCACGAAACCGACATTCGTGATGAACGAGGGATCCACGCCGGTGGTCTTCTGGAACGATTGGCGGTCGAACGTGTAGTCCAGGACCACGTCGGCCGACGTGTCCGTCACATTCGTGACACGCACGTTGGAAATGGTGATGGGATGCTTCACGTTCTCACCAAACGCGTCCCAGCCTTCGTGTTCGCTCGCCGAGGCCGAGGCCGTCCCCACTGCGAAGGACATCACCGCCGCCACAAAGGCCGCGAGCACCTTCATTGTTTTTCTCATCATGTTCTCTTTCTCGTTGTATCCGCGCCTGGAGGGTGGGGAGGACCGTACCTTCTCTCAGCCACGAGCCCCGCCCCGTTTTTGTTCGTGCACCCATGCGCTATGGGCAAAATAAGCCAGTCCGAATGGCGAGTGCAGTATTTTGCATGGCACCGTCGAATCGGGTATGCCGGATGGTGCGCGTCCGCGCAACGATGCGCATGGCCGGCCGCGCCGCAAAAGGCATGCCGCGACGGTCCGGCCGGAGAGCAGGGAGAGGAAGGAACGGGACACATGAGGGTCGTCAGGAAAGCGCTCGCTGCGGCCACGCTGCTCGCCGCCCTCGCGACACTCTCCGGCTGCGGCGCCGCGCCATCGGCGGGCGAGGCCGTCACCACGCTCACCTACCCGCAGATCGAGCTGGGCGCCACGGGCAAGGACCTCGAGACGACCATCGTCTTCACCAACAGCCGCACCGACATGGCCCTGGACGACTACTGGGGCAAGCGGTGGAAGGATTACGTCGCCGAGTTCAACGAGCTGTACCCGGGCATCCACGTGGACGTGCAGACCGACGCGCACTACTCGAAGAACTCGCCGATCCGCCTGCAGGCCAAGGACGGTTCCTGGGACATCATGACCATCCCCGACAACACCGACAAGTCGGAGTACGCGGACTATTTCGTGCCCTACGGCACCGTCGACACCATGGACAGGCAGATCAAGCTGGCCGACGCCGCCGCCTACGACGGCGAGACGTACGGCGTGCCCACCGACCTCGTGGCCGCCGGCATGCTGTACAACAAGCGCGTGTTCCGGGAGGCCGGCGTCGACGACCTGCCGCGCACGCCCGCGCAGTACCACCGCGCGCTGAAACGGGTCAAGGCGCGCACCGACGCCATCCCGCTCTACACGAACTACGCGGACGCGTGGGCGGTGAGCACCTGGAACATGTACGCCGGCGTGGTGGCCACGGGCGACGACACCTACCTCAACCAGGTGATGCCGCACGTCGCACGGCCCTTCGCGCGCGACGCGGCCGAACCGGACACGCACCCGTACGCGTTGTACAAGATCCTCTACGACGCGGTCGCCGACGGCCTGACCGAGGACGACTACTCAACCACGGACTGGAACAGCGCCAAGGAGATGCTCAACGAGGGGCGCATCGCCACCATCGTCATCGGCCCGTGGGCCGTCGGGCAGACCAGGCACGCCGGCGCCCATCCCGAGGACGTCGCGTACATGCCCTTCCCGATGACGGTGCGCGGCAAGCAGTACGCGAACCTGACGCCGAACTACTCGATGGCCGTCAACCGCCACGTCCCACGCGCCCGCCAGGAGGCGGCGATGATCTTCGTCAAGTGGATGACCGAGCGCTCCGGTTTCTACCGCGAGGAGGAGGGCATCCCCACGCAGCGGTCGAACGGCGAGATGCCCGCGCTGTACGGCGACTTCGACGGCGTCGCCATGCGCGCCGAGCGGCCGGCCACGGGCGCCGACACGGACCTGTCCACCGACGTGAGCTCCGATTCCGAGCTCGGCGTCGTCGGCGACGCGAGCGACGCCGTGCGCGGCATCGTGTCCGCGGCGGCCACCGGCGCGAAGAGCTACGACGAGGTCATGGACGACTGGAACGACGCGTGGGAAGCGGCCGTGCGCGCGAACGCGGGCGGCGCGGCCGGCTGACGCGCTCAGCGCGCGTCGTCGTCCGCGCGGCCGCCGCCCAGCGACGGGTGCGGCTGCCGGGCGTACTGCCTGAGCAGCGCCATGCCGACCTTCGCCAAGCGCCGGCGCAGGGAGTCGGGCTTGAGCACGGTGGCCACGTTCCATTCCGCGTACTGCAGCACCCACCACAGCATGCCCATCTCCGGGGCGCGCACGCGCACGTGCAGGTAGTAGCCGTCGTCGGGCAGCGGGATGTCGGTGGGCGTCACCTCCGGGTCGTCGAACCATTCGAACAGGTTCGTCAGGAACGTCGAGCGCACCAGCAGCTCCACCTCCTCGAGCACGCCCATGGTCATGTGCGGGCGCATGCGCGCGAACTCCACGGGGTCGAAGGGCTGCGCCTCCGGGTCGTCGTCCATGTCCGCGGTCAGGCCGTTGTCGGTCCACGCGTCGGCGGGGATGGCGATCGGCTCGTCGGTGACCTGTACGTTGATGATGCGGTTGACGACGAAGCAGTTGAGGTTCGTGCGGTCCTCGTACTGCACGTCGCGCGGCATGGGCTCGCGGTCGTGGTAGTGGCCGATCAGGAAGTAGCGGCCGGTCTTGAACACCAGGCCGTAGGGGTCAAAGCGGTACACGTTGGGCGTGCCGGGCACGCGCTGGCGGGGCACCAGGTTGCCGTCGGCGTCCATGTTGCAGTAGTTGAAGGTGATGCAGCGGCTCAGCGCGATCGCCTCGTCGATGGTCTCGATCACCGAGAGCATGGAATCCTTGACGTGCGTGTAGCTCTTGAGGTGGCGGGGCCGTTGCAGCTGGCGCCGTTCGATGGGCTGGCCGGTCAGGGAGTCCAGGTTGCGGATCAGTTCGTTGAGCGTGTCCTCGTCGAGGTGCATGAGCATGAGGCTGTCCGCGAGGAGGCGCATCTGGCCCTTGGTGAACAGCGGTGTCATGTACCAGCCGAGCTTCACGTCATGGTGCAGCTCGGGGTTGATCTCGGTGGGGTCGATCCTCCTGATCCGCTGGCCCATGATCTGGGAGGTGTGGTCCTTGAGCCAGTCCATCTGGTTGTAGATGGTGCGCAGGGACGGCGCGATGTAGTCGGGGTCGTCCTCGTGGCGTTCGAGGAGGCGGCGACGGATGTCCTTCTCCGTCAGTCCGTGGTTCTCGTCCGTCTCCTCCAGCAGCAACGCGAAGATCTCCAGGACCGAGTTGGTGGAGTGCGACCTGGCCGACATGGCTCACTCCCCCGGGTGCGCCCCGTACAGCGGGGCAGCCAGCTGGCGGATCCGGTCGCGGTACGCATAGCGCACGGAGGGGTCGGCGAAGCCGGGCCCCGGCTCGGGGATGTCGGCGGTGCCGATGTCGCAGCGGGTCCAGCGCGAACCCATGCGCAGGACGGCGTCATGCTTGATGTCGTAGTAGCCGGGGCGCACGGGGATGTAGGAGCCGCGGGCACCGATCGCGGCCGCGAGGAGGTGCGGGTGGTAGCGCGTGGACAGCCACGTCTGGCCGGCGCGCGCCGGGAAGCCGTCGTCGAGCATGTTCTGCAGCGGGTAGAGCTCGGCCGCGTAGCCGTGCGCGCGCAGCATCTCGAAAGTGTCCTGGCTGTCGTACGGGATGCACTCGACGACGCCGATCCGCGCGCCCGGCGCGACGTTCCACCGTGCGAGCACGGCGAGCACGGTGTCGAGTAGCGCGCGCTTGTCGCCGACGAGGTCGGACTGCGTGCACACCATGACGTCGGGCAGCGCGGCCGCGGCGTCGAGGTAGACGCCGTCGAGGCCGTTGACGAAGCAGTCGTCGGGGGCGAGCGTGGCGCGGCCGCCGACGGCGTCGCGGCTGGCGGTGTCGCGGCAGGAGAACGCGTCGATGGTGTCGGCGACCTCGCGCGCGAACGCGGCGTCGCCGTCCGTGAGCGGCTCGAGGCCGACACCGGTGACGGCGCTGGGCAGCCCGTGCGCGGCCGCCCAGCGCGGCACCGCGAGGCGCGCGAGGTTGGCGTTCCAGTCGCTGTTCATGTAGCCGCCGCCGATGACGTGCACGTCGCGCGTGTGGCGGGTGAGCAGGCGCAGGCCGGCGGCGTAGCGCGCGGCGCTGCCCTCGTCGTCGAGCGCCTCGACGAGGCGGTCGACGATGGCGCGCGTCGCGGCGCGCGGCGCGTCGGGTCGCCCGGGGCGCTCGAGCTGGATGGCGGCCTCGATGTCGCCACGGGCGATGGAGGCGATCTGCGCGGTGGTGTCGACGACGCTGGCGCGCGGGTGGCAGTCGTGCACGATGGCGGCGGCGGGACCGGGATCATCGGGCCGAAGTGGCGTTCGTGGAGGCGGTCGATGGCGCGCCAGAAGCGGTCGCGGATGGGTCGGCCGCTCATGGGCGGGCCGTCTCGGCCGGCTTGGTCTTGTCGCGGTCGCGCTGCGCGGCGGCGCCTTCCTCCGCCTCGGCCTTGGAGATCTGCGTGATGGACATGTGGCGGCGGTTGAGCAGCGCATAGTCCCAGTTGCGCGGGTCGCGGATCACGAAGGTGCAGGCGTTGTCGTCGAGGGCGACGCCGACGGCGTCCGTCATGCCGGGGTCGCCGGGCGTGGGGGTGCGCAGGGACGTGATGAGGCGGAACTCGCCGTTGTTGAACAGCTTGAGTGGCATCTCGAAGTACACGGTGTGGTGGCCGTGCTCCTTCATCCTGTACGCCTTGGGGCCGGAGTCGAAGGTGATGCCGCCGCGGCGGATGTCGTGCAGCGCGATGGCCAGGTAGAAGTCGCCGGGCTCGTCGTACTCGTACTCGACGGCGAAGCGGAACGTGTCGTCGCTGGTCATGATCAGCGGGGAGACGCCGTAGGTGCGCAGGATGGGGCAGCGGGCGTTCAGGCCGTTGGGGTAGACGCCCTCCTGGGCCTCGTGCTCGTGGCGGGCGGCCTCCTCCTTGCGCTGGGCCTCGAGGTTGGCGAGCGTGTAGCTCTCGGCGACGGTCTCGCGGTCGCCGATGGCGGCGACCGCGCCGTCCTGGATGAACATGGCGCGCGTGCAGTAGCGCTTGACGGCGCCCATGTCGTGCGTGACGAGGATGACGGTCTTCGTGGGGTCCTTGCGGATGGAGGTGAAGTAGTCGTCGCACTTGCGCTGGAAGGCCTCGTCGCCGACGGCGAGGACCTCGTCGAGCACGAGGATGTCGCCCTGGGCCTTGATGGCCACGGAGAACGCCAGGCGCACCTGCATGCCGCTGGAGTAGTTCTTGAGCTTCTGGTCCATGAAGTCCTCGAGCTCGGCGAACTCCACGATGTCGTCGTACATGGCGTCCACCTCCTCGCGGCTGAAGCCCAGCAAGGCGCCGTTGAGGTAGACGTTCTCGCGGCCGGTCAGCTCGGGGTTGAAGCCGACGCCCAGCTCGATGAAGGGCACGAGCTTGCCCTTGACGGACACGCTGCCCTTGTTCGGGTAGTAGATCTGCGAGATGATCTTCAGGAGCGTGGACTTGCCGCCGCCGTTGCGGCCGACGATGCCGAAGAACTCGCCCTGGTGGACCTGGAACGTGATGTCCTTGAGGACGCGCTGCTCCTTGTAGCCCTTGATGCCCTTGGTCCAGTTGATGAACAGCTGCTTGAGGCCGGTGGCCTGCTCGGTGGGCAGCTTGAACCACTTCTCGACGTGCTCGACGTCCAGGACGACGGGCTGCTGCTCGAAGTCCACGAGCTCCTCGCTCGGGAAGCCCTTCTCGTTCTCGTTCGTCTTCGCTTTCGCGGGCTCCTGCGCCATGTCAGATCACCTCCGCGAACTTGCGGCTGTTGCGCTGGAACAGCCAGATGCCGAACCACAGCAGCAGCGCGGTGAGCACGATCGGGAACGCCTTGACCCACGGGTTGGCGAACTGTGTCCACACGGTCGGCGTGCTGGCGGGCGCGATCAGGTTGTGCCTGATGTCCTGGATCGACTGCGCGATCGGGTTGATCAGCTCGAGGTTGCCCAGCTGCGCGTAGACGCCGCCGCGGTTGACGACCATCGACAGCGGGTAGATGATCGGCATCGCGTAGAACAGGATCTGCGAGAGCACGTCCCAGATCTGCGCGATGTCGCGGAAGTACACGTAGCAGGTCGCGAGGATGAGCGCCATCGCCAGCGAGATCGCGTACAGCTCGATGAAGTTGAGCGGCAGCCACAGCACGCGCCACGTGAACTGCACGCGGTTGAAGAACGCGAACACGAGCACGACGAGCATGTTGAAGCCCAGGGAGATGAGCGCGCCCACGGACGCGGACACCACCACGATGTAGTTCGGGAAGTGCACCTTGCGCAGCAGGTCGCCGCGGTCGACGATCGAGCGCAGGCCGATGCCCACGGTCTCTGTGGTCAGCTGCCAGCAGCTGATGCCGCACAGCAGCACCACCGGGTAGGTGGGCGTGCCGTCGCTCATGCGCAGGAAGCGCGCGAACACCACGTACATCACCGCGAAGAGCATCAGCGGCTTGAGCACCGACCAGGCCATGCCCAGCACGGAACCCTGGTAGCGCAGCTTGAAATCGGTCTTGGCCAGGCCGCGCAGCACCTTCATGGCGTAGCCGTAGCGCTCCTGGAACTTGGTTCTCACACCATTCATCTGGAGTTGTTTCCTCACCCTAGGTTCGTGTCATCGAAGCGGCGCGCGCCGGGGATGCCCGGCGCGCGTGCCGCTCAGTCCATGTCCAGGTAGTTCTTCCAGAACGCCATCGAGGTCAGTTCCGGACGCGCGGCGGCGTACTCGCGGCGCAGGCGGTCGATGTTGGCGTTGTAGTAGCGCAGGTCGCGCTGGTAACGCTTCTTGATGCGCTCGTAGCGGGCCGCGTCCTTCGTGCGGATCGTGCCCTTGCGGTTGTACCAGTCGAGCGCCACGAGCTTGTTCTTGCCGCGGATCACGCCGGCCGGGTACGCCCAGCCCTGCAGCGGGATGACCGCGTAGCCGGCGCCGTCGGTCTTCACGAAGCGCTGGCCGTTGTCGGTGACGTAGTCGGTCAGGCGCTGCGCGCGGCTGCGCGGCTTGTCGCCGTCGATGAGCTGGCGGTCGATCTTCGAGATGTCGAAGCCCTCGAGCTCCGGGTCGCGCTCGGCGACCTGCTGCAGCTCCTCGAAGGTCAGCAGCTGCTCCTTGTGCTTGTTGGCCGCCATGAAGCTCTTCTCCGCCTGGCCCTTCGTGGCGATGAAGCGCGGGCCCTTGAGGAAGTCCTCGAAGGCGTTGAGGCACAGCTCGGCGTTCTCGTAGCCGAACTTCTTGAGCTCGAGGCGGATGTTGTTGTGCAGCTCCCACATGAAGTCGGACTCGGGCGCGAAGCCGGTGGTCGCCTGCGCGATCATCGTGTTGCGGGTGGTCTGGTAGCGCTCCACGGCGGCGTTGTAGCGCTCATGGAAGGACATGTGCCACACGCACAGGCCGTTCATCGTGATGAAGCCGGTGTTGCAGCGCACGCCGTACTCGGCGTCGTCGCAGCGCACGAACACGGGCAGCGGCAGGCCGTTGGCCTCGATGACCTTCGTGGGGATGCAGCAGTACCACCACGCGGCGTAGTGGGCCTTGAGCATCTCCTTGCGCGGCTCGAACATCTCGTTGTAGATGAGGTCCTCGAGCAGCGTCATGCGCATCGGGGGCTTGCAGGGGAAGAAGCCGCCGCGCTCGCCCATGAAGCCGGTGTCCTCCCACTGGTCCTCGCCGACGCGGTAGTTGAGCATGGCGCTGGAGACCATGCGCGAGGTGTACTGGTCCTTGAGGACGCGCAGCAGGTTGTAGGTGCGCTTGATGGACTCCGGGGAGACGGCCACGTCGTCGTCCATGAGCAGCACGTGGGTGGCCTTCGGCGTCTGCTCGAGGGCCTGGATCATGCCGCGGGTGAAGCCGCCGGCGCCGCCGACGTTGCCCTCCGGGACGATGGTGACGCGTTCGCTGTCCAGCGCCTCCTTGTCCAGCGTGCGGCCGTTGTCCATGACGTACATGTGGAAGTGCTTGGCGATGTCGTCCTTGGACTCGATGATGTCGCGGGTCACCAGCGCGATGTTCGCGGTGATGTAGCTTTCCTTCTTGAAGGTCGTGGTCGCCACGACGAGCTCCACGTCGCGCGGCTCCTCGGCCACCTCGAGCTCGTAGTAGCCGTTGCGCACGTCCACGGCGCCCTGCGTCTCGATCTTGAAGGAGGCGAGCACCGTGGTCGGCTCGACCTTGAGGTCGATGTCCACCGACTGCCAGGCGCGGCTGGCGTCCAGCGCCACGTCCGTGCCCTCGACCGGCTCCGCCTCGAGCGCGAACTGGTCGGCGGCGGTCTCCTGCACCATGCAGGCGGCGCCCTTGACCTCGAGGTGCAGGCGGAACGACGTGGCGGAGGTCAGGTCCAGCAGCTTGCGCACGGACAGCGCGTTGAAGTAGGTGGCGAAGTCATAGGTGCCGGCGCCCGAGAGGCGGAACTCCCCCGCGTTCTTCAGCGGCACCACCGGCTGGTCCGAGCGGCAGTACAGCCCGGGGTAGCTCACGGAACGGGGATTGGTCTCCATCAGCACATTGGCGAATTTGAACGATGTCATGCGACGCACCTCTATATATGTCAAAAGCTCTGTCAGGCCCGGTCGCGGTCGCGCTGGGACCGCACAGCGGTATGTGGGCACCATCATAGTCAAGGCGGCGAAGTTCAGCTCGCAGGCGCGAGGGCCCTGCGACACGCGGGGCTTGCGCACGGGGTGTGCGTGTTGTATATTGGCCAAGTTGTCAACCGTAAGGCTGACATGGAGGATTCGCCTAGTGGCCTATGGCGCACGCTTGGAAAGCGTGTTGGTGTAACAGCCTCGCGAGTTCGAATCTCGCATCCTCCGCCACCAAGGAACCCCGGTCCGCACGGACCGGGGTTCCTGCGTTCTCGCGCGCCTTCGCGCAAAGGCCGCCCACGTCGCCGTCGCCGTCGACCGTTGGCCGCCGGGCGGACCGCGCGCCTCACGCCGCGACGCCCACGCTCACTGCCCCGCGGCCGCCCTCGGCCTCCTCGAGCTCCCCCAGCCGCTCGATCTCGCGTTCGATCGGCGGCAGGATGACGTCGCAGTACCCGCACACCGACTGCTGCAGGACGCGCACCGCGGCCCGCACGCGCAGCGCGTCGTCGCCGAGGCGCAGCCGCGCGAGCACCACCGAGGCGACGTCGTCGGCGAGGTCGGCGTAGCGGCGCCACTCGCGCGTGCGCTCGAGGTAGCCGGCGCGCAGGAGCGCCTCCCAGTCGGGCTGCGCGTCGTCGAGCAGCTCGACGGGCAGCATAAGCACGTTGAAGCGGCGCACGCGCTCGCAGTACGATTCCAGGCGCTCCACGCCGCGGCCGAAGCGCACGCGGTCACGCGCCTCGAAGCCGTCGACGAGGTCGCTGGCGGCGGACGCGCCCATGAGCGAGGACGCCAGGTCGCGCAGGTAGACGGGGTTGTCCCACAGGCGCGCGTCGGGCTCCTCGCGCGTCGCCTCGAGGCGCGCGACGAGGTCGGCGGCCGGCTGGACGTCGGCGTCCCACAGCTCGCGGTACGCGTCCACCAGCATGCGCGCGTCGTACAGGTAGCGCCGGTCGATGTCGTAGGTCAGCTCGCTGCGGTCGGAGTCGTCGAGCTGCGCCTCGCCGCGCCCGACGGCGCGCGCGTAGGCGAGGTCGGCGTCGACGCGCACGCGGCGCAGGTAGTCGACGACGCGCCGGTAGCGCGTGTCGGTGGTGGCGGCGAGCGCGCGCACGCCGGCGTCGGCGCGCAGCATGCACACGCCGAGGCCGGGGTCGGTGAGCAGCGTGGCGGCGATGTCGCCGGCGGTGCCGGTCGGCGAGCCGTAGCGCAGCATGGTGAACGCGGCGAGGCGGTGCGTCTGGCGCACGTACTCGGCCATGTCCTCCTGCTGGCGGCGGGGCGTGCCGTAGCGCGAGCGGCCGGCGGCGCGCAGCCAGCGGGCCATGCGCGCGCCGCCCATCGGGCGGATGGTCACGGGCATGGCGGCGCTCGGCTCGTCGAGCACGAGCGCCATCGTCGCGTCGTTGAGCAGTTCGTAGAGCCACCCGGCGAGGCCCTTGCGGCGCACGGCGACGGCGGTGTCCATGAGGAAGGCGCGCGCGGCGCCGGCGAGCGCGGGCTCGGCGCACAGCGACGCCGTGGCGACGAGCGCCGCCCAGCAGGTGGCGCCGAAGAGGTCCTCGACCATGCGCGCGAGCTCGGCGTCGACGTCGCCGGGGCGCACGGCGGCGTCCGCGGTGGTGCGCCGGCGCGCGCGGTGGGCGCCCTGGGCGGCGTGGCCTGGCTGACCGGGTTGGCCGGGGACGATGACGGGGTTGCGCTCGTCGTCGTCGATGGCGTCGAAGGACAGGGGCGCGGCGGCCACGAGCCGCTCGAAGCGGCGCTGCAGATGGCCGAGGTCGTCCTGGAAGCGGGCGGAATCGAGGGTGAATGCATCGCGCATGGATGCTCCTTTCGTCGGTCTGGACCGCGGGACGCCCGTCGGCGCCCCGCGGTGCGCACCAGCGTGCCACGGGTCGGCTTTTCGCGCCAGCGGCGGCCGCCCGGGCTGTGGAAAAGTGGATGACACGCCGCGTATCCACAGCGCGCGGGGTTTTGTGGACAACGGGG
>JAXJQE010000195.1:0-5549 GCA_036311305.1 Bifidobacterium sp.
ACGGTGCGGCCCCGTGGCCGGCGTCATGGCGCGCCGGCCACGGGGCCGCACCGTAAGGGGAGCGCTCAGGGGACGATGACGTTGCGCTGCTTGCCGTCGAGCCACGCGAACAGGTTGTCGAAGGCGATCCGGGCGCGCAGCGCGAGCGATTCGGCGGTGTAGAAACCGATGTGCGGCGTGGCGATCAGATGCGGCGCGTTGAGGATGGGAGCGTCCTCGGGCAGGGGAGGCTCGGTGTCGAACACGTCGAGCGCGGCGCCGGCGATGGTGCCGTCCTTCAGGGACCCGGCGAGCGCCGCCTGGTCGACGATGGGGCCGCGCGCCGCGTTGACCAGGTACGCGGTGGGCTTCATCTCCTTGAGGCGCGTCGCGTCGATGAGTCCGCGCGTGTCCGGGTAGAGGCCCAGGTGGATGGACACGAGGTCCGCCCGCTTGAACAGCTCGTCGAGACCGACCTGTTCGTCGATGGCGGGGTCGGTGACCGGGTGGCGGTCGTAGGCGATGGTCCGGCAGCCGAACGCGTGGCACAGGGCGGCCACCCGGCGGCCGATGTGCCCGGCGCCGACGATGCCGACCGTCCTGCCGCCCAGCTCGTTGGCGCGCAGGCCCGCGCGCGTGAGCCCCGTGCGCGCGTGCTCCTGGGCGGCCGGCACGTCGCGCAGCAGGTCGATCATCAGGCCGACGCACAGTTCCGCGACCGACCGCGTGGCGTACCCCGAGGCGTTGCTCACGGCGACGCCATGGGCGCGGCACGCGTCGAGCGCGACCTTGTCGACGCCGGTGAACGCCACGTCCACGAACCTGAGGTCCTTGGCGGCGTCGATGGCGCTCGCCGGCAACGCCATGTCGGCGATGACGACGGCGTCGGCGCCTGTCATGCGCGCCGCGAGCTCGCCGGGGGCGGTGGCGTCGTACATGGTGTAGGTATGGCCCTGGGCCCTGAGCCGGTCGAGGTAGGGTTGGATGGTGTCCTCGGGCACGCCGAGGCTTTCGAGCTGGACGATACGCATGGCCGTGTTCCTTTCCATCGATGACGTTTCCATCGTTATACCGCCCCTGGCCGTGGGCCTGCGCTTCGCTGCCGGCGTTGTCTCGGCCGGCGTCCTACAGTGGGGGCAGGAGCAAGCGGGCACCGCCCGGGCTTGCGTTCCGGGCCATGGGCCGGCCGCGATGGTTTTTCCGCGCCGGTGAGACCGCCCGGGCGCGCGCATCGGCCCGGCCTTCGGTCCCGCGGACCTATCAGCAGCCCGCATTCCGGGAGTTTTGACCCTTTTGACAGGGATGGACCATGACCGACGAAACATCCACCATGCCGCACGACGGCACCCCACCCACCACCACGCGACCCGTACCGGACGAGCGGATCCCCGGCAAGCTCATCGGCGCCATCTTCGGCACCGGCCTGCTCGCCTTCATCGGCATCCTCACCGAGACGTGCATGAACGTGCTGTTCCCCGAGCTCATGGAGGAATTCCACGTCGACACCGGCACGGTGCAGTGGGTGACGACCATCTACCTGCTGACCGTCTCGTCGATCATGCCGCTGTCGGGCTGGCTCAAGCGCCGCTTCACGCTCAAGTCGCTGTTCGCCGCCGGCATGGCGTGCGCCTGCGTGGGCGCCGTCATCATGATCCTCCAGCACGCGTTCTGGATCATGCTCGTCGCCCGCGTCATCCAGGGCGTCGCCACCGGCATCGCCGTGCCCCTCATGATGAACATCATCCTCGAGCAGTCGCCGCGCAGCAAGGTCGGCCGCCTCATGGGCGTCGGCTCGCTGGTCATCGGCGTCGCCCCCGCCCTGGGCCCCACCGTCGGCGGCCTGGTCGTCTCCGCGCTGCCCTGGCGCATGGTGTTCGTGTTCGTCCTACCGTTCCTGCTGCTCATCTCCCTGCCGCTGGGCCTGGTGTGCATCCAGCAGAAAAAGCCCACCGAGGACGCCAGCCTCAACGTGCCCCACTTCGTCGCCATCGTCATCGCCCTCGTCGGCCTCGTGCTGGGCGTCACCGAGATCGGCGCCGCCATCGGCGACCACGCCGCCGGCATCCCCGTCGGTGCGGCGCTCGCCGTCGGCATCGTCGCGTTCGTCGTGGGCATCCTGGCGTTCGTGTTCTTCTGCTGGAGCTCCAAGCGCGCGTTCTCGCCGCTCATCCGCCTGGGCTGGCTGCGCGACCCAGTCGCCCTGCTGCAGGTCCTGTCCTATTTCTTCATGGCCACGCTCATCATCGGCTTCGGCTACCTCATCCCGAACCTCGCGCAGCTGTCGCTGGACGAGCCGGCGTTCACGGCCGGCCTGCTCATCCTACCCGGCGCCCTGGCGGCCGCCGTGTGCGCGCCCATCGGCGGCGCCCTATACGACCGGCAGGGGGCCGCCAGGCCGATCCTGTCGGGCATCGCCATCGCCACCGTCGGCATCGTCGCGCTGCTGGCCTGCTCGCAGCACCTGACCGCCGGGCTCATCGCGTGCCTGTACATCCTGTTCGGCGTCGGCTACGCGCTGAGCGCCTCCAACATCATGACCAACGGCATCAACGGCATCCCCGGGCCGTTCGTGCCGGACGGCAACGCCGTGTTCAACACGTTCAACCAGTTCGGCGGCGCCGCCGGCACCGCCGTGTTCACCACGGTGATGGCCGTCGCCCAGGCCGGGCACGGCACGCTCGGCGACGCCTCCTACCGGCAGGCGTCCACCAACGGCGGCACGGCGATCCTGGCGCTCATGCTCGCCATCGTCGTCGCCGCGTTCTGCTGCATGGCCACCGCCCTGCGCCTGCTGGCGAAGCGCGCCGCCGGCGCCGGCCGCACCGCCTAGGCTGGAGGCATGCCCAGCCAACAGCACTCCACCACGACCACCGGCAACGCCCCCAAGGACGCGAACACGCGCGTGCTCACGGGGGCGTTCCTCGTGCTCATCGCCGTCACCACCCTCAACGGCCTGTACCAGCGGGGCCTGGACTCCGGCATCCCCCTGTACTACACGTCCATCGGCGACTCCGCCACCATCGGAGGCACCCTCGTGGCGATCTTCACCATCGCCAGCATGGTCATGCGCCTGGTGGGCGGTCGCATCACCGACACCACCGACCACATCCACGCCCTCGTCGCCGGCATGCTCATGCTCCTGGCGGGCGCCGTGCTGGCCGCCATCTGGCCCGTGTTCTGGATGGTCGTCGTCGCCCGTGTCATCCAGGGCTGCGGCTTCGCGTTCGCCTCCAACGTCATCAGCGTGCTCATCATGGAGACCGCGCCGAAGAAGAAGCTCGGCCAACGCATCAGCTACAAGGGCGTCGGCACCTCCCTGGCCATGATGTTCGGCGCCGCCATCGCCACCTGGCTGCTCGACTCCTGCAACTACCGCATGTTCTACGCCGCGTACGCGCTCATGGCGCTCGCCGGCCTGGCGCTCGTGCTGCTCATCGCCCAGCGGCCCACCATCGCGCGCGCCCGCCGCCAGGACGCGCAGGCGCGCGCCGAACGCAGGGCGGCCGCGCACGCCAAGGCGTCATGGCGCGAGACGCTCGCCGACTACCGGCTGCCGCAGGCCGTGCCCTACACCGTCATCCAGCTGCTGCGCCGCCTGCCCAAGGGCGCGTGCCTGTCGTTCATGCTCGTGTACGCCAGGCAGCACGGCTTCGGCACCGGCGCCCTGTTCTTCATCGTCGCCGGCCTGGCCACGCTCGTGTGCCGCATCGTGTTCGCTGGCGCGTTCAACCACATCAACAAATGGGTGCTGCTGCCCATGATGCTGCTCGACGTCGTCGGTTTCGGCCTGCTGGCCCTGTGGGCCAACTGGCCGACCCTGCTGTTCGCCGCCGTGTGCTACGGCTGCTCCATCGGCGTGATGAGCCCCATGCTCAAGACCCTCACCTCCGAATCCGTCGGCAAGGAGCACTGGGGCGTCGCCAACGGCGAACTGCAGTTCATGGGCGACATCGGCCGCGCCCTGGGCGCCTTCCTCGGCGGCCTGGCCATCGACATGGCCGGCCAGGGACGCATCCCGCTGATCATCTGCCTGTTCGCCCTGGCCGCCAGCGTCCTGACCGCCGTCACGCTCGCCATCCCCGTGCGTGCCCGCACGCACGCCGCCAGGTAGGCGCGCCACCCGAGACCGGCCCGGCGCCGACCATGCGCTCGGCGCCGGGCCGGATGCCGTTCACGCCCCCAAGGGAACCAGGGGAGCGGCGTCCCACGCGACCGCGTAGCCGCCGTCGCGCAGCACCGCGAGCGCACGCTCGAAATCATCCGCGCGCACCAGCACGTAATCCGTGTTGTACGTCGAGATCGCGAACAGGCCGATCCCGGCCTGCGCCAGGCGCGACGAGATCGACGACATGATCCCGATCGTCGAGAAATCCAGCTCCCCACGGATCCGGAACGCACGCCACCCATCGTCGCGCGCCGTCGTGTTCGGCGGCACCATGTGCGTGGGGCACACCAGCGAACGCTCCTCGTTCGTATGCCCCGTGAAGCAGAACTCCGCATTGAGGTCCACCCACGCGTAATCCGTCACCTTGCACACCGACAACGGCACCGCCACCGGCTCGATCACCATCCGGGCGCCTCCTTTCCGCACACTCGCCGCACCCTGCGCACGCCACGGCGCACACCCGCGACGGCCAAAGGCCCCTCCACGGGCCCCCAGCAGTGATACCCGCACCCCACCCCCAAGACACGCCGAGGACATAACATGCCACCCAAGGACATAAACGCCGCAATTACGATGTGGGCGCACAAACCGATCCGCTGCTACGCTCGGGGAGCAGCGACGCATGACGACCAACGACGATCGGCACGCCGACAGGGAAGTAGAGACGACGGAGGGCCGCCATGGGACTCAACGGCATCGACATGCCAAACACCATCGAATGGATCATGGGACTGGCGGCGCTCGCCATCATCCTCAAACTGGTGCTTTCCACCATCGTCATGCGACTGCACGCCGGCCGCCAGCTCGGCATGCGCGTGCCCGGCGGCATCCGTGTCGTCCGCGAGCGCCAAGGGCGGGCCGCCGGCCTCGACCTCGACGGCGAGGACGGCGCCACCCTCACGTACGGCGCCTACGAATACCGCGCCGCCGACCCGGCTGAGCTCTACCGGTTCGCGCTCGCGTTGCGCGGCCGTGGCGTGGCGGTGCCCATGTGCCGCCAGGAGCGCGCCAAGTACGACCGGCTCGCCCAACAGGCCGACATCGCGCAGGCGCGCACCGACCTCGACCGTGTCATCGACGCCTGCCGCCACAGCCCGGAGGCGTTCCGCACCTGGTGCGCCAACGTGTTTCGCTACTACGGCTGGCATGCCGAAACGCTGCCCGGCACCGTCGGCGGCCTCGCCCTCACGGACCCCCAGGGCCGCTCCTACCATGCCGGCTGCGCCTGCCGGGCGCGCCAGGACACCATCGGTGCCGACGGCCTGGCGCGGTTGACGGGCGCCATCGGCGACGGCCGAACGGGTCTCATCGCCATCACCACCACGCTCTTCGACCGTGACGCGCACCGCCGGGCGCACCTCGAGGGCATCGACCTGATCGACGGCTACGCGTTGGCGTCCATGAT
>JAXJQE010000196.1:0-11205 GCA_036311305.1 Bifidobacterium sp.
GATCGTGATTGTTGTTATTAGCCATACCAACCACAACCACGGCAACGATCCCAAAATGTCAACCATCCGCTGACACCGTTGTAAACCATCCGCTGACACAGCTGTCAACTATCCGGTGGAACAGAACAGGCGCAAGGCCCCGGGTACAAACCGCCATATTCCGCGGTTTGTACCCGGGGCCTTGCGCCCGGGGTGCCCCCTATAACGCGAGGGGTGCCCCCTATAACACTGGGGGGGCTTAGGGGAGGACGGTGACGGACTCGGTGGTCTGGAGGTAGCGGAAGATGCGGGTGAGGTAGGGGGCCATGGTGGCGTTGGGCATGGAGAAGATCTCGTGGACCGAATCGGGGACGCGGTGCATCTCGAGCAGGCCGCCGTCGAGGTTGACGCGCTTGGCGAAGGCGTCCTGGGCGGAGTTGTGCACCCAGTGGTCGTGGCCGGCCTGCACGAGCAGGATCGGCGTCTCGATGCGCGCGCACTCCTCCTGCGGCAGGATGGCGTGCGACAGGCGCACCGCCTGGAGCACCCACGAGTTGGAGGCGGGGCACGTCTGGTAGTGGGGGTCGCCGATGCGCAGCTTCTGGAACCATTCGACGCGCGCGTGGCTGGCGTTGCCCTCGGCCGTCCAATCGATCTCGGGACGGAACGCGTGCATGCCCGGCGCGAAGCGCTTGCCGAACCCCAGGTCGCACGCCAGCCCGCACACGCCCGCGGCCATCCAGCCGGGCGCGCCCGTGTTCGCCTCGATCATCGGCGACGAGAGCACCGCCTTGTCGACGATGTTCGGGTACCGCTCGAGCATGGCGGCCGCGATGCCGCCGCCCATCGAGTGGCCGAAGAGCACCAGCGGCCCGTCGCCGGCCTGGAGGCGCCCGACCTCATTGGTGAACTTGGCGTAGTCGGCCACGTAGCGGCGCCAGTCGTCGATGTACACGATCTGCGTGTCCGCGCAGTCGCGCGGCGAGTAGCCGTGGCCGCGGTGCTCGAGGATGCACACGGAGAAGCCGGCGAGCAGGAAGTACCAGGCCATCTCCTTGTACTTGGCGGCGAACTCGGAGAACCCGTGCGAGAACACGACGGTGCCGTGGTCCTCGCGCGACGCCCCCGGCAACCCCAGCTTCCGGAACGTATGCAGGTCGTACACCACGTAGTGCAGCCGCCCGAGCTCCGGCAACCGCTTGAGCGGCCTCCCCAGGTGGTCCTCATGCGCCGGCTCGAGGTACCCGTCCGTCCGGCACGTCTCCAGCGCCGGCCGCACCGTCGTCTCGATGGCGTCCTCGAAGTGCCGCTCGTCGATCATCGCGATTTCCATGGCACCACCTTAGCGCGCGAGCGCCTCCGCGAGGAAGTCGCGCTGCAGAATGAGCAGGTTGCGCGCCACGGTCGGGTCGTTGGTCATATGCGTGATGCCACTCAGCGGCAGGAACGTGTGCGGCCGGCCCGCGGCCATCAAGGCGGAGGACAGCCGCAGCGAATTGGCCACCGTCACGTTGTCGTCGGCGAACCCGTGGATGAGCATTAGCGGCCGCTGCAGCCGCGGGGCGTCGTCGATCAGGCTGTTGCGCGCGTACACCGCCGGGTCGAGGCCCAGGAAGCGCTCCGTGTAGCACGTGTCGTACAGCGTCCAGTCGGTGGGCGGCGCGCCCGCGCACGCGGCGGCGAACACGTCCGGCGCGTCGAGCACGGCCGCGGCGGACAGGAAGCCGCCGTAGGACCAGCCGATCATCGCCACGCGCCCCATGTCCGGCTCGGGCAGCCGCCCCGCGTGCCTGGCCGCGTGGTCGCCGGCCGCGTTGAGCGCGCGCACCGCCGCGGGCAGCGCGTGCGCGGCGTCGACCTGGTCCTCCAGCGACACGCGCTTCATCTCGAACTTGACCTCGCGGTCCCACTTCGGCCCGCGGCCCGTCGTGCCGCGGCCGTCGGCGATGACGACCAGGTAGCCCTGCTCGGCCCACCACTGCGCGTCCCAGTAGTCCGCCTGGCTCATCGTGACCATCTGGTGGCCCGGGCCGCCGTACGGGTGCATGAGCACGGGCAGCGACTGCGCGCCCGCCCAGCGCGGGTCGGTCGGCGCGACGATGGCGGTCTGCAGCCGGCGCTCGCCGAGCCGCACGAAGCGCACGTTCATCGTCAGCTCCGGCACGTCCGCGTAGTTGCGGATCTCGGTGACGCGGCCGGCGTAGCGGTGCTCCATGCGCGAGCGCGCGTCCGCCATGTCGCGGCCCCACACGACCAGGCCGTCGCCGCCGCGCACGGCGTGCCACACGCCGGGCTCGACGGTGACGGCGCGCACAGTGCCGTCGAAGCCGATCTCGACGACGTCGAAGCTGCGCGCGTCGTGCGCGGCCGCGCTGTCGCGCCACTCGGGCGGCACGTCCGGCGCGAGCTCGGGCGTGCGCTGCGCGACGACGAGCACGCCGGTGTCGTCGGCGTCGATGACCTCGCGCACCTGCCAGCCGGCGGCCGTGAACGCCTCGCCGTCGACGGCGAGGCGGTTCGTGTCCGCCGCGATGTCGTTCACGAAGGTCAGCAGCCGGCCGTCCGGCGTATAGCGCGGCACGCCGCCGATGACGTCGATCCAGTCGTCGTCGTGCGCCTCGGAGACGACGGTGACCGGCACGAGCGCGAGCGTGCGGTGGTCCTTCGGCTTGAGCGCGCGCCAGCCGCCCTCGCGCGGCAGGTCGACGCGCAGCACGCGCGCGTCGGTCTGCGCGCGGTTGAGCACGTGCAGCAGCGGCGCGTGCCCGAAGTCCCAGCGCACGCTCGCGAGGTACTCGAAGGCGCGGTCGTCCCAGTCGACCAGCGCGGTGCAGTCCGCGGACAGGCGGTCGGCCGCCAGGTGCACGGCGAAGAGGTTGACGACGGCGTTGTGCGTGAGGGCCTGCGGGTAGCGGCGCCGCTCGCCCGGCGCGGCCGGGTCGGCGGGCGCGCTGATCGTCCATTCGGGCTCGTCGGCCACGTCGAAGCACTCGACGAGCAGCGTGCGCGAGTCGGGGCCCCACCAGAAGCCGTCGTAGCGGTCGAGCTCCTCGGCGGCGGCGAACTCGGCGACGCCGGCGCGCACGGTGCCGCGCTCGCGCACCGGCACCTCGAAGACGACGTGCGCGTTGCCGTGCGCGAGGTCGGCGACGACGACGGCTTCGCCCGTAGAGTAAGCGACGCGCGTGCCGTCCGGGCTCACGCGCGGGTTGAGGATGGGGCCCGCGGCGCCCTCCTCGCCGTCGGCGAACGCGAGCTCGAGCTTGCGCACGTCCGCGCGCCCGCCCTCGACGGTGGGCAGGTCGACGACGTAGAGGTCGCCGTTGAGCGTGAAGACGGCGACGCGGCCGTCCGCGTCGACGGAGTAGCCGACGATGCCGCTGCCAGCCTCGCGGGCGCGCTCGCGGCGCGCGCGCTCGGCGGCGGGGATCTCCTGGGCGTCGGCGTCGGCGAGCAGCTCGCGCGGGTCGGCCAGGCGGACCTCGCCGTCCGGGGTGGCCATCCACAGGGCGGTCTGCACGTCCTGGCCGCCGTCGGAGCGCAGGAAGAGCATGCGCCGGCCGTCGCCGAGCAGGTGCGGCGAGCGGGGCGCGCCGCAGCCGAAGCGCACGGTGCGCGCCTTGGCGTCGGCGTAGCGGTCGATGGGTGATTCGTCGAATTCCACAACAGCGTCCATGGGGCCCCACGCTAGCACCGCCATCTTCCACTTTCCGCGGGCCCCTCCCGAAAGTGGAAGCCCCCGCGCGCACGTTCCGCGAAAGTGTGCGCGGGGCGTTACACTTTCGCCGGGCCCTTGCGGAAAGTGGAAGATGGCCCCCGGTAGGCATGGCGGCGTACTATAGGTCAGGTATATAGAAAGGGACTACTATGAGCGTTCTTGACCGTTTTGAGAAAAGCGTGGAGGGTGCCGTCAACGGCGTGTTCGCCAAGTTCGGGTCCAAGGACCTGCAGCCGGTCGACCTGTCCAGCGCGCTCGAGCGCGAGATCGACGCCGAGGCGATGCCCGTGGGGCGCGACCGCACGGTGGCCCCGAACGAATACCGGTTCAAGCTGAGCACCCCCGATTTCGACCGCATCGAGCAGTGGGGCTCCGAGGCCCTCGCCAACGAGCTGGCGGACAACCTCACGCAGTACGCCAAGAGCCAGCACTACGCCTTCGTCGGCCCGGTGGTGGTCATCTTCGAGGAGGACCTGGAGCTGAGCAAGGGCAACTTCAAGCTCACCAGCGAATCCGTCCAGGGCAACGCCGTGCCCGTGACCACGGACTCGCAGACCGAGGACTGCCCGATGCTCGAGGTGAACAACAGCCAGTACCTGCTGACCAAGAGCAAGACCATCCTGGGCCGCGGCTCCGGCTGCGACATCGTCATCGACGACCCGGGCATCTCGCGCAAGCACCTCGAGATCGACATCACCGACAACGGCGTGATCGCGCGCGACCTCGGCTCCACGAACGGCACCTACGTCGAGGGCCACCAGGTGCCCGCCGCCACGCTGCTGGACGGCAACACCATCACGATCGGCCGCACCCGCATCCTCTACTGGGCGTCGTCGCAGGACCAGGAGTGACCGGCCCGATAACCTTGGATTCTTTATGATCACCGAACTGACTTTCGCGGTACTCAAGTACGCGTTCCTCATCCTGCTGTGGGTGTTCGTGTGGCTGATCTCGCGCTCGCTGTACCGCGACGTGGCGTCGTTCAGCCCGCGCAAGTCCCGCACGAGGCGCCGCAAGGACCGCGAGGCGCGGCGCAAGGCGGAGGTGGCCCCGGCGGGGCCGGCCCAGCCGGTGCGCTCCACGCCGAACCATCCCGTGACCGCCGCGCCGGCCCCGTCCGCGCCGTCGGCGTCCGCCATGACGGCGGCGTCGCAGGCAGCGCAGGCAGGGCCCACGCTGCTCGTCATCATCGACGGGCCCCTGGCGGGCACCTCCATCCCCCTGTCCTCGGAGACGATCACGCTGGGGCGCGCCGCGTCCAACAACGTGGTGCTCGACGACGAGTTCGTCTCCTCGCACCATGCCCGCGTCTACCCGGACCGAGCCAGCGGCTCGTGGGCCATCGAGGACCTCCACTCGACCAACGGCACCGTGGTGAACCAGCAGCGCATCAGCGCGCCCACCATCCTTGCCCCGCGCGTGCCGGTGCGCATCGGCGCCACCACCTTCGAATTGAGGTGAGCCCATGGCCACGCCCACCAAGGAAATGCCCGTGACGCCGCCGGCCCCGCCGGCCGCGGACCGCCCCACGCTGTACATGTACTCGACCACCGTCTCCGACGTCGGCACGGTGCGCTCGAACAACCAGGACTCCTCGTTCGCCGGCTCCCACCTCGTCGCCATCTGCGACGGCATGGGCGGCCACGCCGGCGGCGACACCGCCTCCACCATCGCGATCCGCTCCCTGTCGCACATCGAGTGCGACACGATGAACGGCGACGTCGCGCGCGCCGAGCGGATCATGGAGACCTCGACGATGGCCGCGCACGACGCGATCGTCGGCAAGGCCAAGCGCGAGCGCAAGCTCGCCGGCATGGGCACCACCATCACCGCCATCTCGCTGGTGGGCGACTGGTGGGTGCTCGCGCACATCGGCGACTCGCGCGCCTACCTGCTGCGCGACGGCCACCTCATGCGCCTGACGAGCGACCACAGCTACGTGCAGCACCTCATCGACACGAAGCGCATCTCGGAGTCCGAGGCGCGCAACCACCCGCAGCGCAACGTCGTCATGCGCGTGCTCGGCGACTTCGACATCGACGCGCGCCCGGACATCTCGATCCGCCGCGCGAAGGCCGGCGACCGGCTGCTGCTGTGCTCGGACGGCCTGTGCGGCGTGCTCGAGGACTCGACCATCGAGGAGGCGATGCTGCGCTGGCGCGACGCCGAGGAGTGCGCGCAGCACCTCGTGTCGATGGCGTTGAAGGCCGGCAGTACCGACAACGTGACCGCGGTCATCGCCGACGCGACGCTCGCCATCGACGACCAGTCCTTCGACCTGCCGCACCAGACGCCGCTCGTGGGCGGCGCGGCGAGCGCCACCCTCGAGCCGATCGCGGACATCGTGCGCGAGCCGGTCGCCTCGGCGCCCGCGCTCGTGGGCAAGTCGAGCCCGGCGGAGCGCGCGGCGGCGCTCATGCAGTCGCGCCAGCCGGCGGCCGAGGAGGCCGCGCCGGCGCCGCAGACCGTCGCGCAGCCGAGCGACGTGCGCGAGGAGAACGGCGAGATCGAGGACGCCGACACCGGCGAGATCCCGGTCGTCGAGAAGAGCGACGGGCGGCTGACGGCCGACCCGAACGACCCCGAGGTCGCGCAGGCGGTGCGCGAGCAGCGCTTCCAGGAGAAGCAGGCCGCGCGCACGCGCCGCTTCCGCGGGCGCGTCGTCGCGGCGGTGTGCGTCGTCGTGGCGCTGCTGGCGGCGGCGTGCGGCGCGTGGGGCGCGTACGCGTGGAGCCAGCGGCAGTACTACATCGCGCCCGACGGCAACCGCGTGGCGATCTACCAGGGCGTGCCCACGAACATCTTCGGCTACCAGCTCTCGCACCCGGTGGAGCGCACCGACCTCGTCGTCGACGAGCTGCCGGAGCAGTGGCAGGACCGGCTCGGGCAGGCCATCTCCGCGGACAGCTACGAGGACGCGCTGGACAACGTGACGCTCATCCGCGAGCAGTTCGAGGCCAAGCAGGCCGAGGAGCAGAAGGCCGCGGACGAGAAGGCCAAGGCCGAGGCCGAGGCGAAGAAGAAGGCGGCCGAGGCGTCCAAGAAGGCGACGGCCTCCCCGTCCCCGAGTTCCAGCAAGAGCGGGTCGTGATGAGGGCCAGGGTTCGTTACTTGCTCCAGATCGTCCTGGCGCTGGCCATCAGCGCCCTGGGGTTCTTCCAGATGTTCGAGCGCACGCAGGGACGCGTCACCGCCATGGACTACACGCTCATGGGCGCCGTGGCCGTGCTGTTCGTGGTCATGTGGGCCGTGGCCGCCAAGTGGCAGCCGTACGCCAACCAGTCGATCATGGCGTGCGTGGTCATGCTCACCGCGATCGGCCTGCTCATGATCACGCGCATCGACAAGGAGATGGACACGAAGGTCGCCATGCGCCAGATGCTGTGGCTGTGCCTGGCGATCGTGTGCGCGTGCCTGCTGTTCGCGTTCATGCACGACTACCGCTGGCTGCGCCGCTTCTCCTACGTGAGCATGGTGATCGGCCTGGTGCTGCTGCTCTCGCCGATGGTCCCCGGCCTGGGCCGTGAGATCGGCGGCGCGCGCATCTGGATCGGCATCGGCTCCTACCAGCTGCAGCCGGGCGAGTTCGCCAAGCTGTTCCTCGCGTTCTTCTTCGCGTCCTACCTGTTCAACCACCGCGACCAGCTGGCCGTCGGCGGCAAGAAGGTGCTCGGCCTGCAGCTGCCGAGGCTCAAGGACCTCGGGCCCATCATCGTGGTGTGGGTGGCGTCCATGGGCGTGCTCATCCTGCAGCACGACCTGGGCACGTCGCTGATGTTCTTCGCGATGTTCGTGGCGATGCTCTACGTGGCCACGGGCCGCGCCAGCTGGCTGGTCATCGGCTTCCTGGCCTTCGCCGTGGGCTGTGTGGCGGCGGCGAGGATCTTCGCGCACGTCGGCTACCGCGTGGACGTGTGGCTGCACCCCTTCGACGCCGCGATCTACAACCGCGCCTACGGCAGCTCCTACCAGGTCGTCCAGGGCCTGTTCGGCATGGGCGCCGGCGGCCTGTTCGGCACCGGCCTCGGCTCCGGGCACCCGTCGCTGACGCCCCTGGCCAACTCGGACTTCATCTTCGCCTCCGCGGGCGAGGAGCTGGGCCTGGTGGGCGTGTTCGCGATCCTCATGCTCTACCTGCTCATCATCGCGGCCGGCATGATCGCCGCGATGCGCATCAAGGACGGCTTCGGCAAGCTGCTCGCCTCGGGCCTCGTGTTCACGATGGCCTTCCAGGTGTTCACCGTGGTCGGCGGCATCACGCTCGTCATCCCGCTGACCGGCCTGACCATGCCGTACATGGCCTCCGGCGGCTCGTCGCTGATCGCCAACTACGTGCTCGCCGCCCTGCTCGTCATCATCTCGAACGCGGCGAACAAGCCGCAGGACGACGCGGCGCTGCTCTCGGACACGTTCCGCATGCAGGCGCTGCACGCCCTGAACACCAAGCGGCCGCGCGAGGCGCGGCACACCGCCTCGCACGTGACCATCGGCGCCGTGCCCTCCGCGGACGACGACGGCCCGATGGACGACACCGTGGACGGAGGTGGTTCCCGATGAACAAGATGCTGCGCCAACTCTTCACCGCCGTGCTGGTGCTCTTCGTGGTCCTGGGCATTTCCTCGTCCGTGATCATGACCGTGCGCGCCAACGCGCTGCAGCACGACTCGCGCAACCTCAGGAGCCTGTACGAGATGTACGGGGCGCCGCGCGGCGCGATCCTCGCGTCCGACGGCACCGTGCTCGCCAAGTCGGAGGCGACGAACGACTCGTTCAAGTACCAGCGCTCCTACACGGACGGCGCGCTGTACGCGCCGATCACCGGCTACTTCTCCATCGCGCAGAACGCGGACCGCGGCATCGAGGCGTCCGAGAACTCGCTGCTGACCGGCGAGTCCGACGCCATGTTCTGGCAGCGCGCCAAGGCGCTGTTCACCGGCGAGGAGAACAGCGGCGCCACCATCGAGACGTCGATCGACACGAAGCTGCAGAAGGCGGCCGCCGAGGCGATGGGCGACCAGGACGGCGCCGTCGTGGCCATCGAGCCCTCCACCGGCCGCATCCTGGCGATGGTGAGCTCCCCGAGCTACGACCCGAACGAGCTGGCCGCGCACGACACGGGCACGGTGAGCAAGAACTACTCGACGCTCGCCAACGACCCGTCCAACCCGATGCTCAACCGCGCCACGAGCGAGCTGTACCCGCCGGGGTCCACGTTCAAGACCGTGGTCATGGCCGCCGCCCTGGAGAGCGGCAAGTACCAGCTGGACACGCAGATCCCCGCGGGCGCCAGCTACACGCTGCCCGGCACGAAGACCGAGCTGACGAACGCGTCCTCGCAGGGCAACGGCACCAACGGCAAGATCTCGCTCAAGCAGGCGCTGGCGTGGTCGTCGAACACCGCGTTCTCGCAGCTCGGCGTGGCCCTCGGCGACAAGACCGTCTCGGACATGGCCAAGAAGCTCGGCTTCGACTCGACCATCACGATCGACGGCACCGACTCGTCCGGCCTGCCCATGAAGGCCGTGGCCTCGCGCTTCCCGGAGAACGTGAGCGAGGACAAGCTCGCGCTGGCCTCGATCGGCCAGGGCGACACGTTGGTGACGCCGTTGCAGAACGCGATGATCGCCGCGGCGATCGCCAACAAGGGCAAGGTCATGAAGCCGACGCTCGTGGACCGCGTGCGCTTCTCGGACCTGTCGGTCCTGCCGGACACCAAGCCGCAGGTCATGAGCACCGCGTTCAGTTCGGACACCGCCGAGAAGATCACCGAGGTGATGGAGGCCGTCGTCGACGAGGCGAACCCGAACCTGGCCATCAGCGGCGTGAAGGTCGCCGCGAAGACGGGCACGGCGCAGATCGGCACCTCGAACCAGTCCATCGACGGCTGGACGATCGGCTTCGCGCCGGCCGACGACCCGAAGATCGCCGTGGCGGTGGTGGTGCACAACGTGGACCTGTACGGGTCGTTCGCCGCGGGACCGATCATGACGGCAGTGATGAAGGAGGCACTCAACCAATGAGGCTCATCGAAGGACAGCTGATCCACCGGCGCTACCGGCTGGACGCCAGGCTGGCCCAGGGGGGCATGGGCGAGGTCTGGAAGGGCTATGACATCCAGCTCGGCCGCCCGGTGGCCATCAAGGCGCTGCGCACGGACACCACGAACCAGGAGTCCAAGCTCAGGAGGCTGCGCGCGGAGGCGCGCAACTCCGCGAACCTCGCGCACCCGAACATCGCCGCGCTCTTCGAGTACTACGAGCACGACGGCATCGGCTTCCTCGTCATGGAGTACGTGCCCAGCAAGTCCCTGGCGGACCTGTTCCACGAGATCGACGGCCCGATGGAGCCCACCGAGCTGCTGCCCATCCTCACGCAGACCGCGCGCGGCCTGTTCGTGGCCCACTCGCACGGCGTCGTGCACCGCGACGTCAAGCCCGCCAACATCATGGTCTCGGACAACGGCGAGGTCAAGATCACCGACTTCGGCGTCTCCTACTCCACCAACCAGGAGCAGATCACGCAGGACGGCATGGTCGTGGGCACCGCCCAGTACATCTCCCCCGAGCAGGCGCAGGGCCAGCACGCCACGCCGCAGTCGGACATCTACTCGCTCGGCGTCGTCGCCTACGAGGGACTGTGCGGCCACCGGCCGTTCACCGGCGCCACGCCCGTCGACATCGCCGCCGCGCACGTCAACAACCCCGTGCCGCCGCTGCCGGACACCGTCGACGTGCAGCTCAACGAATTCGTCATGTCCATGCTCGCCAAGGACCCGCGCGACCGCCCCAAGGACGCGCTGACCGTGGCGCGCATCCTCTCGCGCATCGAGCGCCGCCTGCTGGACCAGGAGACGGCCTCGGTGGACACCACCATGGTCACCGGGGGCCGCGTGCCCCGACGCGTCATGAGCGCGCCCCACTACGACCGGGCCACCAACGCGCCGACGCACCTGCTGCCCGGCGCCCACAACAAGGAGCAGCTATGAGCAGCCAGATGCCCACCACCCTCGACAACGGGCGGTACCAGCTCGGCCAGTGCGTCGGCCGCGGCGGCATGGCGCAGGTGTACGTCGCCGTGGACACGCGTCTGGGGCGCACCGTCGCCGTCAAGATCATGCGCGCGGACCTCGCGCACGACGAGATCTTCCTCACGCGCTTCCGCCGCGAGGCGCACTCCGTCGCGCAGATGAACAACCCGAACATCGTCAACATCTACGATTCGGGCGAGGAGGTCGTCCAGCTCGAGAACGGCCAGACCGAGCACCTGCCGTACCTGGTCATGGAGTACGTGCAGGGCCAGACGCTGCGCGACATCATCCGCGCCAACGGACCCTTGAGCCAGCGCGACGCCGAGCACGTCATGATCGGCCTGCTCTCCGCGCTCGAGTACTCGCACCGCATGGGCATCATCCACCGCGACATCAAGCCCGGCAACATCATGATCTCCGAGCAGGGCGTCGTCAAGGTCATGGACTTCGGCATCGCGCGCGCCCTGGACAACTCGGCCAC
>JAXJQE010000197.1:0-19868 GCA_036311305.1 Bifidobacterium sp.
CCTCGCCGCCCGCGCCGCCCGCGCCGAGGTAGATCTCGTCGAAGGACGGCTCGTACGCGAGGTCGGCGGTCTCGCCGGCCAGGTCGCGCACGAGGCGCGCGAACGGCCCGCGCAGCCGCTCGACGAGCGCCATCCGCTCGCGGGTCAGCGCCAGGCCGAGGTCGATGTACTGCGCGGTCCAGATCTCGAGGCCGGAGAGCGTCGCGTCGCGCGCGGCGTCGAAGCTGTCAGACTGCGCGAGCTGCTTGAGCAGCGTCGCGCGTTGGCGCGCGACGTGCTGGAACTGCTGCAGCAGGCCGGCGTAGCCGCGCGTGAGCAGCGCGCCGGCCTGGTCGAGGAACGTGCGGCGGGCGGCGGGGTCGCCGGCGACGATGCGCTGGTCGTCGGGCGTGAACGCCACGACGGGCAGGTCGCCGACGATGTCGCGCATGTAGACGGACCGGCCGCCGTTGACGCGCGCGCGGTTGGCGCCACGCGCGCGGATCGTGACCTCGTACGTGACCGTGCGGTCCTGCGCGGGGTCGGTGACGTTGGCGCGCACGGTGGCGGTGTCGTGGCCGCGCTCGACGAGCGGCACGCTCGACGACGTGCGGTGCGAGCCGCCGGTGGCGAGCAGCTCGACGGCCTCGACGATGTTCGTCTTGCCCAGCCCGTTGGGCCCGCGCAGAATGGTCACGCCGGGCCCCAGGTCCAGCACGAGGCCGTCCCAGGAACGGAAGTGGTCCAGGGCGAGGCGGGAGACGTACATCAGCTGTTGAACCGCATCGGCACGAGCAGGTAGCGGTAGGCCATGGACTCGTCGGAGTCCTGCTCCTGCTGGCCGTTGAACTCGACGGGGCGCGTGGCCTGCGTCATCTTCAGGCGGATGAACGGCTCGGCGATGGCGCTCAGGCCCTCGCGCAGGTAGCTGGGGTTGAAGGCGACGCGGATGTCCTCGCCGTCGAGGTCGACGTCGAGGACCTCGCGCGCGCTCGGCTCGTCCGCGGCGGTGCCGCCGGCGGTGAGCACGAGCTGCGGGCCCTCGAAGTCCATGCGGATCGGGGCGTTGCGCTCGGCGACCAGGGCGACGCGCTTGATGGCGTCGAGCAGCGCGGCGCGGTCGACGACGGCGTGCACGGGGTACTCGTCGGCGTAGAGGCGGTCGACGCTCGGGAACTCGCCGTCGATGAGCTGCACGGTGGACACGCGGCCGCCGTTGTGCACACCGATCAGGGTGGGGTTCGCTGGGTCGAGGTACACACTGACGTTCTGGTTGGTGTCCACGGCCTTGGCGATGTCGCGCAGGTGCGCGCCGCCGACGAGGGCGAGCGCCTCGACCTGCTCGTCCTGCGGCGTCCAGCGGAACGTGGAGCGCGCCAGGCGGTAGCGGTCGGTGGAGGAGAGGGTGACCTCGTCGCCGTTGACGCGCATCTGCACGGCGGTGAGCACGGGGCGGCTGTCCTCGCGGGAGACGGCGACGGCGGCCTGGTTCACGGCCTGCACGAAGGTCTCGCCGTCGACCTGGCCGAGCAGTGGCGGCAGTTCGGGCAGGTCCGGGTACTCGGAGTCGGACATGAGGGTCATCGTGAAGGTCGACTTGCCGGAGGTGATGGTCATCGTCGAGCCGGCGGTGGACAGGTAGGTCTTCTCCGAGGGCAGCGCGCGGGAGATGTCCGCCAGGAGCTTGCCCTGGACGACCACGGTGCCGGGCTCGTCCACGCCGGCCTCGATCTGGTCGCGGGCGCTCAGTTCGTAGGTGAAGGCGCTCAGCTGCAGCGTGCCGTCGATGGCCTGGAGCTTGACGCCGGCGAGGATCGGGTTGGTGGGGCGGGCACTGATGACGCTCGTGGTCCACGCGACGGCGTCCGCGAACGCGGTGGAGTTGACTTCTACTTTCATGCTGCTCCTTCGATGCCTTCCATGGGTCTTGTTCCCCTCCCTGCTTGTTGGGCCGCTCTGGTCAGGTCGGCGCCCTGCCCGTCCGGGTGTTCCTGGGCGCCGGCGCCTTGCGTCACGGTGGCGCCCTGTCCATCAGGCGTTCTCGTCGCTGCCTTTTTTAGTGGTGGGGATCCGTTCGGTTTGGTCGTGATGTTCATTCTAGCCGTCCCGGCGTTCTTTGCCAGCCGGCCTGCGCGGTCGTTTTGCGAGCGTGGGTGATGGTCATGATGATCCAAAGAGAAGGCACTTAGTAATCATCATCATAAGGGCGGTGGAAATGTGGAAAACCGTCGCAAGGCAATCCACGGACGGGATTGTGGACATGTCGAGGATGTGGATAACGTGAGATTTCGTTGTGGATAACTTGCCCATTTATCCACAGGTCGCGGCCGGCTCAAAACTTATCCACATTTTCTGTGTATGCATCCACCGTCCGTCCACGCGTTCGGGGCAGTTATCACCGGGTTTTCCCCCGTAGTTTTCCCCATTTGTGGAAAACGATGTGGATAACTTTTTCCAAAAATCCCCGCGCCACGGTGTGTCGCGCGACCCGGAAATCCACCTTCCCAAGTGGGGAGGACCGCCGGCCCGCGGGTGACACGGACGTAATTCCACGCGCGGAATTACCACGCTGCCATTCGCTCTTCGGTTGTGGAGGACGGCCACCGGAGGCGCACGGTACGTACCGCGGGCGCCTCCGGTCCCATCGCGTGGGATCTGACCTTAGCCAAGGACCCCGCAGCGCCCGCGCGCGGCGCTCAGTCGTTGCGCTGCTTGAGCTGGAGGGTGAGCTCGTTGACGTAGTTGTAGATGTCCTGGCGCTCCTGCATGCCCTCGGAGATGTTCTTGCAGCCGTGCATGACCGTGGTGTGGTCGCGCCCGCCCATGACCTGGCCGATGTTGACCAGGGACATGCTCGTCAGGTCGCGCATGAGGAACATGGCGATCTGGCGCGCCAGCGTGATGTTCTTCTGGCGGCTGGGCCCCACGATGTCGTCGAAGGTCAGGTGGAAGTACTTGGCCACGTGCCCGATGATGTCGGTCGGCTTGACCTCGACGGCCGTCGAGAAGAAATCCTGCAGCGTCTGCTCGGCCAGCGCGCGCGTGACGGGCTGTCCGTTGAGGGAGGCCATCGCCGTGACGCGGTTGAGCGCGCCCTCGAGCTCGCGGATGTTCTCGGTGAACCGCTGCGCGATGAGGTCGAGCACGTCGTTGGGCACGCGCGTGCCGTTGCGCGACGCGAGCATGCGCAGGATCGCGATGCGCGTCTCCAGGTCCGGCGGCTGGATGTCCACCGTCAGGCCCTGCTCGAAGCGCGAGATGAGGCGGTCCTCGAAGTCCTTGAGGTTCTTCGGCGGCACGTCGGACGCGATGACGATGCGCTTGCCGGCCTGCTGCAGCGTGTTGAACGTGTGGAAGCACTGCGTCAGCGTCTCCGGCTTGCCCCCGAGGAACTGGATGTCGTCGATGAGCAGGATGTCCACCTCGCGGTAGCGCTTGTTGAAGTTGTTGATCGACTGCTGGTTCGAGCCCGACTTGTCCGGCCGCAGCGAGTCGATGAACTCGTTGGTGAACTCCTCGCTGGTGACGTACCGCACGCGCGTGTCCGGCTTCTTGACCAGCGCGTAGTTGCCGATCGCGTTGAGCAGGTGCGTCTTGCCCAGGCCCGAGCGGCCGTAGATGCACAGGGGGTTGAAGTCGATGCCGATGCCCTCGGCGACGTCGGCCACCGCGAGCGCGACGGTGCGCGCGAAGCGGTTCGACTCGCCGGGCACGAACGTGTCGAACGTGTCGTTGCGGTTGAGGTGGGTGACCGGGTCGCGGTCCGGCGTCTTGCCCGTGCCGAAACGCGGCACGCCGCTGTAGCCGGCCGTGCCGTTCTGCGGCATCGCCGGCGGCGTGGGCACGCTGTCGAAGTTCGTGCCCGGCATGATGTCCTCGAAACTCTGCACGACGGCGTCGTCGTAGTGCGTGACGCCCGCCGGCTGCGGCGTCGGCCGCACCGCGGGCAGCTGGCCGGTGGCGGGGGAGGAGGCGCGCGTCGCGGCGCGCTTGCCGCCGCGCGCCGCGCCGTGGTCGGCGGACGGCTGTTGCGCGCCCGCGAAGTTCGACGGCGTCGCCGCCTTCGCCGTCGACTGGCCGGCGGAGTAGTCGATGATCTCGACGGTGGCGCTGTCGACGGCGGGCAGGTCGTCGATGGGCAGCGTCGGCGGCTCCTCGGGCGCCTGGCGCGGGACGATCTTGAAGTACGGGAACAGCGGCATGCCGCCGTTGGCCAGCTCGAGCGCGCTGAGCAGCGGGTCGTTGAGCTTGATCTGCAGCTCGTGCTGCGTCTCGCTGCTCTCCACGTCCAGGATGATGGTGGTGCCGAACATGGCTTCCGGCCGGACCTGCTCGAGCCAGCCCTTGGAGCGCGCGGTCAGCGACGGGTCGCTGCGCAGCACGCGCAGGGCTTTGGCCCAGATGGTGGAGGCCTGGGTGGCCGGATCAGTCGACGGTCCGCTCATCGTGGTGCTCTCTTCCCTGGGGGGTGTGGATAAAACGGTAACAAGCTATATTTACTCCCTCGGCGCGAAGTTATCCACAGCCTCGCGTGTTGAAAACACTGGCATAACGGAATTACACCCGTGTGGTTTGTGGATAACTTCCGCCGGTTTTCCCCACCATTGCAACGGTTCGGCCACGCGCGCCCGACCCCGTCCGACCACAGCAGGGCCCCGCGCGGACCCTGCCGCCGCGCGCGTGCGCGCGGCTTGTCCATGGGTGCCGGCTTGCCGTTGGGGTATGGGTACCACTATCCTTGACAGAGCTTGACTTACAGAGAGCCGCGCGCGAGCGTGGCCGAAAACGATCGGGAGCAAAGAAACCATGAAGAGGACCTTCCAGCCGAACAACCGTCGCCGTCACATGAAGCACGGCTTCCGTGCGCGCATGCGCACCCGTCAGGGCCGCGCCCTGATCAACCGCCGTCGCGCCAAGGGCCGCAAGTCCCTGGCCGCCTGAGCGCAACCCACCGGGCAGGCGCCGTGGAACGGCTGAGGAGCCATCGCGAGTTCGTGGCCGTACTGCGTCACCGCCGCCGGGTCACCGACCACGACATCGTCGTGCACTTCCGCATGAGGATGCCCGGCGACGCCATCGCGAACCCGCCGGCGGACGGCGCGCGCCGCGTCGGCCTCGCCGTCGCCAAGTCGGTCGGCAACGCCGTCACGCGCAACCACGTCAAGCGTCGGTTCCGCGTGCTCGCCGCGCGCCACGAGGACGAACTGCCCGAGGGCGTCGACGTCGTCATGCGCGCCAAGCCGTCGGCCGCCGGCGCGGACTTCGCGTCGATCGACCGGCAGGTCGCCGACCTGTTCGCCGCCGTGCGCCGCAAGACGGCGCGCACGGGCGGCGCGCCCGGGTCGCGCACCGACGCCGCCGGGGATGTCCCGGCCGGCGTACGCAAACCGTCCGGCGGGACACTCGCCGCAACCACCACGGAGCGCGGATGACGCACACACAGCCAGGGCGGCCGATGGTCCGCGCGATCCGCTGGTACCAGCGGCACATCAGCGCGTGGCGGCCGCCCTGTTGCCGTTATTGGCCGACGTGCTCGAACTATGCCATCGAGGCGATCGAGCGGTTCGGCGCGCTGCGCGGCGGCACGCTCGCCGCGCTGCGCCTGCTGCGGTGCCGCCCCTGGAGCGACGGGGGCATCGACGATGTCCCGCGGCGCTTTTCCCTGTTTTACCGATTTTCCTGGTCCAAGGCGCATGAGGAACCCCGTCTGGCGCCCACGGACATCACTCACGGCGAGAATTGAGAACACCACACCATGCAAGAGACTTTCTTCCTCGACAGCGGCATCTGGGACTGGCTCTATAAGCTCCTGACGCCGGTGGAATGGCTCATGACCCAGGTCATGTACTGGTTCCACAAGCTGCTGACCCTGTGCGGCATGAACCCCTCGGGCATGTCGTGGGTCTTCTCCATCATCTTCCTCGTCATCGTGGTGCAGGCATGCGTCTTCCCGCTGTTCTACCGGCAGATGAAGAGCATGCGCAACATGCAGGCCATCCAGCCGAAGATGATGAAGATCCAGAACAAGTACAAGGGCAAGAACGACCCCGCCAGCAAGGACGCCATGCAGCGGGAGATGATGAAGCTCTACCAGGACAACCACGCGAACCCCGCCGGCTCGTGCCTGCCGATGCTCATCCAGGGCCCCGTGTTCATGTGCATGTTCTACGTGCTCTCCGCGATCCCCTACATCGCCGTCGGCAAGCGCGGCACGCTGGGCGCCTTCAACGTCGCCACCGCGCAGGAGTTCTCCAAGACGACGTTCTTCGGCGTCTCCGTGACCGACACGTTCACCACCGGCGACACGGCGTCGAAGGTCATCATCGGCGTCTTCGTGGCGCTCATGTGCGGGTGCCTGTGGTTCCAGCAGTGGTACAGCATGCACAAGAACACCGCCCCGGCCACGATGAACAAGCAGACGCAGAACATGCAGCGCATGATGCTGTGGGTGTTCCCGCTCATGTACATCTTCTCCGGCGTCGCGATGCCGTTCGCCGTGCTCGTCTACTGGCTCGCCAACAACCTGTGCAACCTGGCGCGAACCTTCTGGCAGATCCGCGAGTTCCCGACCCCGGGTTCCCCGGCCGCCGACGAGAAGAAGCAGCGCGACCACGACCGCGAGAACGCCCGGCGCGCCAAGGAGGGCCGCCCCAGCCTCGAGGAGCAGAAGCTCATCGACGCCAAGGCCGAGGCCGAGAAGCGCGAGCAGCAGGGCTTCCAGCGCCAGCAGCCCCAGCGCAAGAACCGCAAGAAGAAGAAGTAGGCGGTCGACTTTTGCGAACAAGCGGCGTGCACATCGTGCACGCCGCTTTTCCTATGCGTGTCCGGGGGAGTGGGCGCGCGATGGACGGGGCCTGTACGCGTCGGCGTTTTTGGGTAGACTGGAGGTTCACATTGTGCCGCGCGCACGGACGCGCGGGAGGACCACCGACAGACCTGACAACCGACCAACCAAGGAGGACCCCATGGTGCAGGACGACGAACGCACGCTGGACCAGCTCAACGAGGAGGCGGACATCGCCGCGGACTACCTCGAGGGCCTGCTGGACATCGCCGACTACGAGGGCGACATCGAGATGGGCGGGCGCAACGGCCGCCCCATGGTGCAGATCGTGGCCGACGACGACGCGGACATCAAGCACCTCATCGGCCGCAACGGCGAGGTCGTCGACGCGCTGCAGCAGCTCACCCGCCTCGCGGTGCAGCAGCAGACCGGCGAGCGCAGCCACCTCATCGTGGACGTCGACGGCTACCTCAAGCGCAAGCGCCAGCTGCTGCGCGACATGGCGCTCGACGCCGTCGACGACGTGCGCGAGACCGGCGAGCCGGTGGACCTCAAGCCGATGAACTCCTTCGAGCGCAAGATCATCCACGACGTGGTGCGCGACGAGGGCCTGCGCTCGCGCTCGCACGGCGAGGAGCCGAAGCGCTACGTGACCATCTACCTCAAGCACAACGACGCCGACGACGAGGTCGAGGACGACGAGTTCCTCGTCGAGGACTGACTCCTCCGGACATTCCGCGTGGGGCCGGACACGACCGAGAAACCTCACGTTTTTCCGTGACATTCCTAGGGGCACCGGCTTGAGCCGGTGCCCCTAGGAATGTCACGGAAAAACGTGAGGTTTCTCGCACTGGGGCGTTCGCGACTCGGCGCTTCGTCGACGTCGTGGTGTGTTTCCGTGAAACCTCGCGGTAGGATGGTGCGTTATGACTGTCGAGATTCATGACGATGCCACGCTGGCCGGCTCGGACACGCTTGCCGCGGTGTTCGGCGACGCGCTGCCCAAGCTCGAGGTGTTTCACGGGAAACTCAAGGAGGAGGGGGAGCCGCGCGGCCTGATCGGCCCGCGCGACGTGGACATCCTCTGGGAACGCCACCTGCTCAACTCCGCCGCGCTCGCGCCCTTCGTGCGCCGCGCGACCGCGGGCGCGCAGTTCAAGTCCGTGGCCGACCTCGGCTCCGGTGGCGGCTTCCCCGGCCTCGTGCTCGCCGCGATGTTGCCCGACCGCGCGTTCACGCTCATCGAGCCGATGGAGCGGCGCGTGGAGTGGCTGGCCGAATGCGTCGAGGCGATGAACCTGGAGAACGTGCAGATCGTCCGCGCCCGCGCCGAGGAGGCCATCGCCGCGCTCGACCAGGCGCGCGCCGCCCGCGGGCAGGGCCCCTCGAACGGCCGGGGCGCCAAGGGTGCCCGCGGCCGCAATGCGCGCGGCGCGAGGAACGGCGACGCCGCATCGAAGGTCGCCGTGCCCGAGGCGGTGCGCAAGGCCATCCGCCACCCGTTCACCGTGGTGACGTGCCGCGCGGTGGCGCCGATGACCAAGCTGGCCGGCTGGACGCTGCCGCTGGTCGCCCCCGGTGGCGAGCTCATCGCGCTCAAGGGCCGCTCCGCGCAGGCCGAGATCGACAAGGCGCACAAGGTCATCGAGCAATACGGCGGCATCCACCCCCGCGTGGAGGAGGCTCCCGTCGCGGACGGCCTGGGGCCCACGCACGTGGTGATCGTGGACAAGCGGCGCTGACCACTTATCCACACCCTGGTCGGTGGATTGTGCATAAGTTATCCACAGTCCGCACCCACCACCTGTGGATAACCGGGAACCGTTGTGCACCAAGGGCTGACGACCCCATTCGACCACTTGTTCGAACCGACTTATCCACAGGTTTTCCACAGCGGTGCACAATCCGCGCACAGCATGAAAAACCACCCGTTCCTGTCCATACGAATGAACAAACTGGAACGTATCGAGACGCACATAGGAGGGCTGTCTTCGTGACACAGCAAGCCAACACCCCCGGCATGGAAAGCGCATCGGAAACCATCGCACGCATCTTCTCGGACGACAAGTCCGGCGTGGGCTCGGAGATCGCGGACCTGTCGACCCGGCTGGAGCGCATCAACAAGGCCAAGTTCAAGCACCCCGCGCGCACGCGCCGCATCGCCGTGGCCAACCAGAAGGGCGGCGTCGGCAAGACCAGCACCGCCGTGAACGTCGCCGCCGCGCTCGCGCAAGGGGGCCTCAACGTCCTCGTGGTGGACATGGACCCGCAGGGCAACGCCTCCACCGCGCTGGGCGCCAAGCACAACTCCGGCGACCCCTCCGTCTACGACGTCATCGAGGGCCGCGCCACCGTCGCCGAGGTCATGCAGACCTGCCCGGACTTCGAGAACCTGCACGTCGTGCCCGCGTCCATCGACCTGTCCGGCGCGGACCTCGAGCTCGCGGACATGCCCGACCGCAACAACCTCATGCGCAAGGCCCTCGACGCCTTCCTCGAGGAGAGCGAGACCCACTACGACTACGTCTTCCTCGACTGCCCGCCGTCGCTCGGCCTGCTGGTCATCAACGCGATGTGCGCCGTCAACGAGATGCTCATCCCCATCCAGGCCGAATACTACGCGCTCGAGGGCCTCGGCCAGCTCATCAACACGATCGGCCTCGTGCAGTCGAACTTCAACCCCGAGCTGCTCGTCTCCACGATGGTCGTGACCATGTTCGACAAGCGCACGCTCCTGAGCCGCGAGGTGTACGAGGAGGTCAAGACCCACTACCCGAGCATCGTGCTCGACACGACCATCCCGCGCACCGTGAAGATCTCCGAGGCGCCGAGCTTCGCGCAGTCCGTCATCAGCTACGACCCGCGCGGCATGGGCGCCGTCTCCTACCGCGAGGCCGCGCTGGAGATCGACAACCGATCCGCTGTAGTACTGGAAACCCTGGCATCGAGGAGAAACGAGAACTGACATGGCAAAATCACGGCTTGGACGCGGCCTCGGTGCCCTCTTCCCGTCGCTGCCCGGCGAACCGCAGCAGCCCGCCGCGCCGGTAGTCCCGCCCGCGCAGCCCGCGACGCCCGAGGCGTCGACGGCGCCGCGCGCGAAGTCCGCGAAGTCCCCCGCGAAGTCGACGACCCGTCCGACCACCGCGCCGGCGGACACCGCCGCTGACCGTCCGTCCACCGACCGTCTGTCCACCGCCGGCCGTCCGACCACCGCGCCGGCGGCGACGCACCGCGGCCCGACGGCCGCGCCGCGCGAGCCGGAGCCGTCGACGGAGGAGTTCGAGGGGCCGATCAGCCCGCTGGAGTCGACAATCCCGTCGATGGGCACGATGACGCGCAACGGCGACACCGTCGCCGCGCTCTCCGCGCCGATGACGCTGCAGCCGGAGGCCGCCGAGCACAAGGCGCCGTCGAAGTCGACCGCCAAGCGTGCGACGATGCCCACCGTCGACGACATGGCCCACCCGAGCGACATGTTCTTCGACGGCACGCCGCTGCCCGGCGCCGCCGCTGACGGCGAGGGCGCGCCGGAGCTCAAGCCGGTCGAGGGCGGCTACCTCGTCGAGCTCGACCTCGCGCAGATCGGGCCGAACCTGCACCAGCCGCGGACCGTGTTCCGCGACGAGGAACTGCACGAGCTCGCCGAGTCCATCAAGGAGGTCGGCGTCCTGCAGCCGATCGTCGTGCGCAAGCGGCCGCTCGAGCAGATCCGCGCCGCCCAGGCGAACCCCACGGAAAAGCACGGCGAGTTCGAGGACCGCATGGACAGCACGTACGAGCTGGTCATGGGCGAGCGCCGCTGGCGCGCCAGCCAGCTCGCGGGCCTGACGAGCATCCCCGCCATCGTCAAGACGACCGCCGACGACTACATGCTGCGCGACGCCCTGCTCGAGAACCTGCACCGCGTCGCCCTCAACCCGCTCGAGGAGGCCGCCGCCTACCAGCAGATGATCGACGAGTTCGGCCTCACGCAGATGCAGCTCGCGCAGTCGGTGTCCAAGTCGCGCCCGCAGATCGCGAACACGCTGCGCCTGATGAACCTGCCCGCCAGCGTGCAGCGCGAGGTCGTCGCCGGCAAGATCAGCGCCGGGCACGCCCGCGCGCTGCTCGGCCTGCCCAACGACGAGGCCATGGAGAAGCTCGCGCAGCGGATCATCGACGAGGGGCTGAGCGTGCGCAGCGTGGAGGAGATCGTCTCCATGCAGGCCGCCGGCCAGCCGAAGAAGCCGAAGACGAACAAGCACAACCCGTGGGCCGGCTCGCCCATCCAGGCCAGCCTCGAGGAGCGCTTCGCCACGAAGGTCTCGATCAAGGGCTCCGAGAAGCACGGCCGCATCGAGATTGTGTTCTCCAGCCCCGAGGACATGGACCGCATCCTGTCCCTCCTCGGCGCCCCCAGGAGGCCCAAGAGGCCCAGGAGGCCGACTGACCCCGCACGCCCACAGGCGAACCCCGCCGACCCCGACCCCGCGCGCCTATTGTGGGGAGCATGAGCGAAACACGTGAAGTCATCATCATCGGCTCCGGCCCCGCGGGGTACACGGCGGCCATCTACCTCGGGCGCGCGGGCCTCAAGCCGCTGGTCATCGCCGGCGCGCTGACCCCCGGCGGCCAGCTCGTCAACACCACGGAGGTCGAGAACTTCCCCGGCTTCCCCGACGGCATCATGGGCCCCGACCTCATGGAGAACATGCAGCGCCAGGCCGAGCGTTTCGGCGCGGAACTCGTCTACGACGACGTCGACTCCGTCGACCTGACCGGCGAGACCAAGCACGTGACCTGCGCGGGCGGCGACACCTTCGCCGCGCGCGCCGTCGTCGTCGCCACCGGCTCCTACTACCGCCACCTCGACGTGCGCGGCGAGGAGGCGTACGCCGGCCGCGGCGTCTCCTATTGCGCGACCTGCGACGGCTTCTTCTTCCGCGGCAAGCCGGTCATCGTCGCCGGCGGCGGCGACTCAGCGATGGAGGAGGCCAATTTCCTGGCCAACCTCGCCTCCTCGGTGACGCTGCTGCACCGCCGCGACGAGTTCCGCGCCTCGAAGATCATGGTGGAGCGCACGCTCGCCAACCCGAAGATCAATGTGCTCATGAACACCGTCATCACGCGCATCAACGGCGACGAGCAGGGCGTGACCTCCGTCAGCGTGCACAACGTGGCCGACGACGCCGACTCGAAGCTCGACGCGAAGGGTGTCTTCATCGCCGTCGGCCAGATTCCGCAGACCGGTTTCCTCGGCGGCGCGCTCGCGCTCGACGAGCGCGGCTACGTCGCCGTCGACGGCGCCTCGACGCGCACCTCCGTCCCCGGCGTCTTCGCCGCCGGCGACGGCGCCGACCCGACCTACCAGCAGGCCGTCTCCGCCGCCGGCACCGGCTGCCGCGCGGCGATCGACGTGCAGATGTACCTCGACGAGCTCAACGCCCGCTGAGCGGCCCGTATTTCGACGGCCCGGCGCCCCAGGAGGGCACCGGGCCGCTATGATGCGGGGAGGACCCCTCCACTATTCCGCGGGGCATCCGAGATGTGGAGGATTCTTCCCCAATGTTTGCGTGCACATGCATGAAAATGAGGGGTGGAATCCTCCACATCTCGGATGAGGCGGCGAGATGTGGAGGCCCATCCGACGTAGAGGAGGAACCACATGTACGAGAATCTCAAGGCGATCGCCACCGCGCAGGCGCCGGCGGCGCTCGGCGCCTACAGCCAGGCCGTGCAGGCCAACGGCTTCGTGTTCGTGTCGGGCCAGCTGGGCCTGGACCCGCAGACCGGCCAGCTGGCCGGTGTGACCGCGGGCGCGCAGGCCGCCCAAGCCCTCAAGAACATCCAAGCAATCCTGTCCGCGGCCGGCTGCGGCATGGAGCACGTGTGCCGCGCGACCATCTACCTGCGCAACGTCGAGGACTTCCAGGAGGTCGACTCCGTGTACGCGGACGCCTTCACCGGCACCGTCAAGCCCGCGCGCGTCGCCTTCGGCAACAACATGATCCCCAAGGGCGCCCTCGTCGAGATCGACGTCATCGCCGTCGCCCCCAAGGAGTGAGGCGGGGCGGGGCCCACGCCCAGACGCCCGGTTCCCGCGTACGCGAAGGCCCCCGCGCGGCGGTCACTCACCACAGTGACCGCCGCGCGGGGGCCTTCGCGTACGTATAAAACCTCAGTACACCTGCACCGACTGGATGTACAGCTGGTTGCCGGGCAGGCTGTCCAGCGGCACCCAGAGCATCACGTCCTGCGTCTCCACGCTCTTGTCCAGCTTGACCGTGGTGGTGCCCCCCTCGGCGAAGGTGAACTGCGCCACCTGCTCGCCCTGCGTCGGGTTGCCCGTCGTGTTCACGCGGATGTAGCCCTGGCCGCCGGAGGAGCGGATGGTGATGACCACCTTGGACACGTCCTCCTTCTGCGCCAGGTGCATGTAGTAGCCGTAGCCCTGCTGCCCGTCCGGCCGGTCGAGGAAGTTCTGCGACGCGATCGTGTACGGCGTCGTGTTCTCCTTCTTCGTCTCGCTCGGCGACGGCGTCGCGGTCTTGGACGGCTCCGGCGTGTGCGTCGGCGTGTCCACCTCGCTGCCCTTGCGCGTGCCGAACGGCACGTTGTCGAGGTTCATGCTCGGCCAGTACGTGGTGTCCTGCTGCGTGGTGAAGCCGAAGATCGACCCGGTCGTCGCGATCGAGTGGATGGCCACGCCGAGCGCCGCCACGACCGCCACGATGCACACGATGAGCGCGACGCGGCGCACGCGCGACACGGACTTCTTGCCGCCGTCGTCGAACGCGCGCAGCTCGTTCGGCCGCTTGGCGGTCGACTCCTGCGGCGCGAAGCTCGGCGGCAGCGCGGGCGCGCCCATCGCGTACGTCGCCTCGATGTCCTGGCGCTCGCGCTCCAGCGCGCGCTGCGACTCCGCCCCCGGCGGCACGACGTGGCCGTCGTCGCCGATGACCGGGATGCGGCCCGTCGACGACGCGCCGGCGGTGTCGTCGACGATCTCGCCGGTGTCGCCCGTCTGCTCGCCGATGACCGTCGCGTCGTCGAGCCCCGCGCCGGCCGCGCCCGCGCCGGCCGCCGCGGGCACGCCGTGGCGGATGCCGGAGACGTCCATCGGCACGGTCATGCGCCCCGACTGCACGGGCGGCTCGCTCACGTGGTTCGGGTCGAACGCGGTGAACATCTCGGTGGCGTCCTCGGGCTGCAGGTCCGGCTCGCCGGCCGCGCCGCCCTCCGCCATGATCGCCTTGCTGCGGTTCCACAGCGCCTTGAACGACTTGTTGTCCGCCGCCTCGGTCTTGTCGGCGTCCTTCTTCTCCTCCTCGTCCTCGTCCTCGTCCTCGTACACCGGCTCGGGCACCGGCGCGGAGAACTGCAGCGCGGGCAGTGTCTGCGAGGAGACGAGCGTGTCGGAGATCGGCAGGATGTCGCCGGGCAGCGCGGGCTGCACCATCGCGCGCACGATCGAGCAGGAGCCCTCCACGCGCGTGATGCGCACCTCGGAGCGGTCGAGCGCGTGTAGGGGCTTCGCGGTGCCCAGCAGCAGCTCCATCTCCGCGATGGTCAGCAGCGGCACGGTCGGCTTGCCGCCCTCGGGCAGCTCCAGGCCGCGCTTGACGACGGTGCGGAACTCGCCGGGCGTGTCCGCGGGCAGGTCGTCGAGCGAGAAGCGCGGACGCATGCTCGACGCGGTGCGCGTGAGCATGCAGTACAGCACCGCGGCGAGCTGGCGCACGGCGCGGCGCTCGTCGTTGTCGCCCGGCTGGCCGTCGGAGGTGTCCGCGAGCGCCTCGCTGACGGGCGCGTCGGCCAGCTGCACGCCGCTCTTCGTGAGGCGGATCGTGTCCGTGCTGATCGCGTGGTGCGTCAGGTGCTCCTTCTGCAGCGCGCGCACGGCCTGCCCGGCGTCGGCGATGATGGTGCGCATCGCCTCGTGGCCCAAGGGCGCCGCGGTGTCGGCGGCCATGTACTCGGTGAGCGACTGGCCGGCGTCGATGGCGGTGAGCACGACGGCGATGGCGCCGTCGTGCTGCAGCTGGATGACCTGCGTGAAGCGCGGGTCGCGCGACGCGGCGAGCGTGCCGGCGATGGCGTTCGTGCTGCGCAGCACCGCCTTGTTGTTGACGATGAAGAGCTGGCAGTCGCGCGACAGCACGCGGTCGTTGGCCTTCCAGGCCTGCAGGCCGGCCTCCTCGCGCAGCGGCGAGACGAGGGTGTACCGGTTGAGTACGGTGTCTCCCAAATGCGGCCTCATAAGCTCCCCTGATCCGTTCGAGAAATCGTGTGGCGCGGGGCCAGTGCCGCGCGCCGTATCCGTGGCCATTCTATCCGCGCCCGTGGTCGCGTTCGGGAGGTTGCCCTGACGGCCGACCGACGGCGTTGCGGGGCGCTCGGGCAGCGCCGGCTGCGGCACCGCGGCGCGTTCGGCGGCGTCGACGACCGGCTGCTCCTCGAGCGCGCTCGGCACCTCGGCGATGGGCTCCTCGAGCTCGTCCGCGGGCACGCCCGGCGTGACGTCGCTGATGATCGGCACGATGCGCGTGGCGTCGTCGTCGTACTCGCCGGCCGCCGGCGGGAAGCTCGGCGGCAAGGTCGCGGCGCCCTCCGGGGCCTCGACGGCCCCGTCGGCCTCCCCGCCCGCGGCGGCCGGCGTGGCCGCGTTGCCGCGGCTGAGGCGCGCCTTGACCGTGGAGACCATGCCGACGAGCTCCTCGGTCTTCAGGAGCCACAGCACGCCGATGTACACGGCGAGCATGACCAGGCCGATGATGCAGGCGACGAGGATGTGCGCCAGCCAGCGCACGAGCCAGCCGCTGTGCGGGCCGGTCCACGGGGAGACCCACGCGGCCAGCGGGTTGTACATGACGATTCCGACGAGCGCGCACACGACGGCCGCGACGCCCGCCTTGACGTAGGTGACGGCGATGCGCCGCCCGTCGAGCGACCCCTCGAAGCGGCGGCGCAGCATGACGACCAGCGGGATGAACGAGATGATGTAGGCCAGCGACAGCGAGCCGCCGACGAGGTCGCTCCAGCGGGTCGGCGGCACGAACTGCATGCCGACGACCACGAACACGAGCTCGAGCCCGTAGAGCACGACCATGAACGTGAACGGCGAGCGCCCGTCCTCGAACGCGTAGAACGTGCGCTGGATGATCAGGTACGCGGAGCTCAATGGCAACCCGAGCGAGAGGAAGGCGAGCGTGTTGGCGATGAGCATGGCCTGCTGCGTGCCGACGCTGGGCAGCAGGCTCTGCACCATGAGCAGCGGGATCGCGAAGAACACGGCGGTGAAGAAGCACATGAGCACGCCGACGTTGCGCAGCGACGAGCTGAGCGCCTCGCGCGCCTCGTGCATGTCGTGCGCGGCGATCGACGCGCTGATGCGCGGGAAGATGGCGGTGGCCACGGACACGGCGATCAGCGAGTACGGCAGCAGGTAGATCGTGTACGCGTTCTGGTAGGTGGCGTTGCCGGCGACGATCGCGCCGGCGCCCTGCTCGGCGGCGCGCATCGGTGCGCTGGTGAGCACGCGCGTGATGATGATGTTGGCGATCTGGTCCATGACCACGATGCCCAGCGACCATCCGGCGATGGAGCCCATCGTCCTCAGCCCGATGCCGTGGATGCCGAACTTGGGCCTGAGGCGGATCCCGGAGCGCCAGATCGGGATGAACAGGATGAGCCCCTGGAACGCGACGCCCAGGGTCCACATGCCCGCGGTCAGCGCGATCTTCGTGGTGTCCCATTCGGCGAGCGTGGAGTTGGACAGGTCGCCGAACATGGCGATGAACACGATGAAGCCCGCGCAGCTGATGACGTTGGCGCCCACCGAGCTCCACGCGTACGCGCCGAACTTCTCCTTGACCGCCAATATCTGCCCCAGCAGCGTGTACAGCCCGTAGAAGAAGATCTGCGGCGTGCACCACAGCGTGAACGCGTACGTCAGGGACACGAGCTCGGAGGAGCCCGCCACGTACAGGCGGGTGATGAGCGGCGCGAGCACGGCCATGAGCACGGTGACGCCGAGCAGCAGGCTCACCGAGAGCGTGACGAGCTTGTTGAGCTGGTCCTCGGCGTCCTTGGCCTTCATCGAGCGCACGATGTGCGGCACGAGCACCGCGTTGAAGATGCCGCCGGAGACGAGCGTGTAGATGACCTGCGGGATCATGGAGCCCGCCTGGTAGGCGTTCGCCGCGAGCCCCGTCGTGCCGATGGCGGCCGCCAGCAGGATCGTGCGGATCTGTCCCGTGATGCGGGAGGCGGCCGTGCCGGACGCCATGATCAGTGAGTTGCGGCCAACTGAGGGGGAGGATTCACTCATTCGTCGGGGTCCTTCTTGCGGGTGTATTGACGGTAGAGGCCGATCACCCCGAGCAGCACGGCGAGCGCGATGAACACGAAGCCGCTCTTGTCGCTGATCTGCAGGGAACTGGTGATGGTGGTGGACGCGGGGGAGCCGAAGGCCTGTCCGTCGCGGTCCAGGAGCTGTTCGTGCGCCACGGTCTTGCCGCTCGTGGACACGCGGATGGTGAACGAGGTCTGCGCCTCGCTGTGCGCGGGCACGGTCACGTCGCTGAAGCGCGACGTGACGATCTCCATCGAGTCGGTGATCGACGAGACGCGCACGCCCACCTCGTAGGGCAGGCCGTTGCTCACCGTCACGGTCATCGTCGCCGACTCCGAGACGACATTGATGTCGTCGGAGGGGATGAGCTTGATCTTCGCGTACACGGCGTCCGCGAAGCCGCGCGCGCCGTCGACCATCGCCGTGCGCTGCGCGTCGTCGCTGCCCAGGGCGGCCAGCGCGAACGTGTCATGCGCCTGCATGAGGGTGTCCGACCACTCCCGCTCCGTCAGCGCCTGGCCCTTGGCGGGCGCCGGCGAGGCGTCGGCGGTGGGCTCCGGCTCGAGCACCGTGCGCGTGAACCGCTCGAGGTCCTCGCGCGACGACGCGAGCGAGCGCAGCGCCTCGCGCACGCCCGCGGTGTCCACCGGCGTCGTGCCGACGGTGCTGTTGATGAGCGCGGGCATCTGCGCGGGCTCGACCGCCGGGTCGGACTCGGCGAGCTCGTCGAGCGTCCTGAGCTCCACCCAGCCGGCCCCGGAGAGCGCCTCCATCATCGCGCCGACGGTCTGCGCGCCGGTCGCGGAGTCGACGCACACGAGCAGCGAACGCTGCGCGTACGGCTGCTCCATCTGGTAGAACGCGCTCTGCGCGATGAGCCGCTCGATGCGCCCCGCGTCGCTGAGCTCCGCGGTGGCGCTCTCGCTCGTCGCGCGCTGGCTGGCCAAGGTGCTCAGCACCTGCTGCGCGGCGAGCACGGTGACGTCGCCGTGCGCGGTGGGCACGCGGTACACCTCGGTCTTCGCGGTCGCGTCGTCGACGAGGTTGAAGCCGTCGGTGGCGATGACGGTCGCGTAGCCGTGGCCGCGCGCGGTCGTCAACGCGTCCATCGTCCACGCGTCGTCGCCCTGCCACGCGACCTGGCGCGCCTCGGCGCTGTCGTTGCCGAGCACCGCGCGCAGCTCCTTGAGCGCGCTCGTCGCGTTCCACGACTGCTCGGTTATGCCCGCGTCCTCGTACGCGGCGGCGTCGTTGACGCGCGCGTACGCGGTGATGTCGAAGCCGTCGGGCTGCATGATCGCGCTGATGTGCGGCGTCCCGAGGTCGGCGAGCACGTCGGGGTCGGCGACGACCTGCAGGCGCGGGAAGCGTGAGCGCAGCTGGTCCTTCTGCTTGATCGCCGTGAGCTCGGACGACGACAGCGACGTCACGGCGCCGGGCGTCGCGCTCGACGAGCCGGTGGTGATGAGCGCCTGCTCGGCGTCGCCGTCCGCCTGCCACGCGCCGGTGGTCAGCGGCATGGCGACGGTCAGGCCGATGGCCGGCGTCTTCGCGCCGCCCAGGCCGTCCTGGGAGCGCGTGAGGTAGGTGTTGAGGCGCGCGTTGCGCGCGCCGTCGCCGCTCGCGTAGAGCACGGCGAGCGGGCGCGGGCCCCAGTCGTGGAGCACGGCGAGCGCGCTGTCGCCCGCCTCGAGGTGGCCGGTGACGGTGGCGGTGCCGCCGGCGGCGACTTCGGGCACGTCGAGGTTGAGCAGCAGGTCGGGGGTGTCGATGGCGGCGGTGCCGTCGGCCCACTGCTGCACGTCGGTGCGCGAGACGAAGTGGTAGGTGGCGTTCGTGAGCACCTGCAGGCTGCCGGCGGCGAGCGCCTGCTGGGTGTGGTTGTGCACGGTGACGGTGATCTTGAGGCCGCTGGCGGCGGTGACGATGGGCGTCAGGCTGGTCAGCGTCAGCCCGACCGGTTTGGAGGTGTCGTCGGGGTCGTCGTCCGCGGTGGGGACGGTGGTGCCGTCGGTGCCGGTCGGGTCGGTGGCCTCCTGCGTGGTGCCCGTGGTGGCCGCGGTGCCGTCGGGCTCGACGGCCCAGGCGGTGCGCACGCATGGGGTCGCGGCGCCGAGGAGCAGCGCGATGACCGCCAGCAGGATGCACCAGAATCCGCGTGCGGCGCGTCCGGTGGCGTCTCGTCGGTTCACTCTCTAGCCCTGCCTGTTCAGTTTCCTTGCGTACAGCCAAGCGATCTTGCGCTCGTTGGGGTAGCTCAGCACGTCGTCCAGGTCCGCGAAGTCCACCCAGATGGCGTCCTCGGCCTCGTGGTCGGGGTCGCCCTCCACGGTCAGCTCGCCGCCGACCTGCCTCAAGGCGAAGTGGTGGACCAGCTTGTGCACGCGTTGGCTGGTGCCCGTGAACCAATAGTCTATCGTGGCGATGGAATCGACGACCTCGCCGAGGATGCCCGTCTCCTCGTGCACCTCGCGCACGGCCGTCTGCTGCGGGGTCTCGCCCTTCTCGATGTGCCCCTTGGGCAGGCACCATTCGAGGTGGCCGGACCGGGAGTGGCGGGCGATGATGGCGACTCGTCCGTGCGCGTCGAAGACGAGGCCGCCGGCCGAGTATTCGCGCACGACGGGCAGTTCCTGCGCGTCCAGGGACGCGAACGTGGTCGGGCGGTCGGAGGAGCGGCGGCGGGGCATCATCGCGGGGGTCGGGTTGTCCGGGTCCACGGGGTGGACGGTGCGCACCGGGTGGCCGGGGCGCTCGGCGCGCCGGCCA
>JAXJQE010000198.1:0-2143 GCA_036311305.1 Bifidobacterium sp.
GAAAAACGTGAGGTTTCTCGAGAGCGCCCAGAGGGCCAATCAGAGCTGGAAGCCCAGCTCCTTGGCGGCCTCGGTGGGCACCGGGTCCTCGCACCAGAGGTCCTCGAGGTTCTCCACCGTGGTCAGCGAGCGGATCTCCGCCTGGTCGATGTACAGCTCGCCGGACAGGTGGTCGGTCTCGTGCTGGAAGATGCGCGCGGGCCAGCCGTGCAGCCGCTCCTCGTGGCGCTTGCCGTCCTCGTCGTGCCAGACGGCCTTGATGTCCAGCCAGCGCTTGCGCACCGCCTGGTAGCCCTCCACGCTCAGGCAGCCCTCGTAGAAGGAGCGGGTCTCCTCCCCCACCGGCTCGTAGGCGGGGTTGATGATGACGTGGAACGGGAACTCCGCGAACTCGCGCGGGTCCGGCTCGCCGTCGTCGTGGTCCTCCACGACCGCGAGCGCGAGCCCGAGCCCGATCTGCGGACCGGCGAGGCCCACGCCGGGCGCGGCGAGCATCGTCTTGCGCATCGTCTCGATGAGCTTGTGCAGCGTGTGCTTGCTCAGCTGGCCGTCGTACGCCGCGCACTGTTCGCGCAGCACGGGCTCGCCGGCCTCGACGATCGGCAGCACGCCGTCCTTGGCGGTCTTGAGCAGTCGCTCGACGTCGCGGTTGAGTTCCGTGTCGACGCGTTTGTTGAATAGCGACATCGCCCCTCCTTACAGGCCGAGCTCGTCGGCGACGACCTGCGCGAGGCGCGCGGTGACCTCGTCGGCCTGTTCCTGCGTGGCGGCCTCGGCCATGACGCGCACGAGCGGCTCGGTGCCGCTCGGGCGCAGCAGCACGCGGCCGGTGTCGCCGAGCAGCTTCTCCTCGCGCGCGACGGCCGCCTGCACGGCGGCGTTCGTCGACGCGGCCATCTTGTCGACGTTCGGCACGTTGATGAGCTGCTGCGGCAGCTGCGGGAAGTCCGCGGCGAGCTCCTTGAGCGAGCGGCCGGACTTAACGACCTCGTTGCACAGCGTCAGCGCGGTCAGCGTGCCGTCGCCGGTGGTGGCGAACTCGCGGTTGATGACGTGGCCGGACTGCTCGCCGCCGAGCGAGTAGTCGCCGCGCAGCATCTCCTCGAGCACGTAGCGGTCGCCGACGTTGGTCTGCACGGTGTCGATGCCCATGTCCTTGAGGGCGAGCTTGAGGCCGAGGTTGCTCATGACGGTGACGACGAGCGTGTCGTGGTTGAGCTTGCCCTCGCGCTTCTTGGCGCGCGCCAGGATGCCCATGATCTGGTCGCCGTTGACGAGGTTGCCCTCGTGGTCGACGGCGAGGCAGCGGTCGGCGTCGCCGTCGAAGGCGACGCCGAGGTCCGCGCCGGAGGCCTTGACCATGGCCTGCAGGGACTCGGGGTGCGTGGAGCCGGCGTTCTTGTTGATGTTGTAGCCGTCGGGCGACGCGTTGATGACGATGACGTCCGCGCCGGCGCGGCGCAGCGCCTCCGGGGCGACGACGGAGGTGGCGCCGTTCGCGCAGTCGGCGACCACGCGCAGGCCCTTGAGCGGCTTGGGCTGCACGCCGTCGGTGACGGGGGCGATGGTGCCAACGAGGTGGTCGAGGTACAGGTTGGTGGCGGTGGTGGAGTCGTGGCTGACGCGGCCGACGCCGGCGCCGGTGGGGCGCTCCCAGTCCTGGCCGAGCACGGCCTCGATCTCGTCCTCCTTGGTGTCGGGCAGCTTGAAGCCGCCGCGCGCGAAGAACTTGATGCCGTTGTCCGGCATCGGGTTGTGGGAGGCGGAGATCACGGCGCCCATCTCCACGTTGAGCACGCTGGTCAGGTAGGCGACGCCGGGGGTGGGGATGATGCCCGCGTCGATGACGTCGAAGCCGCCGGCGGACATGCCCGCGGCGAGCGCGTTGGACAGGAAGTCGCCGGAGACGCGCGTGTCGCGGCCGATGAGCGCGCGGCGGCGGCCGGCGGGGGCGGTGTCGGCGGAGTCGTCGCCGAGGACGCGCACGGCGGCGTCGCCGAGGTCGAGGGCCAGCTGCGCGGTCAGGTCGCGGTTGGCCAGTCCGCGGACACCGTCGGTTCCAAACATACGGGGCATAGTGGGTTCCTCACAGTCTGCGCATGCACGTGCGCACCTTATATATATATATATATAAATATATATA
>JAXJQE010000199.1:0-1652 GCA_036311305.1 Bifidobacterium sp.
CCCTCGCCCAGCGCCTCTTCGACACCGACGGCGGCGCGGACGACCTCGCCTACTACCTGCTCGGGGAGGGCGTCGGCCTCGGCGTGCTCGACGCCGGCCGGCTCGTGGACGGCGCCGACGGCGCCGCCACCGAGATCGGCCACATCAGCATCGACGTCAACGGCCGGCCGTGCGAGTGCGGCAACGTCGGCTGCCTGGAACGCTACTGCTCCGCCGTCGCCGTGCACGACGAGATCGACGCGCGCGGCCTCGTCGAGGGCAGCGAGACGATGACGCACCGCGGGGCGTTCGCCGCGCTGTGCGCGCAGGCGGCCGCCGGCGACGAAGCGGCGCGCGGCCTGATCGCCGAGGTCGGCACGACCGTCGGCTACGGCTGCGTGACCATCGTCAACGGGTACAACCCCAAGCGCATCGTGCTGGGCGACATCCTCGCGCAGGCCGGCGAGCCGCTCGTCGAGGCGGCGCGCGCCGTCGTGCGCGGCCGCGTCATCCCCGAGCTCGCCGACGCCACCGAGATCCGCCTGTCCACGCTGCCCGACGACGCCGCCGTCACCGGCGCGGCGGCCGTCGCCATCACGCGTCTGCTGGCCGAGCCGAGCCTGCTGGCGCGCCCCTGAACGACCCCGTACCATAAACCGCAACAACCACAAGGAAACACCACAAGGAAGAAGGTATCCACCATGAGCAAGCCGATCGTCGTGCCGCTGGGAGAACTGCTGTGGGACATGCTGCCCACCGGCAAGCGCGCCGGCGGCGCCCCCGTCAACTTCGCGTACCACGCGATGATGAACGGCGCCGAGGCGTACTCCATCAGCGCCGTCGGCCAGGACGACCTGGGCGACGAGCTCGCCGTCGAGGCGCAGAAGGCCGGCATCCACGCCATCCTGCAGCGCAACGCGTGGCCGACCGGCACCGTCGTGGTCGCCCTGAAGAACGGCATCCCCGAGTACACCATCGTCGAGAACGTCGCCTGGGACCACATCTCCTACACGCGCCAGCTCATCGACATCGTCGAGCAGGCGGACGCCGTGTGCTTCGGCACGCTCGCGCTGCGCTCCCCCGAGTCGCACGCCACCATCATCGAGCTGCTCAAGCACGTCAAGCCCACCGCGCTGTGCTTCTTCGACGTCAACCTGCGCGGCGACATGTACTCCAAGGAGCTCATCGAGGAGATGCTCGGCTACGCGAACGTCTTCAAGATCAACGACGAGGAGCTGCTGCTCCTGCGCGGCATGTTCGGCATCGAGGAGACCACCGACGAGGAGGCGTGCCGCTGGTTCATCGAGCAGTTCAAGCTGCGTTACCTGATCCTGACCGGCGGCTCCACGTTCAGCACGATCGTGTCCGCCGACGGCGAGGTCTCTACGCTGGCCACGCCGCGCGTGGAGGTCGTGGACACCGTGGGCGCCGGCGACTCGTTCTCCGGCACCTTCACCGGCCGCCTGCTCGCCGGCGACTCCATGGGCCTGGCGCACCGCGCGGCCGTGAACACCGCCGCGTACGTGTGCACGCAGGCCGGCGCGTGGCCGACCTACCCCAAGCAGATGCCCGACTACCTGGCGCTGGCCGCGCAGCAGTGAGCGCCTGACCCATGCGAAAGGGCCGCGGTTCCGTCGACGGAACCGCGGCCCTTTCGCATGGGTCAGGACCGC
>JAXJQE010000200.1:0-8029 GCA_036311305.1 Bifidobacterium sp.
CCCACCGTCGACGGTGGGCGGCCCTGCCGCATTCATGCCGACGGTTCCTCCAAAGGCAACGTGACGGCGAACGACGCGCCCTTGCCGGGGGCGCTGCGCACGGCGATCGTGCCGCCGTGCAGCTCGACGACCTCGCGCGCCAACGCCAGGCCGAGCCCGGCGCCCTGGCCGGTGTGCGACGTGTCGCCCTGGTAGAACTTGTCGAAGACGCGGTTCCGCTGCGCCTCGTCCATGCCGGGGCCGTCGTCGGTGACGCGCACCACCGCCTCGGCACCGCCCGCGCCGAAGGCTTGCGTGAGGGACACGGCGATGTGGCCGCCCTCGGGCGTGAACTTGACGGCGTTGCCGATGAGGTTCTGCCAGACGCGCGCCAGCAGATCGGCGTTGCCGTCGACCTCCAGTTCGTCGAGGTCCACGTCCAGTTCGATGCCCTTGCGCGTCCACGCGTCCTCCTGCTCGAGGATGCATTCGCGCAGCTGCTCGTCCAGGCTGAACGGCTCGCGGCGCAGCGTGAGCTCCTGGCGTTCCAGGCGCGACAGTTCCAGGATCGAGCCGGTCATGTCCGTCAGGCGCCGTGACGCCTGCAGGATGCGCGCCACGTAGTCCTGCCGTCTCGCATCGTCCAGCGTCGGGTCCTGCAGCAGCGTGGCATAGCCCTCGATGGACGCCAACGGCGTCTTGAACTCGTGCGAGACGTTGGTGACGAAATCCTCGCTGAGCATCTGCGACTGCTCGAGCTCGGCGCCCATGCGGTTGAAGTTGTCGGTGAGCGTGTTCACCTCGCGGGCGCGGCTGCGCACGTCGAGGCGCACGTCGAAATCCCCGCGCGCGACGCGTTCGGCCGCCTCGCTCGCCTTGGTGACGGCGTCGAGGATGTCCCCGCCGGCGATGCGCGACAGGCCGACGCCCATGACCACGGACGTGACGCACAGCACGAACAACGGCACCTGCGGGCCGGCGCCGCGGAAGAACCCGACGTGGTAGAGCAGGCGCATGGCGACCATCGACAGCAGCAGCGCGACGACGAACAGCGCAAACACGCGCAGCGTGAAGAGCACCGCCAGGCGCACCGACCCGGACCGGTAGCCCTTGCGGCGCGGGCGCCCCTCGCGGGTACGGTCAGCCGCCATGCGCCACCGCCTTGTATCCCAGCCCCCTGACGGTGACGATCTCGAAATCGTCGTTGTCACGGAACCGGTCGCGCAGCCGGGAGACGTGCACGTCGAGCGTGTGCGGGTCGGCCGTGCTGTCCGGCCCCCACACATCGTCCATGAGCTGGCGGCGCGTATGGATGCGCCCCGGCTCGGACAGCAGCTTGGCCAGCAGGTTGAACTCCTTGAGCGGCAGCGTGGCCGTGCCTTGGGGCGAGGAGACCGTCAGCGCGTCGAAGTCCAGCACGGTGCGGCCCACGCGCACGCGCCGCTCGTCGCGGATCTGCGCACGGCGCAGCAGGGCGCGTACGCGCAGCACCATCTCGTTGACGTCGATGGGCTTGACCATGTAGTCGTCCACGCCCGCGTCGAAGCCCTCGCGCTTGTCCGCGAACGAGCCGCGCACCGTGATCATGAGGATGGGCATGCCCGGCCGCTCGCGGCGCACCTTGCCCGCCAGCTCGATGCCGCCCATGCGAGGCATCATGGCGTCCGTCACGAGCAGGTCCACATGGTGGCCCTCCATGAGCTCGGCGGCCTCCCGGCCATCGCGGGCAGGCAGCACCGTGAACCCGCTGCCCTTGAGCACCACACCGAACAGCTCGCGCAGGTCGGGGTCGTCCTCCGCCACCAGCACCGTGGTCATGCGCACCGCCTCCTTCACCTGGCCATTGTCGCTTCCAACCTAGGTGTCCAACCTCACCCAAACCTCAACCATTCCCGAGCGCGCCGTGAGGAAGGCGTGAGGCAGGCACCCTAGCATGGCGTGCGTAACCCATCCATCCACACCTTCCCCGTGAAAGGCGGATACCATGCTCAGGCTCAACGACATCCGCAAGGACTACGAGTCCGGCGGCGGCCTCGTCCACGCCCTCAAGGGCATCACCATCACGTTCCGGCAGAGCGAGTTCGTGGCCATCCTCGGCCAGTCGGGCTGCGGCAAGACGACGCTGCTCAACATCATCGGCGGCCTCGATCGCTTCACCGGAGGCGACCTCATGGTGGACGGCACGTCCACCAAGGAGTTCGGCGACCGCGAATGGGACGCGTACCGCAACCACACCGTCGGCTTCGTGTTCCAGAGCTACAACCTCATCCCCCACCTCGACGCCGTCGCCAACGTGGAAATGGCGCTCAAGGTGTCCGGCGACAGCAAGAAGGACCGCACCCGCAAGGCTGAGGAGGCCCTCAGGGCGGTGGGCCTGGGCGACCAGATGCACCGCAAGCCGTCCAGCATGTCCGGCGGCCAGATGCAGCGCGTGGCCATCGCCCGCGCGCTGGTCAACAACCCGAAGATCATCCTGGCCGACGAGCCCACGGGCGCGCTCGACTCCGAGACCAGCGTGCAGGTCATGGACATCCTCAAGGAGGTCGCCAAGGACCGCCTGGTCATCATGGTCACGCACAACCCCGAGCTCGCCGAGCAGTACGCCACGCGCATCGTCCGCCTCAAGGACGGCAGGATCAAGGACGACTCGAACCCCCTGACCCCCGCCGAGGAGGGCGTCCAGGAGCGCGGCGCCGTGTTCGGGCGATCCAGGCTGGGCTTCGGCACCGCCCTGGGCCTGTCGGGACGCAACCTGCTCACCAAGAAGGGCCGCACCATCCTCACGTCGTGCGCCGGCGCCATCGGCATCGTCGGCATCGGCCTGATCCTGGCCCTGTCCAGCGGCATGACCAGCTACATCGACACCGTGGATCACGACACGATGGGCGCCTACCCCATCGAGCTGCAGGCGCAGACCGTCAACCTCCAGGGGGTCATGCAGAACGCGCAGGGGAACGCCGGCAGCGGTCCGCTGGGCGGCAAGACGGACAGCGACGGGGACGGCCAGGGCACCGACGCCATCGTCTCCGACAACGTGGTGGCCGACGCGGTGCAGGCCGAGGAATCGACCGTGGTGAGCAACGACCTCGGCGCGTTCAAGACGTACCTCGACAAGCACGAAGGCAAGCTGGGCGACAACCTGACGGCCGTGGAGTACGGCTACGACGCCGAGCCGCTGGTCATGCGCACCGACGGCAAGGACAACGGGACCCTCGTCACCGTCAGCCCCTCCACGCTCGAGGTGGGCGGATCGTCCTCGGCCTCCTCGACCATGTCGGGCAGCCCGATGGCCTCCATGATGCAGTCCTCCGCACCGTCCGCCACCTGGAGCCAGCTGCCCCGCTCCTCGGAGCTCATGGCCAAGGATTACGAGCTCGTCGCCGGCCAGTGGCCGAAGGGCGCCGACCAGGCCGCCCTGGTGCTCGACGAGGACGGCAAGGTCACCGATTACACGCTCTACATGCTCGGCCTGCTCGACATGGACAAGATGGACGACCTCGTCAAGGACGTCGAGGACGGCAAGACGGTCGACGACCCCGTCTCCACCATCGCCTACGACGACGCGCTGGGCACTTCCTTCAAGGTGCTCACCACCGCCGACACGTACGCCAAGGGCGCCGACGGCGTATGGAAGGACGCCTCCGGCGACGCCGACCACATGAAGGCCGCCTATGACAAGGGTTCCGACGTGGCCATCACCGCGGTGCTCAAGGCCAGGGATGACTCCAACGTCTCCAGCGGCGTGGCCTACACGGGCGCGCTCACCGACGCGCTCATGGAGCGCACCGCCACGAGCGACGTGGTGCGCCAGCAGCTCGACGACCCGGACACCAACGTGCTCACCGGCGCCGCGTTCGGCAAGGAGGCGAGCGCCTCCTCGGACACCACTGGCTCCGCCGATGCGACCGATACCGAAGGCGCGACCGCCCCACAGTCGATGGACGCCGCCGCCTCCGGCATGGACGCCGCTGCGCTCGCCCAGGCCCAGCAGACCCAAGGCGCGCAGTCGCAGGATGCTGCGGTCTCCTCGTCGGCCGGTTCCTCCGCGGCGCTGTCGGCCGCCTCCGTGCCGTCGTCCTATGACGATGTCCTGGAGGCGCTGGGCTACACCACCGCGGCGCAGCCGTCCTCGATCACGCTGTACCCGAACGACTTCGACGGCAAAAGCGAGATCAAGGACTTCATCGCCGACTACAACGCGCAGGCCGACAAGGACAACAAGGTCACCTACACGGACATGGTCTCGATGATGACCTCCTCGATCAGCTCGATCGTGGACATCATCAGCTGGATCCTCATCGCGTTCGTGGCGATCTCGCTGGTCGTCAGCTCCATCATGATCGCCATCATCACGTACATCAGCGTGCTCGAGCGCAGGAAGGAGATCGGCATCCTGCGCGCCATGGGCGCCTCGAAGGGCGACGTGAGCAAGGTGTTTAACGCCGAGACGGTCATCGAGGGCATCCTCGCCGGCGTGGTCGGCGTGGGCGTGGCGGCGCTGCTGTGCATCCCCGCGAACGCCGTCATCGAGAGCATGTTCGGCGTGGCCAACCTCGCCGGGCTGCCGTGGGGCTACGCGCTGCTGCTCATCGCCATCAGCGTGGCGCTGACCTTCATCGCCGGCTACATCCCCGCGCGCCTGGCCTCGAAGAAGGACCCGGCCGTGGTTCAGTCCCGTTCTGGCACCCGTGCAAGCAGCAGGTACTCGTGGTTGCCGTGGGTGCCCTCGATGGGCGAGTCCGTGGTGGCCGCGACCGTCAGGCCGCATTCGCGGGCGCACCCGACGACCTTGGCGAGCGCCCGCTCGCGCAGCGCGGGGTCGGTGACGATGCCGTGGCGGTCGAGGCCGGCGCGGCCGACCTCGAACTGGGGCTTGACGAGGAGCACGACCCAAGCGCCGGGCGCGGCGATGCGCGCGATGACCGGCAGCACGTAGGTCAGGGAGATGAAGGAGACGTCGGAGACGACCATCGCCGGCGCGTACGCCAGATCGCCCGGCTCCACGTCGCGGATGTTCACGCCGCTCATCTCGATGATGCGCGGGTCTCCGGCGATGCGCGGGTCGAGCTGGCCGTGGCCGACGTCCAGGGCGATGACATGCGACGCGCCTCGGCGCAGCAGCACGTCGCAGAAGCCACCGGTGGAGGCGCCGATGTCCAGGCAGTCCAGGCCCTCGGGCGACGGCAGCCCATCGGGGCCGAACGCGTCGAAGGCGCCGACGAGCTTGTAGGCGCCGCGCGAGACGTAGCCGTCGGGGTCGTCGACCTCGAGGCGCGCGCCCGGCCCCACCTTCATGGCCGGCTTCGTGGCGGCCGTGCCGTCGACGCGCACGAGCCCGTCGCGGATGAGCCGCTGCGCATGGGTGCGCGAGCCGGCCACGCCGGCGGTGACCAGCGCCACGTCGAGTCGATCGGCCATCGGCTCCACTCCCCTCTGTCGGTTCTTCGCTTGGGAAAAATAGAGTGCCCGTCGGTCCGTGGGACCGACGGGCGACGGCTGTCAGTCGGCGATATGGAACTGCGGCAGTTCGACCTGCGTGAGGTCGGTACCCGAGTCCATGAGCGTCCAGCACAGCGCGCACGCGGCGCGCAGCGCGTCGATGCTGGTGTCGTCGCTGACCTCGATGCGGTGGCCGTCGAAGGTGGCGGTCATGCCGCCGCAGCGCCAGTCGCCGTCGGGCAGGGGCTCGACGGCCGGCTGCGGCACGTTCAGGCCACGCAGGTCGGCGCTCACGTACGTGGGGCGTAGCGCGGGCTCGGCACGCAGCAGCAGGTCCGGATCGGTGACGCCGGTCAGGACGAGCAGCGAGTCGTAGCCGCCACGGTTGCCGGCCTCGATGTCCGTGTCGAGCCGGTCGCCGATGGCGAGCGCGGCCTCGCGCGGCACCATGCGCTCGCCGTCGTGGGCGGCGAGCATGCGCGCCTCGTCGTACATCGCGGACTCCGGTTTGCCGGCCGAACCCTCGGGCTCCACGCCGGTGGCGGTGATGACGGCCTGGACCATGGAGCCGCAGCCGGGCGCCACGCCCAGCTCGCGCGGGATGGTCAGGTCGCGGTTGGTCACGAAGTAGCGCGCGCCGTCCTCGACGGCGAACGCGACCTGCGCCAGCTGGTTCCAGGTCATCTCCGGATACCAGCCCTGGATGGCGGCGGCCGGCTTCGCCGTGGCGTCGCCCACGATGCGCAGCCCCTGCTTGGCCACTTCCTGGCGCAGGTGCTCGGCGCCCAGCACGAGCACGTCGGCGCCCTTGGGCACGTGGCGCGCCACCATGCGGGCGGCGACCACCGAGGAGGTGATGACCTGCCAAGGCTCGACGTCCAGGCCGAAGCCGCGCAGCTGGTCGGCGACGGTGGCCTGCATGCGCGAGGAGTTGTTGGTGGTGTACTCGATGGTCATCCCCAGGCGCTCGGCCATGCGGATGCTGTCGGAGGCGTGGGCCACGGGCAGCTTGCCGTAGTACACCACGCCGTCCAGGTCCAGCAGCGCCAGACGGTAGGCCTCGCTCAGGGGCTTGTCGCTCGCCTTCAACACGCCCGGGTCACTCCGTCTCGCTCTTGATCTGCTCCTCGGAGTCGCCGATCTCGGCGTCCTCCTCGTCGTAGTCGTCCTGCGCGTCCATCAGGTCGGGGTCGGCCATCTCGCCGTCCTCGTCGCGCCGGTCGTTGCGGTCCTGCATCTCTGCGGGCTCGATGTCCATCTCGGCGCCGGCGCGCTGCTCGTGCTCGGGGATGCGCGTCTCGTCGTCCATGTTCACGCCGGACTCGTCGTCGAACGGCGCGTACTGCGCGTCGTCGGGCGTGACGCCGAGCTTGGCCTGCAGGTCCTCCGGCAGGTCCTCGACGTCGTAGTCGACCACGAAGTCGTCGCTGGTCTCGTCCTCCTCGACGTCCGCGTAGCGGTCCTCGAGGTCGTCGATCAGCTCGTCGAGCGCCACGGCCTCGTCGGAGCGGCCGGACTCCTCGAGGAAGTACTGCTCGGCCTGCGCGGCGCGCATGCGGTACTCGCCCGCCAGGCCCTTGGCGTGCACGAGCTTGGAGACCACCTCGATGGCCTGGTTCCACATCTTGAGGTCCGCCAGGGCGCCGGCGTACACGAGGAACATCTCGGCCTTGGCCTCGCCGGTGAGCTTCTTGGCGTCGTCGGACAGGGCGATCTCGATGGCCTTCTTCGGCTGGCCGAGGCCGCGCTCGCAGTCGGCCATGAACGGCAGGTAGTCGAGGTAGCCGTTCATGCGGTAGGCGGTGCGGAACTCGCGCAGCGCCAGCTTGTAGTCCTCGTCGCGGTAGGCGATCATGGCGAGGGTCTCGCGGGCGATGTCCACGCGGGAGGCCTGCTTGGCGGCCCACTTGGCGTGCTCGAGCGCGGCCTTGAGGTCGGTGCCCTCGAGGGTGTAGGCGGCCAGGATGTGCAGGCCGATGTTCTCGGCGTGCTCCTTGGACAGGCCGCGCAGGCGCTCGCGCTCGTCCTTGCTCAGCATGCTCCATTCGAGGCCGGCGGGCATCTTCGGCTCGCCCGGACGGCGGTCGGTGTACGGGTTCTGGGACGGGAAGCTCACGGTGCCGTCGGAGTTGCGCCGGGACTTGGACATGAACTCCTTGCGCCCGTCGCGGCGCTGGCCGTCACGACGGTCGTCATGGCGGCGGTCGTCGCGGTGGAAGTCGCGGCGCTGGCCCTGGCCCTCGCCCTTGCGGTCGTCGTGGCGGTAGTCGCGGCGCTGGCCATTGCCCTTGTGGAAGTTGCCGCCCTCGCGGTGGAACTCGCGGGTGTCGCCGTCGCGGCGGAAGTCGCGGCCCTCGCCGTCGCCGCGGCGGAAGTCACGGTGCTCGTCGTCACGGCGGAAGTTGCGACGCTGGCCATTGCCCTTGTGGAAGTTGCCGCCCTTGTGGAAGTTGCCGGAACGGTGCTGGCCGTCCTGGTCGCGGTAGGGGCGGTGCTGGCCGCCCTGGCCGGAACGCTGGTAGCGCGGATTGTCGCCGTTGCCCTCGCCGTCGCCGCGGTGGAAGTCGCGGCGCTGGCCGTTGCCGTGGCGGAAGTTGCCGCCGCCGTGGCC
>JAXJQE010000201.1:0-1665 GCA_036311305.1 Bifidobacterium sp.
GCCACCGGCTGGCAGTCCAACAAGCTCGTCAACCCGCGCACCGACGGCATCGTGCTGCCGATCCTGCACCTCAACGGCTACAAGATCGCCAACCCGACCATCCTCGCGCGTATCTCCGACGAGGAGCTGCACGACTTCTTCCGCGGCATGGGCTACCACCCGTACGAGTTCGTCGCCGGCTTCGACAACGAGGACCACCTGTCCATCCACCACCGCTTCGCCGAGCTCTTCGAGACCATCTTCGACGAGATCTGCGATATCAAGGCCGCGGCCCAGACGGACGACATGACCCGCCCGTTCTACCCGATGCTGATCTTCCGCACCCCGAAGGGCTGGACCTGCCCGAAGTTCATCGACGGCAAGAAGACCGAGGGCTCGTGGCGCGCCCACCAGGTGCCGCTGGCCTCCGCCCGCGACACCGAGGCCCACTTCGAGGTCCTCAAGGAGTGGATGGAGTCCTACCACCCGGAGGAGCTCTTCAACGAGGACGGTTCCATCAAGGACGACGTCACCGCGTTCATGCCGAAGGGCGAGCTGCGCATCGGCGCCAACCCGAACGCCAATGGCGGCCGCATCCGCGAGGACCTCAAGCTCCCGGAGCTCGACCAGTACGAGGTCACGGGCGTCAAGGAGTACGGCCACGGCTGGGGCGCCGTCGAGGCCCCGCGCTCGCTGGGCGCGTACTGCCGCGACATCATCAAGAACAACCCGGATTCGTTCCGTATCTTCGGCCCTGACGAGACCGCCTCCAACCGCCTCAACGCGACCTACGAGGTCACCAAGAAGCAGTGGGACAACGGCTACCTGTCCGCCCTGGTCGACGAGAACATGGCCGTCACCGGCCAGGTCGTCGAGCAACTCTCCGAGCACCAGTGCGAGGGCTTCCTCGAGGCCTACCTGCTCACGGGCCGCCACGGCATGTGGAGCTCCTACGAGTCCTTCGTGCACGTGATCGACTCCATGCTGAACCAGCACGCGAAGTGGCTCGAGGCCACCGTGCGCGAGATCCCGTGGCGCAAGCCGATCTCCTCGATGAACCTGCTGGTCTCCTCGCACGTCTGGCGCCAGGACCACAACGGCTTCTCGCACCAGGACCCGGGCGTCACCTCGCTGCTGATCAACAAGACGTTCAACAACGACCACGTGACCAACATCTACTTCGCGACCGACGCCAACATGCTGCTGGCCATCGCCGAGAAGTGCTTCAAGTCCACCAACGCGATCAACGCCATCTTCGCCGGCAAGCAGCCGGCCCCGACGTGGATCACCCTGGACGAGGCCCGTGCCGAGCTGGACAAGGGCGCCGCCGAGTGGAAGTGGGCCTCCAACACGGACAACAACGATGACGTCCAGGTCGTCCTGGCCGCCGCCGGCGATGTCCCGACCCAGGAGACCATGGCCGCCGCCGATGCCCTCAACAAGATGGGCATCAAGTTCAAGGTCGTCAACGTCGTGGACCTGCTCAAGCTGCAGTCCCGTGAGAACAACGACCAGGCCCTGACGGACGAGGAGTTCACCGAGCTCTTCACCGCCGACAAGCCGGTCCTGTTCGCGTACCACTCCTACGCCCAGGACGTGCGCGGCCTGATCTACGACCGCCCGAACCACGACAACTTCCACGTCGTCGGCTACAAGGAGCAGGGCTCCACCACCACGCCGTTCGAC
>JAXJQE010000202.1:0-6552 GCA_036311305.1 Bifidobacterium sp.
CAGCGTGAGCGTGAGCTCGTCGCCGACGGCCACGGCGGACGCGTCGTCGACGACGTGGCCGTCCGCGGACTGCACGACCGCGTAGCCGCGGTCGAGCGTCGACTGCGGGGACAGGGCGGTGAGCGTCGCCCTGAGCTTCTCGACGCGCAGCTGCTCCTCGTCGACCACGCGCGTGAGGCCTATGGTCATGTCGCGCACGGCGTCGCCGATCTCGCGTTCGTAGCGTTCGAGCATGGTCTGCGGGTGCGTCAGGCTCGGCCGCGACGCGTACCCCTCCACGAGGCGCATCTCGTTGTCCACGAGCGCGCCGATGCGCATGCGCATCGTGCCGATGGCGCCCTCGATGAGCTGCCACTGCTCGCGCACGTCCGGCACGACGCGCTTGGCGGCGTCGGTCGGGGTGGAGGCGCGCACGTCGGCCGCCAGGTCGATGAGCGTCCAGTCGTCCTCGTGGCCGATCGCGGAGACGATCGGCGTCACGCAGGCCGCGGTGGCGCGCACGACGCCCTCGTCGGAGAAGCCGATGAGGTCCTCGAAGCTGCCGCCGCCGCGCGCGACGACGATGACGTCGACCTCCGGGTCGGCGTCCAGGGCGCGGATGGCGTTGATGACCTCGGGCGGGCACTGCGGGCCCTGCACGTGCGTGTGCGCGACCTTGAAGCGCACGGCCGGCCAGCGCAGGTTCACGTTGGTGATGACGTCGCCCTCGGCGCGCGCCTGCGGGGCGCACACCAGGCCGATGGTGCGCGGGAACTCGGGCAGCGGCACCTTGTTCGACTCGTCGAACAGGCCCTCGCCCTTGAGTTTCATGCGCAGCTGGTCGATCTGCTCCTTGAGGTCGCCGGTGCCGATGCGGCGGATGTCGTCGCCGCGCAGGCTCAGTCTCGTCGCCTTGACCCACAGGTCGGCCTTGCCGTGGATGACCACGCGGTCGCCCTGCTTGAAGGCGCGCGCCTTCTGCGCGAACATGCCGAAGCCGCTGACGGACATCGACACGTCCTGGGCGCTGTCGCGCAGCGTGATGTACACGCTGGAGGCGCGCCGGGCGTTGATCTCCGTGATCTGTCCCTCGACCCAGGCCGCGGGCCATTTCTCCACGGCGTCGTGGAAGTGCTGGCTGAGCAGGTGCACGGGCCACGGGTTCTCGGGCGTCGTGTCGCGCGCGAAACGCGGCAGCGGCGCCGCCGCCGCGGGCGCGCCTGCGGCGGCCGCCATTGCCGGCTGCGTGTAGTTGTCCCCACCGGGTGCCGGGCCGGTGGGATAGCTGTTGTTCCAAACCATGCCAACAGATTCCCCCACCCGTCCGACTTCGTCAAGACACCCCGGCGGCGTGTTGTCCGCCGGCGGCCAAAAACACGCGCAACGGTGCCGGTCGGCTCGGTCGCGGGGTGGTGGGCGGTGATGGGCGCGCTCCACGGGTCCCGTCAGAATGGACCGGTATTTCGCATGGCGAACACGATGCCGTGTGCCCTGAATCACATTCGAATCACATGGATGTGATTTTTGGGCGGAATGCCAACGAAATGGAGTGGTTTCGACACGCCCGAACCACCGCATCTAGTGGTCGGCTCGGCGCGTCGCCCTACATCTAGGGCTAGAGTCGTATCAGTCAACACCACGGGGCCCCGGTCGTCAGGCCGGGGCGCCGTGCCGAAAACGGGCCGGTCAACCCCCGACGGCCCCCGAGATAAAGGAATGCGAATGGAAGCTCAGGTTCTGGACGACGTCCGGGTACAGCCGAAGACCGCAGCCAAGGTGCTGGTGGAGAAAAGGGACGGTCGCATCGTCGACTTCGACCCGGTCAACATCATCGTGGCGGTCAAGAGCGCCTTCGCCGACCTTGACAAGGAGATCGGCCCCGAGGAGGAGCGCATGATCCGCGACCTGGCGGACCAGGTCGAGGGCGAGATCAAGGAGCGCTACGCGGGCCCGGCCAAGATCGAGGACATCCAGAACCTGGTGGAGCACGCCCTCATCGAGGACCATCTCTACGAGGTCGCCCGCACCTACACGACCTACCGCCTGGACAAGGACATCCAGCGTGCCAAGGCCACGGACATCAACGAGGCCGTCAAGCGCCTGGTCAACAAGGACGAGTCGCTGGTGCGCGAGAACGCCAACAAGGACTCCAACGTCTACGCCACGCAGCGCGACCTGCTCGCCGGCGCCGTCTCCAAGGCGTCCGCGTTCGCCATGCTGCCGGACGCCGTCGCCAACGCCCACATGAAGGGCGACATCCACTTCCACGACGCGGACTACTCGCCGTTCACCTCGATGAACAACTGCTCGCTGCCGGACTTCGGCGACATGCTGCGCCACGGCTTCGCGCTGGGCAACGCCATGATGGACTCTCCGAAGTCCATCGGCACCGCCGCCACGCAGATCACGCAGATCATCAAGGACATCGCCGGCGCCCAGTACGGCGGCCAGACCGTCAACCGCGCGGACGAGATGCTCTCCGAGTACGCGCAGCGCGACTACGCCAAGAACATGGACATGGCGCGCGCCATGATCCCGGACTCCACGCCCGTCGAGGTCGCCGAGGACATGGTCGCCGGCCTCAAGGCCCAGGAGCCGCGCTGGCTGCACTTCGAGAACCGCGAACCGCTGCCGATGGACACGCCGTTCGACGAGAACCTGCCCCGCCTCGAGCAGCTGCGCGAGGTCTACGCCAAGATCATGACCCGCAAGGCCATCTACGACGCCATGCAGACCATGGAGTACCAGATCAACTCCAACCGCGTCTCCAACGGCCAGACCCCGTTCGTGACCGTCGGCTTCGGCCTCGGCACCGACTGGTTCGCCCGCGAGATCCAGCGCGCCATCCTGCTCAACCGCATCCGTGGCCTGGGCAAGGACCGCCACACCGCGATCTTCCCCAAGCTCGTCTTCTCCATCAAGCACGGCATCAACGCCGACCCGGGCGACCCGAACTACGACATGAAGGAACTCGCCCTGGAGTGCTCCACCAAGCGCATGTACCCGGACGTCGTGTTCTATGAGAACATCGTCAAGATCACCGGCTCCTTCAAGGCCCCGATGGGCTGCCGTTCCTTCCTGCAGGGCTGGATCGACCCGGAGACCGGCGAGGACGTCGAGGACGGCCGCATGAACCTGGGCGTCGTGACCGTGAACATCCCGCGCATCGCGCTGGAGTCCCACGGTGACGTGGACCGCTTCTGGCGCATCTTCGACGAGCGCATGGAGGTCGCCCACCAGGCGCTGCAGTTCCGCATCATGCGCTGCAAGCAGGCCACCCCGGTCAACGCGCCGACGCTGTTCCGCTACGGCGCCTTCGGCCGCCTGGGCGCCAACGACAACGTCGACCAGCTCTTCCGCAACGAGCGCGCCACCGTGTCCCTGGGCTACATCGGCCTGTACGAGGCGACCGCCGTGTTCTACGGCAAGAACTGGATGCGCGACCACGGCTGGGACCCCCAGGGCAAGGAGTTCGCGCTCGAGATCGTGCGCCGCATGAACCAGCTGTGCAAGGACTGGGCCGCCGCCGAGGGCTACCACTACTCCGTGTACTCCACGCCGGCCGAATCCCTGACCGACCGCTTCAACCGCATGGACCGCGAGAAGTTCGGTGAGGTCGAGGGCGTCACCGACCACGACTTCTACACCAACTCCTTCCACTACCCGGTGTGGCTGCAGCCGACCCCGATGGAGAAGCTCGACTACGAGAAGGACTTCCCGTACTACGCGGCCGGCGGCTTCATCAACTACTGCGAGTTCCCGTGCCTGCAGGCCAACCCGAAGGCGCTGGAGGCCGTGTGGGACTACGCGTACAACATCGGCATCGGCTACCTGGGCACCAACACCCCGATCGACCACTGCTTCGAGTGCGGCTTCCAGGGCGACTTCGAGCCGACCGAGGAGGGCTTCAAGTGCCCCGAGTGCGGCAACTGCGACCCTGACAAGTGCAACGTGACCAAGCGCACCTGCGGCTACCTGGGCAACCCGGTCCAGCGCCCGATGGTGCACGGCCGCCACGAGGAGATCGCCCACCGCGTCAAGCACATGAGCGGCGAGACCGGCCACGTGACCCTGTCCGACGGCGAGACCCGCGAGTGGTTCGAGGAGACCAAGTAACCAGGCACAGGGTCTCCCGGGAACGTCCACGTCCCCGCCAGTAACCGCACCGCTGCTAGAAACCTCACGTTTTTCCGTGACTTTTCTGGGACGCCGGCTTCGCCGGCCCCAGAAAAGTCACGGAAAAACGTGAGGTTTCTAGCAAAACCGCCCCATCCCCGATCTCAAAGGAGCATTGCAACCCATGGCCCAGGCCGCACCCCGCCACGACTTCGTCAAGACCCATGAGTACCGCGGTCCCGGCATCCCCAGCCCGCTGACGAACAACCCGCGCGCCGGCCAGTGGACCAACCGCATGAGCCACAACATGATCGCCGACTACAAGCGGTTCCTCATGACCGACGGCGAGGGCATCCGCTGCTCGATCTACGTGTCCGGCTGCCCGTTCCACTGCGAGGGCTGCTACAACTCCTCCATCTGGGACTTCCAGGCCGGCCACCCCTACAACGACAAGCTCGAGGCGCAGATCATGGACGACCTGGGCCAGAACTTCGTGCAGGGCATCACCTTCCTCGGCGGCGAGCCGCTGCTCAACACCGGCGTCCTGCTGCCCCTGGCCCGCAAGATCCGCGAGCGCTTCGGCCATGACAAGGACATCTGGTGCTGGACCGGCTACACGTGGGAGGAGCTCATGCGCGAAGGGGAGAGCCCCGACAAGCTCGAGCTGCTGCGCGAGATCGACATCCTTGTCGACGGCCGCTACCTCAAGGACCAGCATGACTCCCTGCTGCAGTTCCGCGGCTCCAGGAACCAGCGCATCATCGACGTGCCCGCGAGCCTTGAGCGCCACCAGGTCGTCATCTGGCCCAAGCTGCACGACCAGGAGCGCTTCATCCCCGAGATCTACGGCCAGGAGCGCGCCGCCGGCGAGGGTGACGCCAGCTGACTCCGTAATCGTCACCGCTTGCGCTCGTCGGCCCATCGAGGAGTTCTCGCGCTTGACATGGGCGCATGCGGCATCCTATGATGTATTACATGTAATACATCATAGGACGGAGGTTGTTCCATGAGCATGGTGATGGTCACCGCACGTGTGGATTCCGATCGAAAGGCCGCCGCGGAGCGGGTGCTTCGGGATAATGGACGCACTTATTCTGAAATCATCCGTGACCTGACCGATTATTTGGCCGACACGGGCGAGCTGCCCGAGTTCGAGAAGCATACCCTTCGCTTGATCGATGAGGCTGAGAAAAAGAAGCGGAAAGCTGAGCTCCTGGCCTTCGCGAACCGTCCGATGCCTCCCATCCTCGATCATCGCAGCGATGAGGAGTTGTTGGATGAGGCGCTCATGGAACGGTTCGGTCGCTGATCATGCGCATCCTGTTGGATACCAATATCCTGTTGGATTATTGCGACGCCGACCGTACCCCTTTCCATGGGGAGTGCCTTGATCTGCTGATGTCCTGCGTGGACATGGGAATTGAACTGTGTGTGTTCGCGGGGTCCCTGAAAGACGTGTATTACGTCCTTCGCAAGAAGTACGGAGAACCTGCCGCCCGACAAGCCACGGCGGTCTTGCTCGATCGATTCGAGGTCCTGCCGCTGCTGGTCTCGACCCTCAGGGCGGCGATTGATTCCGATGAACCGGATTTCGAGGACGGCCTGGTCCGTGCGGCGGCGGAGTCCAACGGCGTATCCGCCATTGTCTCGAGGGACGCGGCGGCTTTCGGCATGTCGATGGTACCTTCTTATTCGCCGCAGGAATTCATGCGGCAAATAGGACAGGAATGATGAGCGTGATGGGGCGCAGCGCTGATTGATCGCTCTCGACGGCCGCGTGACGAAGGCCGCCCTCCGCCACACGCCCAACGCTCTTGAATGGATACGCTGTGTTTTCGATCGTGTCTACTGCGCCTTGGCGGCCTGGCGGTCGATCCAGGAGTTCGCGGCGTCCACGGCCTCGTCGATGGTGACCTGCGCCGCCTTGTAGAGCCGCGTGTCCTTGAGCCCGGAATCGTCCACGAGCCGCTGGCCGGCGTCCAGCGCGCGCGACAGGCCGTCCGCGAGCCGCTGGCCGATGCCGGAGTCCTCGTACTGCGCGCGCAGGTCGTCCAACGCCTGCCGCCCCCGTTCCAACGATTGCCCGAGATCCTCCTTGGCCTGTTCCTCCTCCTGCGCGTCCGACGAACCGGACGGCGAGTCGCTAGGGGGGCGATGCCGACGGCGAGGCGGACTCTGACGGCGATGCGGACGGTGACGCCGACACCGATGGGGACGGTGACGCGTCGCTGTTCGGCTCCGACGACGTGTCATCGTCGGACGTCAGCCCGCTGAGCGCGCCCTGCGGGTCCTCCTTGATCTTCGCGATCGACTGCTTGAGCGACGCGGTGGCGCTGTCGAGCGTGTTCGCGACGAGGTTGAGCTGCGTGATGGTCGCGTTCGCGGCGCATCCCTGCTCGGAGACGGTGCCCTCGGCGGCCGTGGCCGCGTCGGCCACGGCGTCGAGCACCTCGTCGA
>JAXJQE010000203.1:0-3337 GCA_036311305.1 Bifidobacterium sp.
CCCGCCACCAGCTGGCCAACGGCCTCATCGCCATCAAAACCGGCGTCGACCCGCAGAACGTGGTCCTGGCGCGCGACGGCGACGTCGTCGACCTCTACAGGGGCTAGGCCGCCATCGTCGGCTCCGTGCCGTGCGGCTACGTGTACGTGGACGGCGACTCCGTGGGCGAGCTGACCGACGAGGAGCTCGAGAAACGCCGCATCCTCGGCTCCGAGGGCTTCGTGTCCTGCTTCGCCGTGGTGGACACCGACGCCTGCGAGGTCGTCTCCGGCCCGAAGGTGTACCTCAACGCCGTCGCCGAGGACGAGAAGGCCTTCGAGTCCGTGCGCAGCAAGATCATCGAGCAGCTGCGCGACGCGATGATGTCCGGCACGAAGGACACCCACAAGCTCCAGCAGATCATGCGCCGCACGCTCGGCGGCTGGGTCGCCCGCGAGCTGCACCGCAAGCCCATGATCGTGCCGGTCGTCGCCGACGTCGCCGCCGACATGGAGAAGATGGAAAGCTACCAGAACTGAAGATCCCAGAGAGGAGACAACCAATGCCAGGAGCGAACCTGACGCGCGTGGAGGCCGAGGAACGCAAGGCCATCGTCAAGTACCCGATCCACTACGCCGTGGACCTGGACCTGACCCAGGGCGACACCACCTTCGTGTCCACCACCACCGTCACCTTCGGCGCCAAGGAGGGCGAGAGCACCTTCCTGGACCTCATCGCCGACGAGGTCACCGCCGTCACCGTCAACGGCCAGGAGGTCGTGCCCTCCGAGGTCTTCGACGATGACCGCATCCAGCTCAACGACCTCAAGGACAAGAACGAGGTCACCGTCACCGCGCTGTGCCGCTACTCGACCACCGGCGAGGGCCTGCACCGCAGCGTCGACCCGTCCGACGGCAACGTGTACCTGTACTCGCAGTTCGAGGTGCCGGACGCCCGCCGCGTCTACGCCGTGTTCGACCAGCCGGACCTCAAGGCCGTGTTCGACTTCACCGTCACCGCGCCGGAAAGCTGGATCGTCACCTCCAACATGCCCGTCGAGAAGACCGAGCCGATCGACAAGCAGACCATGGACGGCACGCTCGGCACGCACGCGCCGGAGCGCTCCAAGCGCTGGACCTTCGCGACCACGCCCACGATGAGCTCCTACCTGACTGCCGTCTGCGCCGGCCCCTACGCCGAGTGGCACACCACGTACCAGGGCAAGGATGGCCGCACCATCCCGATGGCCCAGTACTGCCGCCAGGCGCTCAAGGACGCCTTCGCCAAGGACGTCGACTACCTGTTCGACATCACCAAGAAGGGCTTCGCCTTCTACGCCGACACGTGGGGCATCCCGTACCCGTACGCCAAGTTCGACCAGATCTACGTGCCCGAGTACAATGCCGGCGCCATGGAGAACATCGGCATGGTCACCATCCGCGACTCCTACGTGTTCTCCTCCAAGGTCACCGACGCCATGGCCGAGCGCCGCGTCGTCACCGTCCTGCACGAGCTCGCGCACATGTGGTTCGGCGACTACGTGACCATGAAGTGGTGGAACGACCTGTGGCTCAACGAGTCCTTCGCCGAGTACACGTCCACGCTCGCCACCGCCGAGGCCACCGAATGGAAGGACGCGTGGGCCACGTTCTGCTCCGGCGAGGAGAGCTGGGGCCTCAACCAGGACCAGCTGAGCACCACCCACCCGATCGTCGCGCCCATCAACGACCTCAACGACACGTACGTCAACTTCGACGGCATCACCTACGCCAAGGGCGCCGCCGTGCTCAAGCAGCTCGCCGCCTACGTGGGCCGCGGGGAGTTCTTCAAGGGCATCCACAACTACCTCGACCGCTACGCGTACTCCAACGCCACGCTCGACGACCTGCTGCACGAGCTCGAGCTCGTCTCCGGCCGCGACCTGAAGACCTGGAGCAAGCAGTGGCTCGAGGAGGCCGGCGTCAACACCATCGCCGCCGACGTGGCCGTGACCGACGACGGCAAGGTCGCCGGCCTGCGCCTCGTGCAGACCGCCCCCACCGATCACCCCGTCCTGCGCGAGCACCGCCTCGCCGTCGGTTTCTACAACGAGGACGAGAAGACCGGCAAGGTCGTGCGCGACGAGAGCTACGAGCTGGACGTCGACGGCGCCTCCACCGCCGTGCCCGACGCCGTCGGCGCCGCGCGCCCGGCGTTCATCCTGCCCAACGACGACGACCTGACGTACACGAAGCTGCGCTTCGACGACGACTCGCTGGCCTTCGCGCTGGCCAACCTGCAGCGCTTCGACGACGCGCTCGCCCGCGCCATCATCTGGCTCGCGCTGTGGGACATGACCCGCGACGGCGAGCTCGCCGCCAACGACTTCATCGACACGACCCTCAAGCTCCTGGGCACCGAGACCGAGTCGACGACGTTCCGCTACGCGCTGGCCTGCCTGTCCACCACGGTGTGGCACTACACCGACCCCAAGCACCGCGCGCACATCGCCGCCCACGTGGCCCGCGAGCTGCTCGCGCTCGCCAAGGCCGCGCCCGCCGGCTCGGACACGCAGTTCCAGCTCCTCAACTCGTACCTCGGCTACGGCGTCGAGGGCGACAGCGAGTTCGCGGACACCGTGCGCGGCCTGCTCGACGGCTCCCTGGCCTTCGAGGGCCTCGAGCTGGACAACAACTTCCGCTGGACCCTGACCCGCGCGATGGCCACCATCAACGCCGTCGACGAGCAGGACATCGAGGCGGAGCTCAAGCGCAAGGACACCACCGAGAACCGCGAGTTCGCGCTCGGCGCGCGCGCCGCCCGCTCCACGAAGGCCGCCAAGGACTGGGCCTGGAAGGAGGCCGTGCACGACGACAAGCTGACCAACATGCAGCTCGAGTCCGTCGCCGCCGGCTTCGCCTTCACCAAGGACCAGGCGCTGGCCGACCAGTATGTCGACCAGTACTTCGGCGAGCTCGACTGGATCTGGAAGAACCGCACGTTCCACATGGCCGAGGCGCTCATCGAGGGCATGTACCCGGAGTACGCCGACCCCGCCAAGCTGGTCGAGGCCGGCGACGCGTGGCTCGCCGACCACGAGGACGCCGACAACGCCCTCAAGCGCATGGTCAAGGCGAACGTCGAGTCCTCCCACCGCACCCGCATGGTCGCCGACTTCAACGCCAGCCTCGACGACGACATCGACGACTGACCGTCGTCCCCGTCCCCGCGAACGCCGCGTCCGGTCCCGCCGGGCGCGGCGTTCGCCGTTCCGTCGCCGCGTTTCGCTGCACGTCAAGCGGCGGCGGTCCCTCGCGTTACCATGGTGCCCTAGGTGACAGAACAACCACCATATAATTATATATATAATATATATATA
>JAXJQE010000204.1:0-4328 GCA_036311305.1 Bifidobacterium sp.
GCGTCGACCAATACGAGGTCGCGCGGCTGCACGCCGTCGTCCTCGGGAATGGGCCGCTTCCCCGCGGCGACGGCGCCGAGCGCGCGCTCGGCGTCGCGCAGGACGCCGGCGTGCGCGGGGTCGAGGAAGAAGTCGCCGTCGATGCGCGCGTCCGGCGCGTCGACGGTCACGCGGACGAACTTGCCGCCGGGGACCTTGGCCTCGCCGACCCGCATCGGTCAGTCCACCAGCTCGACGCCGCGCGCGTCGCGGTGGGCGGGCGTGCCGTAGTCGGACGTGAGGATCTGGATGGCCTCGACCCACGCCCAGATCAGCGCGGCGAGCGGGCCGAGGAAGAAGACGAGGCAGCCGAGCGTGCACACGAGCAGCTGGGCGATGGCGTTGCCGGTGTAGCCGAGGTAGAAGTTGTGCAGGCCGAACATGCCGAAGAACAGCGCGAGCGCGCCGGCGACGAGCTTGTTGCGCGGCACGTAGTGCGGCGGCTCCGGCGACGTGTACATCGGCATCGGCGCGTAGCCGGCCGGCGGCTGCTGCGGGTACGGGTCCGTGTACATGGGCTGCTGCGGCGACTGCTGGTACGCGGTGTTGTACTTCGCGGCGTAGGGGTCCTGCGCGGGCGCGCCGGCCGCGTACTGCTCGCCGGTGGGCGCGCCGGTGTACGGGTCGGCGGGGGCGGTCGGCTGCGCGGCGGCGTACGGTTCGGCCGGCGGGATGTACGACGGCGTCGACGGCGTCGACGGCGCGGTCGGGTCGGCGAAGGGGTCCTGCGCGGGGGCGTCGGCGGTGGGCAGCGTCTCCGTGTACTGCTCGGTGACGGTCACGTGCTCGATGGGCTGGGTGGCCTGCGGGTCGGCCGGCTGCTGCGGGTTGGTCGGATTGGTCGGGTCGGTGGGGATGGTCATGGGTGGGCCTTTCTGCTTGGGTCAGGTATGCGGTCCACTCTACCGGAGTGTGCGCGGTGCGCGTAAGGTCGTTTTACGAACGCGGTCGACGGCGTTCCGGTACGCGAAAGGGCGGCCATCCGCGGTGCGGGTGGCCGGCCTTGCAAAGGCGGCTTGCGCTCAGGCGACGTAGGTCGGGCCGTACTCGCTCGGGATGTGGGTCGTCGCGATGTACGGGCCGGCGGTCGGGCGGGCGTAGGTCTGGAAGCCGTTGCTGTAGTTGAACGGGGCCTCTTCACAGTTGCAGCACATAAGGTACCTCTTTCCGTGCGGCGCGCGGGGCGTGCCGCGGGTTGTGCGGGCCGCGGGTGCGCGGCCCAGTCGTCTTCGTGCCCCAGTCTAGCGCCGAGTCACGATTGTCGTCGGCCGTTCGCCTCACAGGCGCGCGAGGATGTCGCGGCCGACCTCGTCGGTGGAGCGCTCGGTGTGGCCGAGGTCGGCGATGTCCGCCTCGACGGCCGCGTTGATGCGCGCGGCCGCGTCGTCGAAGCCGAGTTGGCGCAGCAGCATGCCGGCGGAGAGGATCGCGGCGGTCGGGTTCGCCTTGTTCTGGCCGGCGATGTCCGGCGCGGAGCCGTGGATGGGCTCGAACATGCTCGGGTACTCGTTGCTCGCGTTGATGCAGCCGGACGCCGAGTAGCCGACGCCGCCGACGACCGCGCCGGCCTCGTCGGTGAGGATGTCGCCGAAGAGGTTGTCGGTGAGGATGACGTCGAAGCGGGAGGGGTCGGTGACCAGGTAGATCGTGGCGGCGTCGACGTGGTTGTACTCGGTGGTGACCTCCGGGTACTCGCGGCCGACCTTGTCCACGAGGCGCTGCCACATGTCGCCGGCGTTGACGAGCACGTTCTTCTTGTGCACGAGCGTGATGTGCTTGCGACGCTTCATGGCGAGCTCGAAGGCGTAGCGGACCACGCGCTCGACGCCGTACGCGGTGTTGATGGACACCTCGGTGGCGACCTCCGCGGTGGTGCCCTTGCGGATCGCGCCGCCGGCGCCGCAGTAGAGGCCCTCGGTGCCCTCGCGCACGACGACGAAGTCGATGTCGCCGGGGTTCGCGAGCGGGGACTCGACGCCCGGGTAGAGCTTGGAGGGACGCAGGTTGATGTACTGGTCCAGGGCGAAGCGCAGCTTGAGCAGCAGGCCGCGCTCGAGGATGCCGGCCTTGATGCGCGGGTCGCCGACGGCGCCCAGCAGGATCGCGTCCGTTTTCTTGATGCGCTCGAGGTCCTCGTCGGGCAGGATCTCGCCGTCGCGCAGGTAGCGCTCGGCGCCCAGGTCGAAGGGCTCGTAGTCGAACTCGGCCGCGCCCTCGACCGCCTTCTCCAGCGCCTGCTGCGCCCAGGGGGTGACGTCCTTGCCGATGCCGTCGCCGGGGATGACGGCGATGGTGTAGCGGTGCGCGGGGGTGGGCTCCGGGGCGTCCGCTACGGCGTCCAGGGCGTCCGTGGCGCCTGCGGGGGCCATGGTCTCGACGGTCTCGACGACCTCGATGTCCTCCCCGATGTTCTCGATGTTCTCGCTCGTGTGTTCGCTCATGTTGGCCGAGCCTACACGGGCGCCCACGGCCCCGAAAGGCCGCCGTTCAATCCGTGGACGCGCCGCTGGAAGATTCCCGAATGCCGAGATTGTGGGCGCCTGGAGGAGGTTCTTGTACCTGCGGCGACTGTCCGTGATGCAAAGGGCCGGTAAGTGCGATGAATGTTTCACGCTTACCGACCCTTTGCATCGCCGGAAGCGCTTCCCATGATGCAAACCCTCCCCGAGCTCACCCTATTCATCGCCGGAAAGCTTTCCCGCGATGAATAACCTCGGCCCTGGGCCGGTATGTGTCACGGGAAGCGCTTCCCGCGACACATACCGGGCTTATCCACGCAACATGTGTCGCACATAACCTCACCTTGCATCATTTTGGGCCTGTATGAAGCCACGGGAAGCGCTTCCCGCGATGCATAGCGGGGATATCCGTGCAACATGTGTCGCGGATAACCGCACCATGCATCATGCTGGCCTCCTGAGAGGCGTCAGCGGACGTGGAGGAGCTCGGTGGCGCGCATTTGGGCCAGGCACCAGGCGTTTTCGTAGCACAGTTCGCGCCACTGCTTGTAGCGGCCGGAGCCGCCGCCGTGGCCGCCGTCGGTCTCGACGCGGATCAGCGCGTCCAGGCCCGCGGCCTGCAGCCGCGCCACCCACTTGAGCGGCTCGACCACGAGCACGCGCGTGTCATGCATAGAGGTGGTCACGAAGATGTGAGGGTAGACCGTGACCGCCTCGCCGTCGCGCCACACCGCGTGCGACGCGAGCGCCCGGTCGCCGCCGGCCGGCTCCGGCATGGCATGGTCCGCGGCATCGCCCGGATGCGGCACCGGGCGCCCGGCCTTGGCGTCCGGATTGGCGCCCGTGGCGCCTTCGGCATAGCGGTCGCCGTCGCCTTCCTCCTCGCGCAGCGCCTGGCCGGCAGCAGTCGGCCGCGCGTCAGCGCCGCCCATCGGGGCGTTCTCGTACGGGGAGTAGTCGCGCATGTACTCGTAGGCATCCGGGTCGTGCAGCGGGTCCCCCCACTCGTCCCATTCGGTCACGGTCAGGGGCAGGGACGGGTCGAGCATGGTGGTCAAGGCGTCCACGAAGGGCACGTCGGCCTCGATGCCCGCGAACCGCTCCGGCGCCAGGTTCGCCACCGCGCCCATCAAGAGGCCGCCGGCCGAGCCCCCGTCGGCCACGGTGCGCGTCCGGTCCGCGAACCCGCAGTCCTGCAGCGCCGCCACCGCGTCGACGAAGTCCTCGAACGTGTGCCGCTTCTCCAGTCGCCGCCCGTGCTCATACCAGGCGCGGCCCATCTCGCCGCCGCCGCGGATATGCGGCACCGCGTACAGCACACCGCGGTCGAGCATGCTCAGACGCCCCACCGAGAACGACGGGTCCGAGCTGATCTCGTACGCGCCGTAGCCGGTGGCGAACATCGGCATGCCGTCGGCCGTGTCGGTCATCGGGCCGGCGGCCACCGCGTCGCGGCGGTAGACCAGGGAGACGGGGACGCGCTCGCCGTCGCGCGCGTCGACCCACACGCGCCGCTCGACGTACTGCGTCGGATCATAGCCGCCGCGCACCTTGGCGCGCTTGAGCAGGCGGTCGTCGCCGGTCGCCGGGTCGAACTCGTGCAGTTCGCCGGGGCGCGTGTAGCTGGTGAACGAGTAGCGCATGCGCGGCGCGTCGTACGACGGGTTGCCGCCGGAGCCGATCGAGTACAGGCGCCCCGCGCTGCCGCCGAGGGCGCGCAGCTGCGGCGGGTCGAGCGACGGGTCGCCGCTCGAGGACGCCGGCGCGTCCGCGTAGGCGCGCGCCTGGCCGTCGGCGTCGTCCGCGGCGGCGTCCCAGTCGCCGTCGAGC
>JAXJQE010000205.1:0-25163 GCA_036311305.1 Bifidobacterium sp.
GTGGTCCGCGACTTGCTGTTTCAGTTGGCTGATGCGCAGGCTGATGGCGGATTGTTGCAGTTCGAGGTTGGCGATCTGTGCGGCGACCTGTTCCAGGTCGAACGGTTCGGTGGTTTCGGCGCTCATGGGCGGGGTCCTTCCAGGGTTTGCGTGTTGGTTTTGACGGGGATCATGCTCAGCTTGTGGGTTTTGTGCATGGCCCGGTGCTGGTCGATGGTGTCGGCCGCGCGCGTGGCGTCGCAGGCGGCGGCGAGGATGCCGCACTGCTTGCAGCGGGGCAGGTATTCGTTCACTCCTTCTCCCCCGTTTCCTTGTCGTCGAAGAGGGGAATGTCCTCGGAGTCCGGCTGGCTCATGGTTGGGGTTCCTTCCTGGTGTTCTTGGGGGCCGATGTGGCCATGGTTGAGGAGTTTGCAGTATTCGTCGAGGGTGACGGTCACCCATTGCGCGCCGATCGCCGGCATGGCGTTCAGGCCGACGCCGTGGCGCTTGTGCACCAACGCCCAGTGGTCGGCGCCGTCGTTCTCCGCCTCCAGGGCCGCTTCGCGCGTGTGCTCGGCCAGGTTGGGTCGGGCGGTGTCCTTGCATTCGATGACGACGCGGCGGCCTTCGAACAGGACGCCGGTGATGTCGCCACGGTCCTGTGTGCCGCTCAGGTGGCGCCGTTCAATGCGCCCGTCCTGCAGTGCCCAGGCGAGGTATTTGGCGACTGCGGTTTCGAACTTGGCGCCTGCCTGTCGGCTGCTCCGGTTGGTGCGGCTCACTCGGCATCCTCCTGGTCGATCTCGGCATCCTCCTGGTCGATCTCGGCATCCTCCTGGTCGATGATGTCGGACAGTCGGTGCGCGACCGCGTCGGCTGCGGGGCTGACCCATCCGGGCATGGATGCGCAGAGGACGAGCCATGCGATGATGCAGCGAGTCGGGTTGGCACAGGCGGAGGGCCCGGTCCACAGCATGGCCAGGCCGACGATGGTGCCCAGGATGGAGACGAGTCCGAACGTGTACGGGTGACGGGTCATGACTCCTCCTGTTCCATGTTGATGAGTTCGGCGAGCAGGTCGGCGGACAAGGCGGCGATCTTGCCCAGGTCGTCCGTGGGCACCACCCACAGACGCTGCTTGTAGTCCTCGTAGTCACGGAGCGTGGCGAGCAGACTGATGATGATGCCGGCAATGGGCACGTCACGGACGCCGGCCAGGTCGAGGCCGCCGCACACGCTGTAGGCGAGAGTGAGCAGGTCGGCGAACTGCACTTGGTACAGGTCCGCGTCATCGGTGACGTAGCCGTGTTCGATGTTCTCCTCGTCGATGTCGATGATGGCCTGCTTGATCCGGTCGGTGAGCCAGACGCGCAGTTCATCCGGGTCGGCAAGGTTCCTGACGGCTGGTTTCGACGGGGACTTCGCGGGGCGGGCGTCTTCCTGCAGCTGGTCGATGATGCCCTGGAGTTGCCGGACGATGTCGGTGTTGGTGATGCTCATGACGGTTATTCCTCCATTGATTTGATCCAGCGGTCCATGGCGGCGCGGGTGACTTTGCGCCGGCCGGGGCGCCCGTCCCTGTTGGGGGCGCGGAACGTGTCGAGGTCGCCGTGCCGGACGGCGGCGAGCAGGCCCTTGTAGTCGAGTGAGTACACTTGGGCGGCTTGTTCGAGGGTCCATGCGAGCCGGTCGCCGAGGGGCACGCGGCTTGTCGGGTCCTTGGCTGTGGCGTTCATGGTCAGATTCCTTCCAGTGCGGGCTGGTTGAGTCCGTAGATGTAGCGGCGGATGAACCAGTTGAGGCCTTTGGTGGTGAACCGTGCGTAGGGTGTGCCGAGTTTGCGTCCGTCCTTGACGTATTGTTTGGCGACGAGGTAGCCGGGGCGGATCGCTTTCATGGTCGGGCTGCTGCCCTTGGCCTCGATGTAGCCGGCACCACGCAGGATCCCGTAGATGGTGTCGCGGCTCATGGTGCGGTCGATGGTCTGCAAATGGCGGGCGGCTTGGGTGACGCTCATGGTGCCGTCCGTGCCGACGAACGCCTCACCGAGCATCGCCAACGGTTTCACGGTCTCGAGTTCGCCTCGCTGGGTTTCGATGATCCGGTCCTTCTCACGCACGGTGCGCTGGAAGATGCCGACCGCTTTCGCGAGGATCAGCTTCTCGTCGTCCGTGTCATTGATCGGGATGTACCCGCCGGTGCGACGGATCTGCGGAAGCACGTCGTGGGTGACCCAACGCTGGAACTCCTTGGCGACGGGCTTGCGGCTGCGCAGGACGAGCTTGTAGAAGCCCGCCTCCGAAATGATGAGCGGTGACTTGCCGCCATTCTGAGCAATGTCGATACTGTAGTCATTGCTCAATTTGCTGATTTCATCATCGTCGAGGATGGCGCGAAGGTTATTGGTCCGCACTTCGAGTACGTCGCATACGTCCTTGGCGATGAACCCGACGCCATCCGTCTCGTCCTTCAACGTGCGGACGGGCTGGCCGTGGAAATCGAACGCGGTGATTGCTGTAGTGGTCATGGGATGCTCCTTTGAAGTGGGGTCCTTTCCCGCCGGTCGGTAGGCTGGAAGGTGCCTAATCAAACCGAGCCGCCGACCGGCGGGAAAGGAAGTATCGAAATGGTGTACAGGCTTCATGTGCAGCCCGCGGAGGGTGCGGTACAGGTGTTGCCGTTGGCGGAGGGCCAGGATCCGGACGGTGTGCTTGCCGCCTTGGCGGACGCCGCCCGTCGGCGTGAGCCTGCGGTGGTACGTGTCCGTCGCGGCGGGTCCGAGTTCGACGTGACGGTCAACGTGCCGGCGTTGTCGTACTGGTACGTCGACGAGTTCGAGGGACAGAAGGTCATGTCGATGCGCTGATGCCGTAGGCGAGCGCGTCATGGATAGCATCGGCTCGTTCTTGGTCGTTGAGTGCCAGGACGAGCCGCACGTACGCGAGTGCGGCGATGCCGGCGCAGACGGCGATAGTGCCGTAGCCCAGCAGCCGTATGCCTGCACTTCGGATTTTCCGGAACATGTCGGTGCTCATGGTCAGGCTCCCTTCTTGGTGAGCAGTTCGGCGATGGCGTTGAGGTCGATGCCGACCTCGCCCGTGTAGATGAACCCGTTGGCCCGGTCCGCGGTGATGGTCAGGTCGTCTCCGTCCGTGTCCGTCAGCCAGGACAGTGCCCGGTTGAAGAGGAGGTCCACGAGGTCACGCCGTGGAGCGGTGTCGGGGGTGCCGGTTTCACGGGAATCCACCTGGGCTTCTTCCACGTCGGAGTCGATGCTGCGGTTGAATCGCCTCAGGGTGGCAGCCAGGTTGACCCTGAGGGCGATGTCGGCGCGACGCTGCTTCCAGTCGGGCGTGTGGAACGGGTTGCCGGCCGCCTGGTCGATGAGGCGTTCGGCTTCACGCGCGCATGTCTGCATGTTTTCGAATGCGAGGTCCGCGCATGCCCCGTAGTATTGGGTGTACGGGGTGTCTTCCTTGCCTTCCTTCATGTCCTGTTCGGCGCTGCGGATCGCGTCGGCGCGGCTGGTCTCCCACTGGTCAGCCCAGTCGAGTTCGTTGAACCGCCAGGCGGTCGCCTGTTCGACGAGCTCGTCGATGTTCGGCGTGGTGGCGGTATTATTGGTGATGATCATTGGAATCCCTTTCATTGGTCTTCGGAGTCGGGGTCAGCCGGCTCCTTTCTTTTTCGGTCGACGGATCTGTGCGTGTGGTATTGAGCCATTCTTCGAGTTCATCGATGCGGTAAAGCACCACACGTTCGGTTGGCTTATAGAAAGGTGGTCCTTCATGACGAAACCTCATTTGTCTGAGATTGCCCGATGTAATTCCGTACCTTTCAGCTACCTGCGTGGCTGTCAGCATTACCGGCTCCTCGACCTTCATCACGACTCCTTTCCGCTCAAATCGTCATATTGACAACTTCAGAATAACGTGACGTTATCGTTTTGACAACTTGTATATCGTTTTCGGCGTGTCGTGTTGTTAAAATGACAACATGAAAGTCAACGAAGCCATATATGAGACAATGCAAGAAGTCCGAACATCTAACGGGCTTACTTTAGATTCGATTGCAACGGAATCTCGCAAATTGGGTACAACTTGGACCGCGGGGTTCCTTAGTGGAATGAAACGCAACAAATCAGCGGCATCCCTTGGCAATATGCTTGTCTTATGTCGCGCACTAACATCCCTCACAGGTAAGCAAATCATACTTGCCGATTTGTTCCCCGGCGATGGAGATATCGAACTCGATGACGGTATTGTCATAAATCGTAAACAAATACGCAACGCCCTATCTGGTCACACCTACTGTTTTGAAGGCGAATCAGTGATGGACAATCCTGTAATTAGAGCAGTTAGCCAGGCGATCATTGATGCGCTTCCTGATTACATGCAACAATTCTCCAACAAGCTTGTAGAGGAAGCATCCAACCTTTATGGCGATGATTTTACAAATCATGTGCCGACCTTGTCTGAACAACGCGCAGCCGATCGTCTATCTATATCTCCAAATGCCATGGCCGCACTTTGTCTTTTGTCCTATGGCGATTATTTGGACGAAGTGTCATCTAAACTCGCTGGGGTGGATGCCAGTCCACAATTACGCGGACGACGCACTAGAGATATTATTGATTTCCTCGATCGAACTATTGACCACATTATGGAAACTGGCGAAAAACCAGGCTCTTGGGAACAAAACGCACGCCGCTATCATCAAATCCACGCATCCCCCGACTCCCCCATCATCGATCCCGCCCACCTGGACCCGACGAATCCCGACCATGTGCAATGGATGGCGGACCATGCGGACGAACTGGGCGCCGTCGCCAAGGACGGCGACACCGAAGCCGAACAGAAAGGATACGAGGAACTGCCGTAAACCCCTCGAATTCGACGGGTTTAAAATCGGCACCATAAGACAGGGCATGAACCGAAAGGCAAGGAATTGACGGATCCGGAAAACGACGACGTGAAGGCGGAGATCGTCCTGTACCAGCAGGACGGCCACAACGTGCCCGTGGAGGTCACGTACCAGGACGAAACGTTCTGGCTGTCGCAGCAGAAGATGGCGGAACTCTTCGACGTCAGCAAGCAAAACATCAGCTACCACCTGAAGAACATCTTCGAATCCGGCGAGCTCGACCGCGATGCAGTTGTCAAAGATTTTTTGACAACTGCCACGGACGGCAAGAACTATTCGGTGGCGTTCTACAATCTCGACGCGATCATCGCCGTCGGCTACCGCGTCAACAGCAAACAGGCAACCCGCTTCCGCCAGTGGGCGACCGCCACGCTGCGCGACTACATCATCAAGGGATTCGTCCTCAACGACGACATGCTCAAGAACGGACGCCCCTTCGGCCAGGACTACTTCGACGAACTGCTTTCGCGGATCCGCGACATCCGTGCCAGCGAACGCCGCGTATGGCAGAAGATCACCGACATCTTCCAGGACCTCACCTCCGACTATGAGCCCACCAGCCAGGACGCGCGACTCTTCTACGCGAAAATGCAAAACAAGATGCATTACGCCGCGTCCGGCCATACCGCCGCCGAGATCATCGCGCAACGCGCCGACTCGTCACGGCCGAACATGGGCCTGACCTCCTGGAACGGATCCCCCCCATGGGCGCATCCACTCGCGAACCGCGAGACCGAGAAGAAACAACGCGAACTGCAGGCCGCGCAGTTGGAGCAGCAGAAGCAAGCCGAGCAGCAACGGCAGCAGCTGGAAGTCGCCCAGCAGCAATAGCAGCAATCTTCCGGTTCGCAGCAGGCAACCACCACCCCGTCGCAGGGCACTGCCCATGGCGGCGCGTTCTGCTCGCCCCAGGGTGCGACCGCCAAGTCCGACAGGAGCAGTTCGATCCTGACCTGCCGCGTCGCAGCGGACGGCCGCCTGCGCTGGATGAAATAGCCTTGGCATCCATGGGCGCAGGACAGACATAAAGCACCCGGCGCCCATGGATGCCATCAGGTCCGGCAGGGCCTGAACCATCAACCAATACAGACAAGGGCACTGAGGGGTGCCCATGCGAGAAAGGGAATCACCATGAGGAACATGAAGACGATCGGGGCCGTCCTGTGCGTGGCCGCATTGTGCGCTGGCCTGTCCGCGTGCGGTTCGGACAGCGACAGCAACGCCGCCAGCGGCGCCGCGTCGAGCAGTGCGTCGTCGCAGCAGACGACGGAGGCGGAGAAGACGGAGACTCCCGCGCCGCAGCCTGCGGACCTGACGGGCAAGTGGACGGAGACGGACACGACGGGGGACACGAAGATGGAGGCCGAGATCCAGGGCGACACCATCACGATCAACTGGGTGATGACGGATTCCACCGCCCTGTACTGGAAGGGTTCCTATGAGGCTCCCACCGAGGCGGGCAACTGGTCATGGACCAGCAAGGGCGACACGGAGGCGATGGACGCGAGCCTGCTGGGCAGCGGTGACGAGTCGAAGGAGTTCACTTACGACGCCGCCAGCGAGGAGCTGTCCTTCCCCGCGAGCGCGATGGGTGTTGACATGACGGTGCGGATGAAGAAGGCATAAGGCCTGTAGCCGTCGAGCAGGAAGGCTACAAGGGGCAGCCGTAAACCGTTGGAACACGCGAGCGCTGCATCATAAAGGATATACACCCATGGACAAAGAATCGGTTTTTGAGCATTCGACACGCCGATGGTATTGCTAATATGTCCAAAAGTCCGTATTATGGCTTTTGCGATAAAGCTGGGCGTTGTCCAGTTCGCAAAAGCCGCTTTTGGACTTTGGTCTGAAAGCGGCTTTTGTGCTTCCAGGAGGAATCAATGTATAAACCGTTCACCCCTATCGATCAGCAAATCGAGCTGATGCAGTCTCGTGGAATGGGTACCGGGACTTCCACGAGGAGCGTGCTGGAACGAGAGGGGTATTATGCCATCATCAACGGGTACAAGGACCCGTTCATTGACCAAGAGGCTACTCGTCTCGCTGGTGACGACCGATTCCTTGATGGTACGACATTCGAACAGGTATACGCGCTTTTCCTTTTCGACCGTAATCTGCGTTTCCTTCTGTTTGAGATCATGACGGATGCAGAGGCGCTTCTTCGGACCTGCTGCTCGTATACGTTCTCGGAGTCCCACCCCGACGAGAAGAACGCCTATCTGAACCCAGATAATTACATTCTTGAAGGAGACCGCCAGCGCAAGGTCACTGGACTTATACGAGCCCTTGAAAAGGTCATCAGGACCAGCGAGGAGAATCGTGATGGCAACGGCAAGGCGTACATGATTCATTGTCTGCAACACCATGACGGGGAGGTTCCCCTATGGGTGTTGGCGAATGATTTGACCATTGGTCAGATTTACTGGTTTTTCCAAGCGTTGACCATGCAGGACCGTGGAACGATAGCACGCAGGTTTACCGACCTATATGCACAGTCACACAAAACTGCAGTGGAGATCAACTCCGCAAGGCTGGACACCGTATACCGGCGCGTGAAGGACTTCAGGAACATCTGCGCACACGACGAACGGCTGTACTGCGCTCATCCACACGACAAGAATGCCACGGCGTTTCAGCTTGTCCGCGACTTGCGTTTCCTGACCACCAAGCCACGATATCTTGAATTCCTGCAGCAGCTGCGGTCATTGCTTGCCAAGTTAGACGACAAGATTCCCGGCCGCATGGACTACGTATACGCATCCATGGGTTCTTCCGGGCTTGCCGAACTTGATGATTACATGGAGGAGATCAGGAAGTGCTGATAAATGTCTACGCGGGAGATGACCACGTCCGAGAATGAACTGATATGCGAGGCGTCGCGTTGGGCGCGCGTGGTCGACTATCCTCTCTCCGGCGACTACGAGGGACTCTACGCGCCGGCGAAGAACCTCATCCTGCTGGATGTGCACCTCTCCCCCATCCAACGCCGGTGCGTCCTGGCGCACGAGATCTCCCACGCCCGCCACCGCGACACCGCATGCGAACATGACGGGGCGATGGAGGCCCGCGCGGACCGGGAGGCGGCACGCATGCTGCTCAGCGTGGTCGCCTACGCGGCCGCGGAACAGGTGTATGACGGCAACACGCACATGATGGCCCTGGAACTCGGCGTGATGCCATGGGTGGTGGACGCCTACCGGGAATGGTTGCACGACAACCCGAACATGGCAATCCAGTAGAAAACACAAAAGCGCCCCGCCCGGACCGCATCGGCCGGACGGGGCGCTTGCTCGACTTGCCTCAGTCGTCGATGATCTCCGCTTCGACCATATCGCCGCCCAGGTCGGGTATCGCGTCGGCCATGAGCTGGGCGAGGCTGTCGGCGCCCCGGTGCGTGTAGCGCAGTGTGACGGACGGGTCGGTGTGGCCCATGATCGCGATGCGCGCATCGTCCGGCATGTCCGCCAGGGCGGTCATGGTCGCCGTCCAATGCCGCGCACTGTACAGCTTCACGTCAGGCAGCCCGGCGGCGGCGAGCGCCTTCTTGAAGTGTCTGCGTTCGTTGCTGCCCGTCACGGGGCGGCCCAGGTGGGTGCGGAACACGAGGCCGTGGGGCTCGATGTGCATGCGGCCGATGCGGGCCCACAGGCGGCCCCACAGGCCATCGGGCAGGGGGATGAAGCGTTGCCCTGCGCGCGTCTTGGGGGTGGTGAGCCATTGGGTGCCCCAGATGTGGGTGGCGTCGAGCCATTTGGGGATCTCGACACGGCCGGGCAGTCCGAGTCCCTGCAACTGGTGGCGCACGTTGATGCCGTGCACGCCGCCGCGGGTCTCGAGTTCGTCGGGCGTCAGGCCGCGTCGTTCGCCGGGGCGCAGGCCGGTGGTGAACGCGAGTTCGAACAGCAGCGCCCACAGTTCCAAATCGTCCTGGCTGTCGGCCGGCCCGTGGGTGGCGCGCGGCATCATGGGCACCGCTTCCACGAGCTGGCGGGGCTGGTCCGGGTCGAGGATGCGCACGGGGGCCTGTTCGACGCGGGGCGGCTTGACCTTCCTGCACGGGTCGAGCGGGATGAGGCCGTCGAGTTCGGCCTGGTCGAGGACCATCTTCAGGCTCACGTAATGGTCCTTGAGGGTGGTGGGTGCGAGCCGTTCACCCAAGGATCGCATGCAGGTGCGGATGTGTTCGGGGGTGAGCTTGACGAGTCTCACGTGGCCGATGATGTCACAGATCGCGTTGAGTCGGCCCGCACGGGTGCGGTAGGTGGTGGGCTTGACGCGGGTGACGTAGTCGGCAAGCCACGTGTTGCACCAGTCCCGCAGTGTCGGACTGGCGGCGGGGTGCGTGATGCCGGTTCGTTCCGCTTCGGCCAGCTTGGCTTCGAACCGTTCGCGCACCTCGGACTTGACCTTGCCGCGTGCTTCGATGACGCGTCGTTTCCCGGTGACGGGGTCGGGCCCGAGATCCTTCCTGAAATGCCAAGTGCCCTTGGCGTCGCGGAACACGCTGCCTGCTCCCTTGGTTCTCCTGTTGGCCATGCCGGTGCCTCCTCACGGTGTTCGCGAGTGCACCTTCGGGCCACTATGGGGTGCACGCGAAGTGCACTCTATAGTGCACTCTATGCGCGCCACAACCCGTCCGTGAGCCGCCACGTTCCGCCATTCCACAGAAACAGAAAAACGGCGTGTTTGCAACGTTCCGGCACCCGTAAACCGTTGCAAACACGCCGTTTTCGGTTAGCTGAGCTCAGCCTTTCGACACGTTGAACTTGAACTCCACGATGTCGCCGTCCTGCATGACGTAGTCCTTGCCTTCGAGGCGGAGCTTGCCCTCCTCCTTGATCTTCGGCATGGAGCCCTGGGCCTCCACGAAGTCGTCGTAGGAGACGACCTCGGCCTTGATGAAGCCCTTCTCGAAGTCGGTGTGGATGACACCGGCGGCCTGCGGGGCGGTCCAGCCCTGGTGGATCTGCCAGGCGCGCACCTCCTTCTCGCCGGCGGTCAGGAACGTCTGCAGGCCGAGGATGTCGAAGCCCACGCGGGCCAGCTGGTCCAGGCCGGACTCCTCAAGCCCCGCGTCGGTGAGCATCTCGCGCGCGTCGGCCTCGTCGAGCTCGGTGAGCTCGGCCTCGAACTGCGCGTTGAGGAAGATGGCGGGCGCCGGCGCCACGGAGGCGGCGAGCTTCGTCTTGAGCTCGTCGTTGGACAGCTCCTCGTCGTCCACGTTGAACACGTAGATGAACGGCTTGGCGGTCAGCAGGTGCAGGTCGTAGAGGTCCGCCTTGTCGATCTCGCCGGCCTGGGCGGCGGCGTCGATGGTGCGGCCGGACTCGAGGATCGTCTTGGCCTTCTTGACGGCGTCCATGTAGGACGGCTCGATCTTCTTGCCGCGCAGGTCCTTCTCGAGCTTGGGCAGCGCGTTGTCGATGGTCTGCAGGTCCGCGAGGATGAGCTCGGTGTTGATGGTATCGATGTCGTCGGCCGGGTCGACCTTGCCGTTGACGTGCACGATGTCGTCGTCCTCGAACGCGCGCACGACCTCGCAGATGGCGTCCGCCTCGCGGATGTTGGCGAGGAACTTGTTGCCCAGGCCCTCGCCCTCGGAGGCGCCCTTGACGATGCCGGCGATGTCCACGAACGTGACGGTGGCCGGCACGATCTTCTCGGTGTGCACGAGGTCGGCGAGCACCGGCAGGCGGTCGTCCGGCAGCGGCACGATGCCGGTGTTCGGTTCGATGGTGGCGAAGGGGTAGTTCTCCGCGAGCACGTTGTTGCGGGTCAGGGCGTTGAACATGGTGGACTTGCCGACGTTGGGCAGTCCGACGATTCCGATAGTAAGAGCCATGGCTCAACACCCTACCCGCGCGGCTCGTCATGTGCGCCGGCAGCGAGCCGCCGGCGCGCACGCTCCCCGCGGCGGGGCGCTCAGCCCTGCTCGATGGCGTCGACGGCGCGGATGACCGAGCCGCGGAACGCGCTCTCCTCGAGCGAGGCGACGCCCTTGATGGTGGTGCCGCCGGGCGAGCACACGGCGTCCTTGAGCGCTCCGGGGTGCTCGCCGGCGTCCATGTACAGGGCGCCGACGCCCTCGATCATCTTCGCGGCGAGGCGGTACGCGGTCTCGCGCTGCAGGCCGTACTTGACGCCGGCGTCGCCGAGCGCCTCCACGTACATCGCGGTGAACGCCGGCGCGCAGCCGGACAGGCACATGGCGATGCCCATGTGGTCGCTGTCCACGCGCTCGATGAGCGCGATGGTGCCGAAGATGCGCTCGAACTCGGCGCGCTGGTCGTCGGTGAGCGTATCGACGTCCTCGGTGACCAGGACGCCCTTGCCCACGGCCATCGGCGTGTTCGGGATCGTGCACTGCAGGTGCAGCTGCTCGCTGATCTCCCCGAGCGAGCGCTGGTAGGTGGCCAGCGTCCAGCCGGCCGCCAGCGACACGACGAACTTGGAGCCGCCGACGAGCACGTCCAGCAGCGGCTTCATGACGCCCTCGATCTGGTACGGCTTGATGGCCACGACGACGATGTCCGCCGCCTCGGCGACCTCGCGAGGCGTCTCCACGGCGCGGATGCCCATCGGCGCCACGCGCTTGGCGAGCTTGTCGTAGTGCGCGGCGCAGGCGACGATCTGGCCGCCGGTGACGGTGCCCGCGGCAATGAGGCCCTTGGCGATGGCGCTGCCCATGTTGCCGAAGCCGATGAATCCGATGGTGGATGTCTCACTCATGGTGTCCTTCTTCCGATCTCCCTTTGGTCGTGGTGACATGCACACTGTAGCGCCAGCGCCGCCCCGTTTGCCCAGAGGACAACCTAGAGGATGGCCGCAAGGTCGCCGCGGTCGAGCGCTTCGGCGTACAGTCGCGCGAACACCTTGGACCCGTGCACGCCGTCGTGCTCGAACTCGTTGGTCGCCCAGTAGTGCGAGCTGCCGACGCGCGCCAGGGTGTCGAGGCTCAGGGTGCTGTCCACGTACATGTCGTCGACGTACACGGCGGCCTGCAGCGGCACCTCGTTGCGCTCGAGCTGCGCGGCGTCGTAGATCCTGCCGAAGTGCGTGTCCTGCATCATCAGCTCGACCGCCGGGCGGAACGGCCTGAGGGCGCGCTCCTGCTCGAACATCCACGGGAACGCGGCCTCGCCGGTGAACAGCAGCGGCCGCGCGGACGGGTCGAATTCCGGCATGGTGTCGCGCACGCGCTGCGCGGCCCAGTCGATGGGCCGCTCGAGCTCGCCGTCGGCGTAGATGAACTCCTGGAGCGGCCAGTACAGCGGGTTGGAGGCGGTGGCGGCGACGACGTCGGCGAGGAAGTCGTCGGCGATCGGCGAGTCCTCGCTCGCCGAGCCGTCGCCGGCGGCGAACGCGCCGTCGAGCAGCCAGTGGACGCGCTCGAAGCTCGGCTTCATGCCGAACGACGAGCCGAGCGTCTGCAGGCGTTCCACGGTGAGCATGTCGCCGTCGGGCAGCGTGACGCTGCGCGCGGCGAGCTGGTCGGCGAGCGCGGCGACGCGCGCGCGGTCCTGCGGGTAGCGCGCGTAGAACTGCTCGCTCTTGGCTGCCATGCGCGGGAACGTGTGCTCGTACACCTCGGTGGCGTCGGCGGGCACGTGCGGAATGCCGCCGGTGGTGAAGCTCGCGGCGAGCGCGGCCGGGAACAGCGACAGGTACGTCAGGGTGAGGAAGCCGCCGTAGCTCTGGCCGAGCGTGACCCACTGGCTGCCGGCGAACTGGGTGCGGCGCAGGTGCTCGAAGTCGCGCACGATGGAGTCGGCGAGGAACCGCTTGAGGTACCAGGCGCCCTCGTCCGGGGACATCCCGGCGATGAGCGTGCCGTCGACGTGCGAGGAGCGGCCGGTGCCCCGCTGGTCGGGCAGCACGAGGCGGAAGTGCTTGATGGCCTCGGCGATCCAGCCGTCGGAGTCCGGCGTCAACGGCCGCGGTGAGGCGCCGCCGGGGCCGCCTTGCAGGAAGAGCAGCAGCGGCAGGTCGTCGTGCACGTGCTCGGGGGCGCACACGACGCGGTAGAACAGGCTGATGGAGCGGCCGTCGAAGCCGCGGCCCGGCTCATGGCCGGTCCAGTCGAGCGGCACCTCGATGGAATGGTCCTGGACGTACAGTCCCGGTACGTAGTAGTCGGCGAGCATGGCCATGCGCGGCCTCCTTGTCTTGTGCGGTGGATGCTGCCCACCATTGCAGTCCGCGGGGCCGACACGTGCGACGCTCATCCGCGCGGCGGATGGCCCGGGCGGCGCGCGCCGTGTAGGCTCGTGGCCCATGGACACCCGTCGCCGCCTCGCTGCCTGGTTCGCGCGTCACCGCGCGCTCGTCGTCGACTGCGCGGTGGCGGCGGCGCTCATCGTGCTGTGGACGGCCATGACCACGCCCGTCATCAACGACGCCGGTCTGCTCTTCCGCTGGGATCCCACGCCCGCGTTGCCGTGGTCCGTCCTGCTGACGGCGCCGTACGCGCTGCACCGCGTGCGCCCCGCGCTGGCGACGAACCTGTTCCTCTGCGTCGTCTTCGCGCAGCTGGTGGTGGGGCCCGCGCTCGTGGCCGCGGACGTCATGGCGCTGCCGATGCTGTACGCGGCGCTCGTGTACGGCGACGCCGCGCGCACGCGCCGCTACCTCGCGTGGGCCGGCGCGTTGTGCGTGGCGGCCGGCGTGGTGTCGGGACTGGCGAACTACGTGACGCCCTTGGGCGAATGGGTGCGCTGGTGGCTGGGCGGCGCGCTGCCCGAGGTGGCCATCGTGTGCTCGGTGGACCCGGACACCGGCGCCATGCGCACGCCGGCGTCATGCGGCACGAGCGTCGCGCAGAGCGCCGTGATGCTCACCTTGTTCTTCGCCATCGCCGTCGTCATGGTGTGCGTGGCGGCGTTCTGGCAGCGCGCGCGACGGCAGACGGTACTGCTGCTGGCGGAACGCAACCGCGCAATCGAGGCGCGCCAGGAGGAGGAGCAGCGCATCGCCGCCGCCGCCGAACGGGCGCGCATCGCGCGCGACATGCACGACGTCGTGGCGCACACGCTGTCGATCATCATCGTGCAGGCCGACGGCGGCCGCTACGCCACCGTCGACGACCCGGCGGCGGCGTGCGCGACGATGGAGACGATCCGCGGCGAGGCCGGGCATGCGCTCGACGACATGACGCGGCTGCTGGGCGTCTTCGGCGGCACGCTGGGCGGCGGCTACGGCGACGTCGACGCGCTGCTGGCGCAGGCGCGCGCCGCCTCGGCGGACATGGCGGTCGCGCGCGCGGTCGAGGGGACGCCCGCGCCGGCGCTGCTTTCGCCGGCGGCGTCCGTCGCGCTCTACCACGTCGCGCAGGAGGCGCTGACGAACGCACGCAAATACGCGGGGACGCACGTGCGCGTCGAAGTGCGCGAGGAGTGGGGCGACGACGGCGTGACGGTCACCGTGCGCGACGACGGCCGCGGCGCCGCGGCCGCGCTCGACGGGCACGTGCCGGGCATGGGGCTGACGGGCATGCGCGAGCGCGTCGAGGCGGCCGGCGGCACGCTGGCGGCCGGGCCCGCGAACGGCGGCGGGTTCCTGGTGACGGCGGTGCTGCCGCTGGGCGACGACGCCGGGGACACCTCCCCCGGCCTGCGCGTCGATGATGGCGAGGGGACGCCGCGGGATGGCGCCACTGCCGAGGGTATGTCCGTGGCCACGGGCGCCGACGACGATGCGCCGCGCCAGAGCGGCATGCGAGCGCTGGGCAGCAGGCTCGCGGCGCTGCGTTCCAGGCCGTTCGAGCAGGCGGCGGCCGGCGCGCACGCCAGCTGGGTGACGCGCCTGTCGCACTGGACGGAACGCCACTACGTGCTCACGGACACGCTGGCGGTGGCCGCGATCACCGCGTTCATGCTCGTCAACGACCTCGGCGTGTTCACGCTGGTGGCCTGGGCGTACGACGGCAAGTGGTGGGCGACGCTGGCGGCGACGGTGCTGCTCATGGCGCCGCTGTGCCTACGCCGCCGTTTCCCGCGCGCGGTCGCCATCGTGTTCGCCGTGCTCGCCGGGCTGCAGCTGGTGGTCCTGCCGGACCTGTATTCCGCCGATTTCTTCGCGCTGCTGGCGATCTACACGTGCGCGCTGTACGGCCGCGGGCACGAGTGGCGGTGGATGGCGCCCACGATCGTGGGCCTCTCGGCGCTCACCGGCGTCAAGGTGGCGCTCATGGGCTGCGGATACGGCACGCTCGTCGGCGCGCTGGCCGGGCGCCATGGCGCGGGGTACGATGCCTTGGTCGCGGGATCGGGGGGCGCGGTGGGGCACGTCGGGGTGCGCGCGGCCGCCGAGGCCGGCGTGCAGTTCGCGGTCGTGGTCGCCATGGTGTGCATGATCGCGCTGCTGCTGGGCGCGTGGTCGCGCCAGAAGGGCGAGAACCCGCAGGTGCTGGCGGCGCGCGCCGAGGCACTGCGCGCGCAGGAGGACAAGGCGCGCGTCATGGCCACCAACCGCGAGCGCGACCGCATCGGCGCGCAGATCCGTGAGGAGGTGTCCGCCACGCTGCGCACGGTGATCGACCAGGCCGACGCGGAGCTCGACGCGATCCACGCGCAACTGGCGGTGGGCGAGACACCCACGCCGGAGTCGATCGGCGACGCGTTCGCGGCGATCGCCGCGCGCGGCCGCACCGCGCTCGCGCGCATGCGCACGTTGCTGCGCGTCCTGCGCGAGACGGGTTTCAGCGACGAGCACGAGGACGACGGCCACCTGACGATGCCCCTGTCCCCCCTCGCCGGCACCCGTACCGGCGCGGACCGCTGATCACACCAGGTGGTTCTCGTAGGCGAAGACGACGGCCTGGACGCGGTCGCGGGCGTGGATCTTGGCCAGCAGGTGCGCCACGTGGGTCTTCACGGTGGGCAGCGAGACGAACAGCTTGTCGGCGATCTCCTGGTTGGACAGGCCGTGCGCGATCTCGATGAGCACCTCGCGCTCGCGCTCGGTGAGCGTGGCCAGCTCGGGGTCCGTGTAGCCGGGGTCCTGTTCGGGCGCGCCGGCCATGGTGAAACCGGGCTGGAGCATGTTCTCGATGAGCCGCTTCGTGGCGGTCGGGGCGATGATGGCGTTGCCCTGGTACACGGTGCGGATCGAGCCCAGCAGCGTCTCGGGTTCGGTGTCCTTGAGCAGGAACCCGGAGGCGCCAGCCTGGATGGCGGCCATGACGTACTCGTCGAGGTCGAAGGTGGTCAGGATGATCACACGCGTCGGCCGTTCTCCCCCGGTGGCCTTGGTGATGCGTTCGGTGGCAGCGATGCCGTCCATGCCGGGCATGCGCACGTCCATGAGCACGATGTCCGGGTGGAGTCGCTCCACCACCTCGATGGCCTTCCGCCCGTCGCCGCCCTGTCCCACCACTTGCATGTCGCCTTGCGAATTGATGACCATGGTGAAGCCGGCCCTCACCAGCTCCTGGTCGTCCGCGACCACCACCCTGATGCGTTCCCTCGAAGTCTCGTTCACGCCTCCCATCCTAGCCGCACCAGGGCGCCTCGACGCAAGCGGCCCCTCCTCCCCGCGGATGATTTCCGCAAGGAGGAGGGGCCGCTGCGCCACATGCCGTCAGGCTTCCGACAACGCCTCCACCGGGGGCGTGCGGGTGGCGCGGCGCGCGGGGAAGACGCTGGCGAGCAGGGCGCAGACGATGGCCAGCAGCAGGATGATGCCGTAGGTGCCCCAGTCGACCACGAAGGCGACCCGCGCGAACTGGCTCATGACCATCTCGAGCCCGATCCAGCCGAACAGCGTGCCCAGAACCATGCCCACCACGCTGGCGACCACGGCGATGAGCACCGCCTCGACGCACAGGGAGGCGCGCAGCTGCCCGCGGGTCATGCCGATGGCGCGCAACGTCGCGGATTCCTTGGTGCGTTCGATGACCGAGAGGCTGAGCGTGTTGGCCACGCCGATCACGGCGATGACGACCGCCACCGCGAGCAGCGCCACGAGCAGCGCGAGCATGACATTGACCATGTTCTCCCACGTCTGGCGTTCCATGACCGGGCCGCCGACCGAAACGCCCGGGGTCGCCTCGTACGCCTTGGTGACGCCGTCCACCGTGCTGGAGAGCGTGCCCGCGGACCGGTCGACCTTGATGAGCTGGATATGGCTCTGCGCGTCGAACGTGCCGTCCTCGAACAGCTTGTCGTTGACGAAGGCGACGGCCTGGTCGTCCGAGACGCGCCGCAGGTCGCGCTGCGTGACCGTGAGCTCCGCGCGGTGCGTGCCGTCGGCGGTCCCGCTGGGCACGCCGTCGGCGTCCACCTTCACTTCGGAGAGCGTCACCCGGTCCTTGAACGCGAGCTCCTTGCCGGAGTACGCCTCGTAACGTTGGAGGATGACGTCGCGGTCTCCGAGCTTGGCGCCGTCGAGGTCCACGTTGAGCACGGACTGCAGCGCGGCCTCGTCCGGCATGCCGATGATCGCGGCGTCGACCTCCCGGCCGTTCGCGTCCGTGAAGGTGTCCCTCGCGACGGGCGCGTAGACGCTGTGCGCGACGCCCGCGACCTTGGCGGCCTCGTCGGCGGCGGCGCGCGGCACGTCCTGCCCGGTGACGACGAGGTCGACGCTGTAGCGGGTGTCGAGCTCACGGCTCATCGTGGCCTTCGCGCCGTACGCGCCGGTGGCCAACGTCGAGATGAGCGTGACGCCGATGAGCAGCGCGGTGCCGGTGGCGGCCACGCGGCGCGGATTCTTGCGGATGTTCGCGGCGGCGAGCCTGGCGGAGGAGCCGCACAGCGACACGAGATCGCCGGCGCCGCGCATGAGCCACGGCATCCAGTACACGGCGGTGACGGCGGCGCCGATGAACGCGAGCGCGCAGCCGGCGACGGCGGCCAGCAGGGCCATCTCGGCCTCCGTGCCGCCCTCGCTCCCCTTGTTCGCCAGGCCGAGCGCGACCAGGCCGCAGCCGGCCACGAGGCACAGCAGGCCGATGATGGCGCGTCCCACGCGGGCGCGCTTGCGGTCGTCGAGCTCCACGGGGCGCATCGCCTCGAGCGGAGTGACGCCGGTGGCCATGCGCGCGGCGCCCAGCGAGGCGAGCACGGTCATGATGGTGCCGAAGAGCACGGGCACGACGACGACCTGCCAGCTGAACACGAAATGCATGGTGCCGGCGATGGTGCCGTTGGCCACGCCCGTGGCGACGACGAGCGCCATGAGCCCGGTGCCCACGGCCACGCCGAGCAGCGAGGCGACCAGGCCGAGCAGGAGCGCCTCCTGAAGCACGGACACGTACAGCTGGCGCTTGGTGGCGCCGATGGTGCGCAGCAGCGCGAGCGTGCGCCGGCGCTGCGCGACGAGCACCTGGAACGTGTTGGCGATGACGAGCGCGGCCACGACGAGGGCGAGGATGCCGAAGGCGAGCAGGAAGTTCTGGGTGACGTCGGTGCCGCCGCCCATCGCCTTGAGCGCCTTGTCGGCGAGCTCCTCGCGCGAGGCGACCGTGAAGCCGGCCGGCACCAGCTTGAGGATGGCGTCCCCGGCGGCGTCGGCCTGCGCGGGCGCGAGCCTCAGGTAGAGCCGGCTGACGTTGAGCTCGTCCATGGACGCGGCGCCCGCGAGGCGCGTGAGCACGTCGTCGGAGACGACGGTGGCGCCGCCGTAGTAGTTGTAGGCGCCCGTGGGGTCGTCGGTCAGGCCGGTGACATGCGCCTCGACGGCGTCCGCGGTGGTCCCCGTGCCGGACGCGGCGTCCAGGCGCACGGTGTCGCCGACGCGCACGCCCCAGTCGGCGGCGAGCTTGGCGGGAATGGCGACCTCGCGCGTGCCGTCCGGCAGCGGCGCGACGCCCTTGGCGATCGTGACGGGCAGCAATGACGCGTCCTTCGACGTGGCGACGACGACGTCGGAGACGTTGCGCCCGTCGCTGCCCAGGCTGGCCAGCGTGGAGGCGTCGGGACGCACGCCCTCGACGCCCGTGATCTGCCCGATGCGGTCGGCGTGCAGCTCGCCGTACGTCCTCGCGTACGCGTCGTCGGCGGACGGCGACTGCGCGTCGACGGACAGGGCGTAGTTCGCGTCGCCGTACTGGGCGGTGACCTGTTCGCGCATGGCCACGTCCATGGCGTTGGAGAACAGGAACGTCGCGGCGATGAACGCGGTGCCCACGAGCACGGCGATGCCCGCGGGGATGAGCATGCGCAGGTTCCTGCGCATCATCTGCCAGGTGATGGACCACATGGTGTCTTCCTCCTTCCCTTTCCGGCGCTCAGGCGCGCGCCCCGTCGGCGCGCGCGGCCTTGCGCGCGGGCAGCGGCACGCCGCCGCCGACCTGCGCGGCGCGGGCGCGCTCCTGCATGAGCAGGTCGCTCATGCGCGCGGCGGTCGGCTGCGGCTCGTCGGCGACGATGCGCCCGTCGGCGAGCACGATGGCGCGGTCGGCGTAGGAGGCGGCGACCGGGTCGTGCGTGACCATGACGACGGTCTGGCCGAGCTCCTTGACGGAGCTTTGCAGGAAGCTCAGGACCTCGGCGCTGGACACGGAGTCCAGGGCGCCGGTGGGTTCGTCGGCGAACACGAGCTTGGGGCGGGTGATCAGGGCGCGGGCGATGGCGACGCGCTGCTGCTGGCCGCCGCTCATCTCGTTGGGCCGGTGGCCCAGGGGGTCCTGGATGCCCAGGGTGCTCACGAGCCGCTCGAACCACGCGGGGTCGGCCTTCTTGCCGGCGAGCGTCAGCGGCATGAGGATGTTCGCCTTGGCGTCGAACATGGGCAGCAGGTTGAAGCTCTGGAAGATGAAGCCGATGGCGTTGCGGCGCAGCAACGTCAGGTGCTTGTCGTCCATCGTGGTGATGTCGTGGCCCTGGAACATGATGCGGCCCGCGCTGGCGCGGTCCAGGCCGCTCATGGTGTGCATGAGCGTGGACTTGCCCGAGCCGGAGGGGCCCATGATGGCGGTGAAGCGGCCCTGCTCGAAGGCGACGTCGACGCCGCGCAGCGCGTGCACGACGTTGTCCCCTTCGCCGTAGTCCTTCACCAGCCCGAGCGCCTCGATGGCGATGGGCCGGGTGCCGTTGATGGACGCGGGCACGCGCGTGCCCGTGGTGCCCGACGTGGCCATGGTGGTTGTGGTCATGGTCTGCCTTCCTCTCCTTGGTGCGATGGATGCCGGCCGCCGGCGTCGCGCGCCGTGGCGCGCCGGGCGGTCCGTATGGCCCCAGACTATGGCCGCGTGCCCGGCCGTCCCATCGTGCGAAGGAGGGAAACGAGAAGGGCCCCTCATCCGAACGGATGAGGGGCCCTTCTCGAAACTGTCGGCGGCTACCAGCCGTAGACCATGGCCATGATGACACCGGCCAGGCCGCACAGCGTGAGCAGCAGCACGAGCCAGTCGACCAGCCGCATGTGCGCGGGGTTGGCGAGCGTGCGTTTGGCGCCGTGGCGGTTGAGGTAGATGCCGCGCGTGCGCATGGCGGTGTCGATGTCGTCGTTGCGCATGGCCTGCTTGTGCCAGGCCTCGATCCACGAGCGGATGCGCGCGCCGAGGCCCATCGAGGCGCCGCGCGCCGCCTGCATGAGGCGGCTGCGCTTGGCGTTGACGAACACGCCGGGGATCTCGTGCAGCGACTTGAGCCAACGGTGGATCGCCGGGAACGGCACGCGCACGGCCGCCAGGCCCCTCGTCCACTGCTCGTCGCTCGTGGTCAGCAGCACCATGAGCAGGGAGAGCGCGATGTCCGCGATGCGCAGCAGCACGCAGCCGTTGAGCGCGAGCGCCTGCGCGGTGACGCGCCACCAGCCGACCTGCCAGACGACGGTGCCGCCGAAGTCGTTGAGCGTGAGCAGCAGCACCACGAACACGATGAGCAGCACCGGCCCGAGCCCCGCCCAGCAGCGGCGCATGGCGTAACCGGGCGTGCGGTCGGTGATGAACATCAGTTGAAGGAGAATGAAGACGCCGGCCAGGAACATCCAGTTGCCCCACATGGCGACGCACACCACGAGCACGAGCGCCAGGAGCGCCTTGACGCGGGTGTCCAGCTTGTGCAGCCAGCCGTCGCCGCGCGCGTAGAATCCCTCGCTCATCGCTTGCCTCCCCTCACCTGCTGTCGGATGCCGTTGGCGGCCGCCGTGGGCGGCGCCGGGAAATGCCGTCCCGAGCCCCGCACGCGGCCGTAGGAGACGAGCCGGCCGCCGTCGAGGCGGGCGGCGTGCGTGCAGTAGCGTTCGATGGTGTCGGCGTCCTGGCTGACCATGAGCACGGTCGTGCCCTCCTGGTTGAGCTTGGCGACGGCGTTGAGGAAGCGCGACTTGAGGCGCTGGTCGAGGCCGGCGACCGGCTCGTCGAGCAGCAGCACGGGCGTGCGCATGGCCAGCGCGCAGGCGAGCGCGACGGCGCGCTGCTCGCCGCTGCTCAGCGTGCGCGCGGGCACGTCCTCGACGTCGTACAGGTCGAACAGGCGCACCATCTCGTCGACGCGCGCGTCAACGGTGGCCTCGTCGCAGCCGAGGTGGCGCGGCCCGTACGCGATCTCGTCGTGCACGGAGCCGCCGAAGAGCATGTGCAGCGGGTCCTGGGTGACGAAGGCCACCTGGCGGGACATCTGCGTGACGGAGCGGGAGGCGACGTTGGTGCCGCCGACCATGACGGCGCCCTTCGTGGGGCGCAGCGTGCCGTTGACGAGCCTGAGCAGCGTGGACTTGCCGGAGCCGTTGGCGCCGGTGATGCCGACGAAGGAGCCGGCCTGCACGGCGAACGCGACGTCCTCGAGCTGCGGCGGTTCGCTGGGCGGCGTGTGCGGGTACGCGAAGTGCGCGTGGTCGATGGTGACGGCGGCGTTGTCCGCGGCGCCCGGCAGGTCGTCGACGATGGTCAGGTCGGTGGCGCGGTGGCCGGGCACGATGACGCCGACGGACTCGAGCATGGCGCTCTCGCGCACGAAGATGTCGGCGGTGGTGCGGCGGATGATCTCGCCGTCGACCATGAGGAAGACGGTGTCGGCGGTGTGCACGAGCATGTGCGTGTCCTGCTCGATGAGCAGCACGGTGGTGCCGGTGCGCTGGCGCATCTCGGCGATGGCGTGCATGAGGTCCTCGCGGCCCTCCTCGTCCAGGCAGGCGCCCGGCTCGTCGAGGATGAGCACCTGCGGGGCGCCGGCGATGGCGGCGGCGATGGCGACGCGTTCCTTCTCGCCGGTGGACAGCGTGTCCGTGTAACGGTCGCGCAGGGCCGAGATGTGCAGCATGTCGAGCACCTCGTCGACGCGCGCGCGGATCTCGTCGCTGGGCACGCCGCGGTTCTCCAGCGGGAAGGCGATCTCCTCATGCACGGTCGCCGAGGTCATCTGCGTGTTGGGGTCCTGGCCGACGTAGCCGACGCGCAGCGACAGGTTGGACACCGAGGTGCTCTTGACGTTCATGCCGGCGATGCGCACGTAGCCGTCGAGCGTGCCGGCGGTGCAGTGCGGGATGAGGCCCATGAGCGCCTTCGCCAGGCTGGACTTGCCCGAGCCCGTGGGTCCGATGACGCCGGTGAAGGAGCCTTGCGGCACGTAGCAGCTGACGTCCTGCAGGCCGGTCACGGGGGCGGTGTTCTTCGCCGGCGGCGCGTACCGCCATCCCAGCTTCGTCACGGTGATAATGTCGCCCACGCCTACTCCATCATGCTCGTCGGTCAAGGAAGGATACGCTCAATGTTATAGCAGAGCGATGCTACCGGTGGGGCGTGCGGCTCGCTGCGCGCGAAGGAGCGCCGCCGGCCGGGTCAGCGGCCGAGGCCGGCGGCCCGCACGGCCGCGAAGCCGCGCTCGAGGTCGGCGAGGATGTCGTCGATGTGCTCGGTGCCGATGGACAGGCGGATCGTGCCCTGCCCGATGCCCTGGTCGGCGAGCTCCTCGGCGGTCTCCTGGGCGTGCGTGGTGGACGCCGGGTGGATGACCAGGCTCTTGAGGTCGGCGACGTTGGCCAGCAGGGAGAACAGCCCGAGGTTGTCGATGAACACGCGCGCCGCGTCCTTGCCGCCCTTGATGTCGAAGGTGAAGATGGAGCCGCCGCCGTTGGGGAAGTACTCCAGGTAGCGTCCGTGGTCCGGCCGGCCCTCGACGGCCGGGTGGGAGACGGACTCCACCTCGGGCACCCCCTGCAGGTACTCGACGACCTTGAGCGCGTTCTCGACGTGCCGCTCGACGCGCAGCGAGAGCGTCTCGGTGCCCTGCAGCAGCAGGAAGGCGCTCAGCGGGGAGAGCGTGGCGCCGGTGTCGCGCAGCAGGATGGCGCGCACGCGCGTGACGAACGCGGTGTCCCCGAGCGCCTCGTAGAAGTTCAGGCCATGGTAGGAGGGGTCCGGCTCCGTCAGCGTGGGGAACTTGCCGGGCACCGCGGCCCAGTCGAAGTTGCCGCCCTCGACGATGACGCCGCCGAGCGTGGTGCCGTGGCCGCCGATGAACTTGGTGGCGGACTCGACGACGATGTCCGCGCCGTGCTCGAGCGGACGGAACAGGTAGGGCGTGGCGAAGGTGTTGTCCACGATGACGGGCAGGTGGTGGCGGTGCGCGATCGAGGCGATGGCCTCGAAGTCCGGCAGGTCGGCGTTGGGGTTGCCGAAGGTCTCGAAGTAGACGAGCTTGGTGTTGTCCTTGATGGCCTGCTCGAACGCAGCCGGGTCCTGCACGTCCACGAAGGTGGTGGTGATGCCGTCGCGCGGCAGCGTGTGGCGCAGCAGGTTGTAGGTGCCGCCGTAGATGTTCTTCGCGGCGACGATGTGGTCGCCGCTCTGCGTGATGTTGCGCACCGCGTACTCGACGGCGGCCGCCCCCGAGGCGACCGCCAGTCCCGCGGTGCCGCCCTCGAGCGCGGCGATGCGGTCCTCGAAGACATCCTGCGTGGAGTTGGTCAGGCGGCCGTAGATGTTGCCCGGGTCGGCCAGCGAGAAGCGGTCGGCGGCGTGGTCGAAGTCGTGGAACACGTAGCTCGTGGTCTGGTAGATGGGCACGGCGCGCGCGTCCGAGGCGGGGTCGGCGTGCTCCTGGCCGACGTGCAGCTGGAGGGTCTCGAAGTGGTAGGCGGGCTGGTCCTGGGTACCGTTCGTCATGGTGGCTCCTTCACGGATCTGGTGGTGTGGCTTGGTGACGGGACCGACGATAGCGGCGCGGCGAAGGCGCGCGCAAGCGCCGCGTTATCGCCTTTGCCTATACCTCTTTATCAAGCGCTTGATGCGCGCCGCGTGCGCCGGCGCCCGCCCGCCCGGCCGACACGCCGGTGCCCGCATGCTGACACGCCGGTAGCGAACGCGCCACGCACCCGGCCTATGGTGGGTAGCGGCGCGCGCCCGGCCGGCAGGGCCGTCTCGCGCATGCCCATCGCCAACCCCCAAGGAGGAACAGACGCACCATGAGCGACGTGCTGTACGAACGCAACCAGACCTATATCCCCCGCATCGCCGCCGTGCACGACATGTGCGGCTACGGCAAGTGCTCCCTGACCGCCGCCATCCCGATCCTGTCGGCCGCCGGCTGCGACGTGTGCCCGGTGCCCACCGCCCTGTTCTCGGCGCACACCAAGTTCCCGGTGTTCACGATGACCGACACGACCGACATGCTCTCCGGCTACCTCGACGCCTGGGGCAAGGAGGGCGTCGAGCTCGACGGCGTCTACTCCGGCTTCCTCGGCGCGCCCGAGCAGGTGGCCATCATCCAGCGCCTCTACCGCGAGTACCCGAACGCGCTGCGCCTGGTGGACCCGGTGATGGGCGACGCCGGCCAGATGTACCCCACGTACACCAAGGAGCTGTGCGACGCCATGGGCGCGCTGGCCAACGGCGCCGACATCCTCATGCCGAACCTGACCGAGGCCTCCATCCTCACCGGCACCGAGTACCGAGGCCACGACCTGTCCGAGGAGCAGGTCGACGAGCTGCTCACCCGCCTGCTGGACCTGGGCGCCAAGCACGTGGTGCTCAAGGGCATCGACCACGAGGACGGCCGCATCCGCAACTTCGTCGCCGGCGCCGACGGGGGCGCGGCGGCCAAGGAGGAGCTCGTGCACGAGAAGCTGCCGTACATGTGCCACGGCACCGGCGACGCGTTCGCCTCCGCCCTCATCGGCGGCGTCATGGCCGGCCTCGACCTGGCGGGCGCGGCGCGCTTGGCCGGCGAGTTCGTGCGCAACGCCATGATGAGCACCCGCAACCAGCCCGATTTCGAGGACCGTGGCGTCAGCTTCGAGCTGTGCCTCGGCGAGCTGACCAACCTCGTGGACGCCTGAGCGCGCCACCCGCCAACGGGGGCGGCCGCTGTGGACGGA
>JAXJQE010000206.1:0-7022 GCA_036311305.1 Bifidobacterium sp.
GCACAGCTCGGCGACGGCGATGCGCGACGCGGGCACGCCGCGCTCGCGCATGAGCCGCGCGAGCGTGCGCTCGAGCGCGAGCCGCGCGGACGTCTCCGGCACGCACGCCGACTCGAGCTCGGCGAGCGTGGCGGCGTACGGGTTGCGGCTCAACGCGCGCGCTCGCGCTGCGCGTTGTCGACGACGCCGACGAGCACGCACGCGGCCGGCAGCAGCGCGCCGACGCCGAAGCCCGAGTACAGCAGCGTCGCGTGCATGAACAGCGACGCGGTCTCCCAGATGATGACGACGCCGAGGCAGGCGACGGCGGCGACGCGGCACGCGTGTAGCCGGCGGTCGGGCCACGGGCGGCGCGCGAGCAGGATGAGCATGCTGGTCACGGCGACGAGGAATCCGGCCATCGCGAAGACCAGGCTGGCGACGTCGCCCGCGCCGGCGACGCCGAACAGGCACAGCGACAGCACGCCGAACACGGCGAGCGCCATGGTGACGCCGGACAGGATGAGGTACGTGCGGTCCGCGGGCGTGCGGCTCGCCCAGGTGCGCACGCGCCGCGCGGCGCGGTGCGCGCTGGTGCGCGGGTGCGGGAGACGGTGCAGGAGGCCAGGGCGGCCGGGGTGTGCGTGGGTGCCGTGCGGGCGGCGCGGTCGGTTGTGCTTGGCGTGGATGCCCCGCGGCGTGCGCGACGCGGCGACCTTCCGCGCCGTGCGGGCGTGTGCGGCCATGGTGGATCCTTCTTCTCTTCCCGACTTCTTCTCCAAGTTCGGTATGGGTCCGAGCATAGTCGCCGACCCCGTGGGCGGCAAGCAACGTGGGGCGACCCACACAACGTTTCACGGGAAACATCCCACGCCGCTTTGGGTTGTGGCGTTTTCGTGAAGGTCGTGCGACGCCCGATTGCGCGGGTGCGGCGCCGACCATACATTTGGGGTTGACTGTGCCTTCCCGACCGTCCCGGAAGGGACGGCCGGGGGCACGCTTCATGAAGGGAAGACGAGAGAAGAGGATCCAAGCCATGCCATGGCGATTCGTCTATGACTTCATCGAGGGTTGGAGCCCCACGGGCAGCAACGGCCATGATGCCGAGGAGTCCGAGCTGGACCTCGAGGACTTCGGCGCCGGCGCGCACGAGCGCGACCTGGACACCGACGACCCCGCCGAGGACCACCGCCACTCCAACCCCTACGCCGACTGAGCCCAGGCGGCCGGTCGAACGCCCGGTCCGGAGGAATCTCCGGGCCGGGCGTCGTCATATTTGGACCCCCAGAAGGGTTGCGAGTCCGCCGGAAGGGGCGTTTGGGGCTCAAACCAAATTCGGAGAGTCAATTCCAACGGGTATGCGCTCTCGGCGCCCAGAAGGCACATGGTGCAAAAACGTTGGAATTAAGCCATTCTTGGTGAAATCACCCAAGCGGGTGGGCCATGGATGGCGCCCCGATGGCGCTCGCTGGCGACTCTCCGAATTCGGTCTCGCGCCCCCGGGACCGGGAGGACCCTTCCAAGCCGGCTTCTTTGCCATGCTCTCCGAGTCGCTCACCATGTTATGTCGGCCAGTCGCCGCGTTATGTCGGCTAGAATGGTATGCACTGCGCGGCGCGGTCCGCGGTCGACGACGGGGTCGGCCACCCCCCGCGGGAAAGTGGGTTTGCTCATGTCAGCACAACGTGTCGCCATCGTCACCGGCGCGGCGCGCGGCATCGGCCGCGGCATCGCCGTCAAGCTCGCCGAGGACGGCTTCGACGTCGCCGTCGCCGACCTCCCCTCTCAGCAGGACGAGGCCCAGGAGACGATCAAGCAGATCGAGGCCGTCGGCCGGCGCGCCTTCTTCCGCGCGACGGACGTGTCGGACCGCGGGCAGGTGTTCGGTCTGGTCGACGACGCGGTCGGCGAGCTGGGCACGCTGGATGTCATGGTCAACAACGCGGGCATCTGCCAGGTCGTGCCGTTCATGGAGATCACCACCGAGCAGCTCGAGCAGATCATGCATATCAACCTGTTCAGCGTGGTGTACGGTATCCAGGCGGCGGCGAAGAAGTTCGACGAGCTGGGCAAGGAGAAAGGCAAGATCATCTCCGCGTCGTCGATCGCCGGGTTCGAGGGATTCCCGATCCTGGGCGCGTACTCGTCGACGAAGTTCGGGGTGCGCGCGCTCACGCAGGCGGCCGCGAAGGAGCTCGCGCCGAAGGGGATCACGGTGAACGGGTACGCGCCGGGCATCGTGGACACCCCGATGTGGACGTACATCGACGCCGAGATGGGCAAGATCAACGGCAAACCGGTCGGGCAGAACTTCCAGGACATGGTGGACACCATCGCGCTCGGACGGTGCGAGGTGCCGCGCGACGTGGCCGGCGCCGTGTCGTTCCTCGCGAGCGACAACGCCGATTATGTGACCGGGCAGACCATCATCGTGGACGGGGGGATGCAGTACCGGTAGGGAGGTGAAGGGGCAGGCCGTCGGGGCGGCGGCCCCGGAGGCGCCGGAGGCAGCGCCTCCCGGCAGCGGCCGGGTATCAGGACCAACATACGGGGAGCCCAAGCGACGCCCGGGTGCTGGCGATGGACGGGGATCCATCTCCAGCACCCGGGCGTCCTGTTTTTTGCGGTTTTGCGGTGCAGAGGTCCTACTTTGGTTGGGAACAGACAGTAAAACCTCGACACCCGAGTCCCTCTTCGTACAGAGGTCCTACTGCGGCCAGGGACCGGAAGTAGGAATTCTGCATGGTGGCCTCACCAGATGGTGGCCTCCTCAGATGGTGGACTCCTCAGATGGAGAGGTTCTACTTTCGAAGGACAATCCACATTCGCTTCGGTGGAGAACTTTTGGGGAGCGTCCACTTGTGCACAGGGTTTGCTGTGGATACACAGCGGATGGATGCCGGACGACAGGCATGTCAGTACATCCTGGTCCGACCGATGCATCATGAGATGCATCATGGTTCGGCCTATCGCAGCATCATCTACACCTTCATTCGGGCCGCTACGGGATCAGCGGAGTGGTACATCTTCTTTTGGATTGTCTGATTTGGGGCATCGCCCACGGAATCGGGGGTGCTTGGGCACGTATCGGAAAAGCGGCATGAAACAACATCACGGATCGGGCCTTCCTGTTGCATCCCCGACGGGCGAAATGGGGGCATGGGCCAAGGCACCGCGGCCACTTCCCCACAAGCGGCGCAACACTTCCCCATATCTGACATAACGTACCGCGAATCCTGCAACCGCTTGCAGTTTTGCAATCGGGAACTGTCCCAAGCCAATCGGACTACAATGCCCTCAGCCGTGGAGGCGGACACGCGAACGATTGCGCTATGACAGCGCCATCGCCATGCCGTTCGCCGCGGGACGAACGGAGGAAACGGTGCCATGGCGGCACCGGCGCACCCCGCACGCCCCGCCGGCGCATGGTCGAGGAAGCCATGCGGGTCCGCGGCGACAAGGAAAGGTACAAAGAGTAAGGACACAGCGGATGAGACCACTGTCACGTTCCACCGCATCATCCCCGAGGGACGCCCGACCGGCCATCGACGGCCAGCCGGCATCGACCTCGTCGTCGTCGACGTCGTCGTCGGCCCGCTACACCGCGCGCGCCACCACCGCGCAAGCCGCGCAAGCCGCGCAAGCCGCGCCAACCCGCCACCCCCTGCGCACGGCCACGCGCCGCGCGCTGGCCGGCGTCACCGCGCTCGCCGCGCTCACGGCCACGTTCGCGCTCGGCGCCGCCAACAACGCCAGCGGCCCGTTCGCCGCGAGCACCGCGAACGCCGCCGAGACCACGAGCTACGCGCGCACGCTGGGCAACGCGACGTTCGAGCAGGCGCGCACGAGCGAGGGCCTGTCCAAGGAGATGAACTACGGGTCGATCCTGCATGCCTGGATGTGGTCGTTCAACACGATCAAGAACAACATGAAGGCGATCGCGGACGCCGGGTACACGTCCATCCAGACATCGCCGATCAGCGAGATCAAGGGGCCGGTCAACGGCAAGAAGTTCACGGAGAACTGGTACTACGTGTACCAGCCGACCGGCACGAACATCGGCAACGCGGTCGTCGGCAGCGAGTCGGACCTCAAGGCCATGACCGCGGAGGCGCACAAGTACGGCATCCGCGTCATCGTCGACGCCGTCATCAACCACTTCAGCTCCGACTGGAACGCCATCGACTCCAGCTGGCAGAACTCCAGCTACTTCCACTCGAAGACCGAGGGCGGCTGCAGCGACAACGGCACGAACATCAACTACAGCAACCGTTGGCAGGTCACGCACTGCCACCTGCTCGGTCTGTGGGACCTCAACACGGAGAACCAGGAAGTGGCGAACCGTATGCAAACGTTCCTGAAGACCGCGGTCGCGGACGGCGTGGACGGCTTCCGCTACGACGCCGCGAAGCACATCGAGCTGCCCGACGAGTTCTCCACGCACTCCCCGTACTTCGACACGATCCTGAACAACGGCGCGCAGTACCAGTACGGCGAGGTGCTGCAGGGCGACGCGGGCCTCGACCCGAGCAAGTACGTCGACCTGTTCACCAAGTATTCCTCCAACGGCGGCGGCAACACGGCGTCCAGCTACGGCTACGTGCTGCGCAGCGCGCTGCAGAACAAGAACCTCAACGCGGGCACGCTCAACTCCCTGCAGGGCCAGGGCGCGAAGGACAACCAGCTCGTGACCTGGGTCGAGTCGCATGACACCTACGCGAACGGCGACAAGGTCTCCACCGGCCTGACCGACTGGCAGCTGACGATGGGCTGGGCGGTGCTCGCCTCGCGCGCCGGCGGCGCCCCGCTGTTCTTCGACCGCCCGACCGGCTCCGGCGGCACCAACGCGCAGTTCACCGAGCAGTCGCAGCTCGGCGACGCGGGCAGCGACCTGTGGAAGAGCAAGGAGGTCGTCGCCGTCAACAAGTTCCGCAACAAGATGGAGGGCGAGTCCGAGTACCTGCGCAACTGCCAGTCCGACAACTGCCTCATGGTCGAGCGCTACAAGAGCGACTCGAGCGCGGCCGACGACGGCGTGACCATCGCGAACATGGACGGCGACAAGAACCTCGCCGGCCTGTCCACGACGCTCGACGACGGCACCTACACCGACGCGGTGAACGGCGGCACGATGACCGTCGCGAACAAGAAGATCACCTCCGGCACGGTGAAGAGCGGCCAGGTGGCCGTCTTCACCGCATCCGGCTCCTCGAGCTCGACGAGCGGCTCCACCACGGGCGGCAGCACCACCGGCGGCTCCACGAGCGGCGGCTCCACGAGCGGCAGCTCGACCACCTCGACCGGCACGACGACCGTGTACTACCCGAGCAGCAAGTTCGGCGCCGACTCCACGTACATCTACTACCGCGTCGGCACCGGCTCCTGGACCTCCGGCAACGGCGTGAAGATGACCGCCGCCTGCGACGGTTACGTCAAGGCGACCATCGACAACCCGAACAACCAGCAGGTCGAGTTCGTGTTCAACAACGGCTCCGGCACCTGGGACAACAAGGGCGGCGTCAGCGGCCAGAACTACACCGCGACCGGCGAGACCGCCGTCGTGACGGACAACTCCGGCACGATCGGCACCACCGCCCCGTGCGCGGCGTCCTCGTCCAGCTCCTCATCGAGCTCCTCGTCCTCGAGCACCACGGCCACGACGACCACCATCTACTACCCGAGCAGCAAGTTCGGCGCCGACTCCACCTACATCCACTACCGCGTGGGCTCCGGCGCATGGACCACCTCCCCGGGCGTGAAGATGACCGCCGCGTGCGACGGCTACGTCAAGGCCGTGATCGACAACCCGAACAACGAACAGGTCGAGTTCGTGTTCAACAACGGCTCGGGCACCTGGGACAACAAGGGCGGCGTCAGCGGCCAGAACTACACCGCGACCGGCGAGACCGCCGTCGTGACGGACAACTCCGGCACGATCGGCACCACCGCCCCGTGCAAGGTGGGCTGATCCGCCCCGCCCCAAGCGGGCCGATCGGCCCACCCGTACCGTGGGCCGATCGGCCAACCCCTGTCCCGGTGAGCACCAGGTGACCGTTCGGGCCGCCACCTCACCGGGCCCTCTCCATCAATGGCTCCCCCTGCCTTCCGCAGGGGGAGTTTTTTGGTCAGGCCGGCGGCTTCCTCCGGGTGCCCTGGACCTATTTCGCCTATTACGCGACGGATTGTTCATTCCGGCCTTTCCGAGGAGTCCCTAAACCCATGAAATCGCAGGTTTTGGGACCCTTCGGAACCGAATCTCGTGGAAATCCGTCGCGTAATAGGCGAAATAGGTTGACGCGTGGCATCTATGATGGCGGCAACGCACGTCCGGCCCCTTGCGACCACGCACCCAGGGAACGGCGGACACGCGGGCGCGAGTTCGGGAGGCATCATGGCAGGCAGCGGGAAGCGGCATTGGAAAGTGGCCGTGTGGATCGTGATCGCGGTGGCGGTGGTCGCGGCGATCGTGGCGGCCTTCTTCCTGTGGCCGAGCCACGCCGACGATTCGCACTTGAAGATGACGGCCGGCTCGTCCACGAAGTTCACGACGAGCGAGGTGAACGACCTCCTCGAGGACACCAAGCAGCGCCTCATGGGCAACGGCGGCTGCACGCTGCTCACCATCACATACGACGAGAAGGAATCGGACAAAGTGATCGCCCAGGAGCTCGAGGACGAGAAGGAGGCTCCCGGTTACTCCTCCCTCGGCGCCGCCATCAAGGACCACGGCAAGGACAGGATTGCCGTGGCGGACGCCGAATACACCTGCGCGACGGACCAGGGCCAGGACGGTCTCGCGGCGGACAACACCCCGCGCCTCTACTACGCCTACGCCCCCGGCGCCGCGAACACCGACCCGGGCAACTGGCTCTTCATCGACGCCGACTACTGACCCCGCCGCTCAGTCGAGCGCCTTCTCCAGGAACAGGTGGTCCGGGTTGACGTCGCCCGCGCCGACCTTGATGGCGCGCGTCGCGGCCACCCGGAACCCGTTCTTCTCATACAGCCCGCGGGCCGGCGTGTTGCGCCCCGCGGTGTCGAGC
>JAXJQE010000207.1:0-2676 GCA_036311305.1 Bifidobacterium sp.
AATGGGCGGCCTTCGTGGGCACCGCTTACGGGAACACCGATCTGAAGGTCGGCGCCAAGGGCGCGATGCGCCGCGTTGGCCTGCCGCTGCGCCCCGCCATCGCCAAGCTCGCTTCCACGCGCCGCGGCGACCGCGACGAGTCGCGCGCCGCCGCGGCCGCCGAGCTCGGCCTCGACCCGGCGCGCCCCATCGTCGTCGTCACCGGCGGCTCGCTGGGCGCCGTGAACCTCAACCGCGCCATCGCCGCGAACGCCGACACGCTGCTCGACCACACGCAGGTCGTGCACCTGACCGGCAAGGGCAAGAAGGAGGAGGTCGACCGGCTCGTCGCGCAGTCCGCCGGCGAGGAGGTCCTCGCCGGCCTCGGCGGCCAGGTCGAGCACGGCCGCGACTACCACACCGCCGAGTACCTCGAGCGCATCGACCTGGCGTTCGCGTGCGCCGACCTGGTCATCTGCCGCTCCGGCGCGGGCACCGTCAGCGAACTGACCGCGTTGGGCCTGCCGGCCGTGTACGTGCCGCTGCCCATCGGCAACGGCGAGCAGCGCTTCAACGCGCAGCCCGTCGTCGACGCCGACGGCGGCATCATGGTCGACGACGCGGACTTCAACGCCGAGTGGGTGGCGGCCAACATCCCGCCGCTGCTCGAGAACCCCGACCGCCTCGCCACGCTCGGCCGCAACGCCTGGCAGTACGGCATCCGCGACGCCGCCGACCGCATGGCCCAGCACATCCTCGACCTCGTGCCCGCCGTGCCCGTCGAGGGCGCCGCGGCCGCCGGGCAGACGCCCGCGCAGGACGGCGACGCCGACGAGGGCACCGCGGACGACGCACCACAAGCTTGAACACAACGCAGGAGGAGCACACAGTGAGCGAGCAGAACGCGAGCGAAACCACCAACCTCGACCCGACCGTCGCACGGTTCGGGCAGGACGAACGCGCCCAGGACCTGGGCGGCACCCATTTCATCGGCATCGGCGGCGCGGGCATGAGCGTGCTCGCCGAGATGCTCCACCAGCAGGGCGTGCCCGTCGACGGCTCGGACATGGCCCCCGGCGCGAAGACCGACCGGCTCATCAGCCTCGGCGTGCCCGTCCAGTTCGGCCAGCGCGCGGAGAACATCACCGACCAGCAGGTCGTCGTCTACTCCAGCGCCATCAAGCCGGACAACCCGGAGATCGTCGCCGCCGAGGCCGCCGGCGCGCGCCTCGTGCACCGCTCGGACATCCTCGACCTGCTCATGCGCGGCAAGCGCGCCGTGACCGTCGCCGGCGCGCACGGCAAGACCACCACGAGCTCCATGCTCGCGCACATCCTCACCAACGCCGGCACCGGCGCGCTCGCCGACCCCAGCTACGCGATCGGCGGCTCCATCCAGGGCCCCGACGGCTCCACGATGGACGGCGGCCACGCCGGCCTGTCCGACGTGCTCGTCGCCGAGGCCGACGAGTCTGACGGCAGCTTCATGAAGTACACCCCGGCCATCGCCATCGTCACCAATGCCGAGCCCGACCACCTCGACCACTACGGCGACGCCGAGCACTACCACCGCGCGTTCGTCGAGCACACCTCGCACGCGCGTCAGGCCATCATCATGTGCGTCGACGACCCCGGCGCGCTCGACGTGCTGCGCATGCTGCCCGCCGACGTCGCCGCGCGCGCCATCGCGTACGGCACCACGCCGCGCGACGAGCTCGGCGACCTCAATGGCGCGCGCTACGTGCGCATCGAGTCCGAGACCGAGCAGGCCGGCAGCGGCGCCGAACGCTTCACGCTCGACATCCCCGCCGACGTCGACCCCGCCGGCACCGCGCTCACGCTGCCCGTCACGCTCGCCGTGCCCGGCATCCACAACGCACGCAACGCCACCGCCGCCATCCTCGCCGCCATACTGCTCGGGATGGACCCGAAGGCCGCCGCCGACGCGCTGCGCACGTTCCTCGGCGCCTCCCGCCGCTTCCAGGTGCACGGCGACGTCGACGGCATCACCGTCGTCGACGACTACGCGCACCATCCCACCGAGATCGGCGCGCTGCTCGACGCCGCGCGCCGCCGCTACCCGCAGGCCAAGCTGCGCGTGCTCTTCCAGCCGCACCTGTTCTCCCGCACCAAGTTCTTCGCGCCCGAGTTCGCCGGCGCGCTCGCCAAGGCCGACGACGTCATCGTCACCGGCATCTTCCCGGCGCGCGAGAAGCAGGCGGCCTTCCCGGACGTCACGCCGTCCACCATCGTGGAGGCGCTGCCCGCGGACGCCGACACGGCCATGGAGGCCGTGGAGGACATGGCGACCGCCGCGCAGATGATGGCGATGCGCGCCGAGCCCGGCGACGTCGTCCTGACCGTCGGCGCCGGCGACATCACGCGCATGGCGCCGGTCGTCCTGCATGTGCTGGAAGCGCGCTTCGCGGACAAGGACTGAGGCATGGCGCCACGCACCATCCGCTCGTCGTCCTCCGGGCACGACGGCCACGACGACCCGCAGGGGGAGCACGCCGCGCGCACCGCGCGCAGCGTGCACTCCGGCACGCCCCGTGACGCCGCGCGCGCCCACGACGACGCCGCGCGCCAGAGCGGTCGCACGGCCCGCAGCGCGCATTCGGACGCCGCCCACGGCACCGTCGACGCCACGCCCCGCGCCACGCAGGGCCATGCCGTGCGCGAGGCGCATTCGGATAC
>JAXJQE010000208.1:0-5774 GCA_036311305.1 Bifidobacterium sp.
CGCCACGGCCGCCACGGCCGGTGGCGGCCGCCTCAAGGCGCCGGACGCCGCCGCGGGCACGCGCGCCGAGCAGCACCCGACGAACGTCGAGCAGCAGTACACCTCCATGCACCCGCTGCCGCCGTCGGCGGACGAGCTGCGCCGGCGCGAGGCCGCGGACAGCGAGACGATCGGCCTGTTCGGCGCCCACCGCAAGTCGTTCTCCGAGCAGTACCACCTGACGCGGCGCAGCAAGGCGAAGCGCCTGCGGCAGATCGGCAAGATCGCCGTCGAGTTCGACGCGCTGCAGGGACTGACGCCTGTCAAGATGCGCCTCATGTTCGAGGCGCTCGGCCCCACCTTCGTCAAGGTCGGGCAGATCCTGTCCATGCGCTCCGAGATCCTGCCGCAGGCGTTCTGCGACGAGCTGGGGAAGCTACGCGCGGACGCCGACCCGATGCCGTACTCGGTGGTGCTCGAGACGCTCGAGAACGAGTTCCAGCGGCCCGTCGAGGAGGTCTTCGCGCACATCGACACGACGCCGCTGGGCTCCGCGTCGCTCGCGCAGGTGCACCGCGCCACGCTCGTGACCGGCGAGGACGTCGCCGTCAAGGTGCAGCGGCCGGGCGTGCGCATCACGATGGCCGAGGACATCTCCATCCTGCGCTCGCTGGCGCGCGGCGCCACGCGCATCATGCGCAACTCGCAGGTCGTGGACTTCCAGGGCGTCGTCGAGGAGCTGTGGGAGACCTTCGACGAGGAGACGAACTTCCTCAACGAGGCGAGGAACCTGTGCGAGTTCAAGCGGTTCTGCGACCACTACGCGTACATGGACTGCCCGACGCCGTACACGGACCTGTGCACCGAGCACGTGCTGGTCATGGAGTACATCGACGGCATCCCGATCGCGCACACGCGCCAGCTCATCGACGACGGCTACTCGCTCAGGGAGATCGGCACCAAGCTCGTGGACAACTACGCCGCGCAGATCCTCGACGCTGGCTTCTTCCACGCCGACCCCCACCCGGGCAACATCGAGATCCGCGGCGGCCAGATCGTGCTGCTCGACCTGGGCATGACCGGCCGCCTCGACGCACAGACGCGCGCGGCGCTCAAGCAGATGCTGTTCGCGGTGGCCAAGCAGGACTCCGCGCAGCTGGCCGACGCGCTGCTGCGCTTCGCCGGCACCGCCGCCGACCGCACCGACTACCCGTCGCTGCTGGCGGACCTCGACGGCATCATCGAGGAGTTCGGCACCGTCGACCTGCAGGACCTCGACCTCGCGTCGTTCATGGCGTCGCTGACCTCGATGGCGCGCCGCCACGGCATCGAGGTGCCCAGCTCGGTGACCACCGTCGGCCGCGCCCTGGTCACGCTCGAGGGCCTGCTCGACAAGTTCATCCCCGACGTGAACATGATCGAGATCATCTCCAAGCACATCGCCACGGAGAAGACGACGACGCAGGCCATCAAGGACGAGGCGAAGTCGCTCGGCGTCGAGGGCCAGGAGGCCGTGCACAGCGGCCTAAAGGCCGTCACCGAGGCGAACACCGCGCTGCGCATGCTCACCCGCGGCGAGCTGCGCATGAACATGGAGCTCGTCGGCTCCGAGGAGCCGCTGCAGTCGCTGAGCGACATGGTCAACCGCATCGCGATGGCCCTCATCGTCGTCGGCCTGTTCATCGGCTCGTCGACCGTGTACGGGGCGGGCATGCGGCCCATCGTCTTCGGCATCCCCGTCGTCGGCTTCATGGGCTACGTCACCGCCTTCATCCTCGGCGCCTGGATCGTCTTCGACATCCTCTCCAAGAACCACGCGCTGAAGAAGAAATCGAAACGCAAGTAGTTCGCTCACAGCGCCCGTCGCGCCTCCGCGCGCGCCGTGCACTACGCTCGGCAGGTATACGGTCCTTGCCGTGCGCGCGCCGCACGGCGTGTCAAGGAGGAACCCAATGGCGAAGAAACTCTTCAGGAATCTGCTCATCGGCGGCGCCGTGGCCGCCGGCGCGGGCCTGTTCGCGGTCATGCCGCGCTCGTTCGGCAACAAGCGTCGCAACTACGTGCCCACGCTGCCCGACGTCATGTACGCGCACCGCGGCCTGCACGACGCGGGGTCCGGCCTGAGCCAGCAGTACGCCGGCGAGAGCGGCGAGTACGTCGCGCTTGCCCGCCGCATGGCCATGCAGGCCGGCTACGGCACGCCCGACGAGGTCGGCCCCATCGCCCCGGAGAACTCGATCGCCGCGTTCGCCGCCGCCGCCGAGGCTGGCTACGGCATCGAGCTCGACGTGCAGCTCACGCTCGACGAGCAGGTCGTCGTCATCCACGACGCCGACCTGCTGCGCGTCGCCGGCGATCCGCGCAAGGTCGCCGACCTCACGTACGACGAGCTCGTGCGCATCCCGCTGTTCCCGACCGCCGCGCCCGGCGCCGAGACCTCGCCGCTGCTGCCCGGCGCCACCGACGACGACCCGGCCGCCGTGACGACGCCCGACAAGGCGCCCGACGGCTACTACCAGCACGTGCCGCTGCTCAGCGACGTGCTGCGCGTCGTCGACGGCAAGGTGCCGATCATCGTCGAGTTCAAGTTCGCCGACATGCGCTCCTGGGACGAGCGCGACGCGACGCTCATGACGAAGGCCGCCGACCTGCTCGGCGCCTACCAGGGCCTGTACGTCGTCGAGTCCTTCAACCCGGCCGCGATGAACTGGTACAAGGAGAACCACCCCGACGTCGCGCGCGGCCAGCTCGCCGAGGACGCCGCGTTCGGTTCCGCGAACCCGGTCGTGTGGGGCGCCGGCAAGCTCATCTTCAACTGGATGAGCCGGCCCGATTTCGTCGCCTACGACTACCGCAACGGCTCCTCCAAGGCCCTCAGGCTCGTGCGCGAGATGGGCGCGCTCGCCGTGGCGTGGACCGTGCGCTCCGGCCAGGAGTACGACCAGGCGCTGCCGTACTTCGACCGCTTCGTCTTCGAGGCGTACGTGCCCGACCGCACGCCGGGACACGACCTGGAGCTGTGACGCCGAGAACAATTTCGGAGAGTCGCCCGGAGGGGTGCCTCCCAGTATGCGGATTGCAGGAATGGCGGAATTCCGCCATTCCTCATCAAGGCATACTGGCGGGAACCCCCTCCAGGCGACTCTCCGAAATCGGTCTCGCGCCCAAAGACGCGGGAAGGGACCCCTTGAGAGGTCCCTTCCCGCGTCCTTGGGGCTCGAAAGTCAGTCGATGACGCCGTAGAGGCGGTCGCCGGCGTCGCCCAGGCCGGGGACGATGTAGCTCTTCTCGTTGAGGCCCTCGTCCACCGCGCACACGACCACGCGGAAGTCGATGCTCGGGTCGATGGTCTCCTCGACGAACTTGATGCCCTCCGGGGCGGCGATGATGCAGATGGCGGTGACGTCCTTGGCGCCCTTCTCCGCCAGGTAGTGCGTCGCGGCGACGAGCGTGCCGCCGGTGGCCAGCATCGGGTCGATCAGGAAGCACTGGCGGCCGGAGAGGTCGTCGGGCAGGCGGTTCGCGTAGGTGATCTGCTGGGTCGGGTGCTCCTCGTCGCGCTTCATGCCCAGGAAGCCCACCTCGGCGCTCGGCAGCATGCGGGTCATGCCGTCCAGCATGCCCAGGCCGGCGCGCAGCACGGGGACGATGATCGGGCGCGGCTTGGCGATGGCCTTGCCGACCATCGGCGCCACCGGCGTCTCGATCTTCTTGTCCACCACGGCCAGGTTGCGGGTGGCCTCGTAGGCCTCGAGGGAGACGAGCTCGGAGACGAGCTCGCGGAAGGTGGAGGAGGGGGTGTTCTTGTCACGGAGCACGGTCAGCTTGTGCTCGATCAGCGGATGATCCAAAACTTGAAGTTCCATGCCTCCTAGCATAACGCGCGGTGCCTATGCGCGTGAGAGGCGCCTGCGAGCGTTTGCGGGCCGGACGGTGCGGCTCGCCTCGCGCGCGAGGGGACGCGAGGGCTGCGAGCGCTATCAGGTCCGTTCGCATACCGGCGTTTCGGGCCCGAATCGTGGGACGGCCCATGGCACTCCGTGCCCGCGCTTGCTAGGCTCGTTCTGTTCGGAAGGGGAAGGACCCCCGGCCGAACGCGTCAGCGAAGATACACGACTGCGCAACACATTGCACAACAAAAGGACTGCACAGGTCAGGAAACTGCAAGGGTAATGCTGCACCATCAGAAAGGGGAGCTGTGGCACGCAAGGTTCTGATCACCGGGGGGGGGGGGGGGACGGTGTTCGTCAGCAAGTCTTTGGCATGGCATTTCAACGCGCTCGGGGATGACGTCACCGTCATCAACCGCGGCACGAAGCCGCAGATCGACGGCGTCAGGGTCGTCCAGTGCGACCGCGGCGAGTTGGGGGACCGCCTGGCCGGCGAGGACTTCGACGTCGTCATCGACGTCAACGCGTACGACGCCGAGGATGTCGTCGAGCTCACGTCCGCGCTCGCGCACGCGCACGTCGGCACGTACATCATGATCAGCTCGAGCGCGGTGTACCCGTCGGACAATCTGCAGCCGTTCGCCGAGGCCGCGCGCCTCGGGGCGAACCCCGTGTGGGGCGACTACGGCGCCGGCAAGATCGAGGCGGAGCGTACGCTGCTCGAGCGCGTCGAGCACCCGTACATCATCCGCCCCGCGTACCTGTACGGGCCGGGCAACAACGTGTACCGTGAGGCCTTCGTGTTCGACTGCGCATGCCAGGACCGCGTCTTCCGCATGCCCGGCGACGGCGCCCAGCGCCTGCAGTTCTTCCACATTCGCGACCTGTGCCTGTTCGTCGAGCGCGTCATCGAGCAGCAGCCGGAGCAGCACATCTTCAACGTCGGCAACCCGCAGACGGTGAGCGTGGGCGAGTGGGTCGAGATGTGCTACCGCGCCGCGGACCGCGCCATGGCGCCCTGCGTGAACGTCACCGGCATCGAGCAGCGGCTGTTCTTCCCGTTCCACGACTACGAGTTCGCGCTCGACGTGCGAGCCCAGCAGAAGATCCTGCCGACGCTCACGCCGCTCGAGCAGGGCCTGCGCGAGTCCTACGAGTGGTACTGCACCTACCGCCACAATGTCAACGTGAAGCCCTACCTCGAGTACATCGACCGCGAACTGGTCAGCTGAGGCGGGGCGCCGCACAACGAGGGAACCCCCGCATCCTGACGGATGCGGGGGTTCCTACGTAAAAACGCCGGACCGCGAAAGCGCCATGTCGGCGCAAGGGCCGCTCGCAGCGGCAAAAAATGGAGCCCGGGGCTATACACGGCCCGACGCGACTTCATACATATCCGCGCCCGCGCCGCCACCCCTCCACGCGATTTCCCCACAATCCCGTGTCGAGGTCCTACTGCGGCGCACGGCGCACCCGCTACTCCAGCTTGCCCTGGCGCCACAGGTGGGTGCCCTCGCGCAGGTCGCGGGCGGTGGTGCCGAGGTTCGCGCCGGTGTGCGAGAGGCGCGCGGATTGCGTGCGCAGCCGCTTGGCCTCGGCGTCGAGCGCGGCGGTGTCGGGCGCCGTGTCGCGCAGCGACTGGGCGCGCGCGGCGGTGCGGCGCGCCTGCACGCGCAGGCCGAGCACGATGACGTCGACGAACGTGGCGGCGCGGTCGAGCGCCACCGCGAAGTCGCCGGTGAACGCGCCGGTGAGGATGGAGTCGGCGGTGCGCGCGATGTCCGCCTCGGTGGGCGCCGGGTCGACGCCCGCGATGGCGCCGGCGGCAGTCGCCACCGGCTCGCCGAGCCGCCACAGGCGCGCCAGGGCGTCGCCCTGGCGGCGCATCCACGTGCGCAGCAGGTA